>JAYSRE010000207.1:0-21627 GCA_043721235.1 Polaromonas sp. | reverse complement strand
TACCTACCGACACACGCGACGAAAATGTGATTTTGGCCCTGCCGGTGCGTCGCGCGGGCGCGCGGGAGGCCGATGTTGAAGTGTTTGAGGATTTGGTGCGCCATAAAGTAATGGAAATGGACGTGCCTGATTCCAACACGGCAGGCGAGCGAACCGCTTTATTGCAGCTAGGGCAGTTGCACACGCGGTTAATGCGGGCCAGCGAATCTACCGATGCTTGGACTAGCCTGAACATCAGCAAAATCATAGAGCGGCGCGCCGACAACCAGCTGCAGCTACAGGGTGGCCACATCCCGCCTTTGCTCAATGTGTCAGCCAGCGGGGTTTTAAAGTCCTACGTTGAAGAGCTATTGGGCTTGCTGCGCCAGCGCGGCGACGCATTGGCGGGCCGTATGACCCAAACTGGCAGCGGTGGCGTGTCCGAAATTGCAGACTTTTTAATGCTGCAAACGGTAAACCGCAATGAACCCGTTTTATCGCATTTATCGCGCGTCGTATTACTGCATCCAGAGCATTTTTATGAAGTGGCACTCTCACTGTCTGGGGACTTGGCTATCTTCCGCGAGACACGGCGTGGCGTGCGTTTTGGGCCCTATATTCATGACGATTTGGCCCTAACTTTCCAGCCTGTGATGGACGATTTGCGCAAAAGTCTCTCGATGGTGTTGGAGCAGTCTGCCATTCGCATAGAGCTGCATGACCGTAAACATGGCGTACGGGTAGCCGTGATAAGCGATGTGGAGCTGCAGCGTAATGCAAGTTTTGTGTTGGCCGTGATGTCTACGATGCCTGGCGAAGCTTTACGTTCACGCTTCCCTACCCAGGTCAAGATCGGGCCTGTGGAGCGCATACGTGACTTGGTCAATTTGCAATTGCCTGGTGTGACATTGCTGCCTTTGCCGGTCGCACCACGCCAAATTCCGTTTCACACAGGGGCTAGCTATTTTGAGTTGGAAACACGCAATAGCGATTTATGGCGCCAGTTGGAGCAATCGGGTGGCGTAGCAATGCACATAGCGGGCGAATTTCCAGGGCTAGAGCTGGAATTTTGGGCTATCCGTTCTTGATGCCGCAGTAAATAAACAGGTACCACTTTCAAAGGCTGCATACCATGAGCTCACCAGATCCGTTTGCAGCGTTTGAATCAGAGCGCACCATCATCAAACCCAAGCCGCGCACGCCAGGCGGCACGGGTGCTTACCCAGCTTATACGCCGCCTGCCTCTGTGCGTGCAGAAGAGGCTGCGCCTATGGACATGGCATCCTTAGGGGTGCTTAACCCATTGGTGTCGTCTGCCAGCACTTTGCTGGGGCTTATCTCAAACCTGCGCATGGTGCGGCAAGCGCCTGATATTGCGGGCTTGCGCAGTTCTTTAGCGCAGGCTGTGGGGCAATTTGAGGCAAGTGCACAAAGCGCGGGTACGCCCAACGGCCATGTGGTGGCTGCACGTTACATTCTGTGCACCGCCTTGGACGAGGCTGTTGCCAACACACCTTGGGGCGCGCAGGCATCTTGGAACAAGCAGAGCCTTTTGGTGCAGTTTCACAACGAAACATGGGGTGGCGAAAAAGTATTCCAGCTCTTGGCAAAGCTGTCACAAGATGCAGTGGGCAATCGCAACTTACTAGAGCTAATGTACTGTGTACTTGCATTGGGCTTTGAGGGGCGCTACCGCGTGATCGACAATGGGCGCGCCCAGTTGGACTCTGTGCGCCAGCGCCTGTCTGAATTGGTGCGCAAGGACCGCGTACCTGCCGAGCCTGCTTTGTCACCCCATTGGCGTGGCCAAGTGGCAGGAAAAACTGGGCTTGCAGACGGAGTGCCTTTGTGGGTTGCGGGGGTGTTACTGGCATTGGTTCTCGCTTTGGTGTATTTAGCATTTCGCATGAGCCTGAACTACAGGTCAGACACCACGTTCACGGCTGTGAGCAGCCTGCGGGTGCCCAACGTGCAGATAGTCGCCACAGTACCTACTCCAGCTAAAAATCCTCGCTTGGCTGTTTTTCTGCAGCCTGAGATCAAGGAGGGGCTGCTGACAGTTTTAGAGGAATCTGACCGCAGCATCATTCGTTTAAAGGGCGACAGTTTTTTTGGCTCGGGCAAGGCAGAGCCTAATGCACAGTCATTGCCTGTGCTGACGCGAATAGGCCAAGCGTTGGCGCAAGTCAAGGGTGATGTGCAGGTGGTTGGTCATTCAGACAATCAGCCGATTCGCTCACTGAGATTCCCTTCAAATTGGCATTTGTCTACGGCGCGTGCTGAGGGTGTTCGCTCGGCATTGTTGGCCCAAGTAACTGAGGGTCGCATGCGGGCGGTAGGTAAAGCAGACGCAGAGCCTGTTGCGCCTAACGACAGCGCTGATAACCGCGCGCGCAACAGACGGGTCGATGTCATTTTGGTGCCAGACCAAAACCAAAGTACGGGCCCAACAGCCGAGGTGAAAAAATGATTAAAAAAATATTTGCCTTTTTGTTTCACCCTTTGCTTCTTACGGCACTGGCGTTATTAGTGGTGGGCATTTTGATTTGGTGGGTTGGACCTTTGGTGGCTATTGGCGCATTTACGCCATTGGTGTCAGAGTTGGCGCGTGCAATATGTATTGCGGTGGTGGTGGTGTTGGTGGTTCTGCGTATTTTTCTAACCCGTTGGCGCGCCCGGCGCGCAAGCCAGCACCTTACCGATGGCTTAATGCGTGCGCCTGCCGCCAAGGCCGATGCCAAAGAGCCTCAGAGTGCTGAGGAAAAAATCCTTAACACCCGGTTTTCAGAGGCCGTGGCATCTTTGCGCAAAATGCGATTGCATGCCGCAGGAAAAAAACCTGGCTGGCGAGATTGGATTTCACTTTCAAGCGGCAGCTACCTGTATGAGCTGCCTTGGTATGTTTTTATAGGCGCACCCGGAGCCGGTAAAACGACCGCCTTGGTCAACTCTGGCTTGTCCTTTCCTCTGGCAGATAAATTTGGGCCTGGTGCCATTGCAGGCGTAGGCGGTACACGCAATTGCGATTGGTGGTTTACCGATGAGGCGGTGCTGATTGACACTGCTGGCAGATACACCACACAAGACAGCCACCAGTCGGAAGACAAAACTGCATGGGAGGGATTTCTTAAGTTGCTTAAAAAATCTCGCCCCCGTCGACCGCTCAATGGCGTATTTTTAACCATCAGCGTGGCCGATTTGCTAAGCCAAGGTGCCCAGGCACGCAGCACATTAGCTGCGGCTATTCGTGCACGGCTTATGGAGCTGGACACCACGCTGGCCACGCGCCTGCCGGTTTATATACTGGTAACCAAGAGTGACCTATTGCACGGCTTTAACGAGTATTTTTCCAACCTGGGTAAAGAGCAACGCGCCCAAGTATGGGGTTTTACACTGCCCTTAGAAAGTGGTGTTGAAAGTGCTGCGCTGGGTAAAGCACTAGACAAAGAGTTTGGGCTTTTATCCCAGCGGCTGGATGCTGCGCTGGTAGAGCGCATGCAGCAGGAGACCGACAGTACCCGGCGCGCCGCTATTTTCGGTTTCCCTATGCAGTTTGCATCTGTTGGCCCCATGGTTACAGAGTTTATGGACCAGGTGCTTACAGGCTCTCGGTTTACCCAGCCACCTTGGGTGCGCGGCGTATATTTCACCAGTGGCACCCAAGAGGGCAGCCCAATTGACCGCATGATGGGCAATTTAGCCCGAGGATTTGGGCTGCAAAATAACTTACTTCCGCCCATGAAAGGCAGTGCACGCAGCTATTTTCTAACTTCGTTGCTGCAGCAAGTGGTATTTCCTGAACAACGCTTGGCCAGCGCTGATCTTCGCTGGGAAAGGCGGCGTCACATCGCGCGCTTGTCTGCGTTTGGCGCTATGGGTTTACTCACGCTGGTGCTGCTTGGGGGCTGGACATGGAGCACTGTGCGCAACCTGGACTACCTTAAAAGTGTAGAGGCGCAAGTTGAGCCTGCCCGCCAAGGCTTGGCCGCCATGCCAGCCAGCATGCAAAACCCTGTGCAGGTGGCTCCTGTGCTGCAGGGCTTACGCGACATGTGGATCACGCCCGCCATAGGTGATGGTTCCCCGCCCAAAATGATGGGCTTGGGCTTGTACCAAGGTGACAAAATTAATGGGGCTGCTTTCGTGGCACACCAACGCGCGCTGAGCGATGTATTTCTACCCCAAATCTCCCGCAGATTGGAAGACCAGCTACGCGGTGCACAGAAAGACAATCTGGAGTTTGCCTATGAAGCACTTAAAAGCTACATCATGGTGTACGAGCCTGAAAATTTTGATGCGGACGCATTGAAGGCGTGGATTACCCTAGATTGGACACGCAGCCTTGACCGAGGCATTACGGAAGAGCAGCGAAAGACTTTAGAAGACCAGCTTGATGCGTTGTTAGCGCAAGGTGCCCTACGTTCGCCTTTGCCTAAGGACGATAATTTGGTCGGCAGTGTGCGCGCTATGCTGTCTAGTTATCCACTAGAGCAGCGTATTTTCAGCCGTTTAAAACGCATGCGCTCCAGCGCAGACATTCCTGCATTCACCGTGGCCAATGCTGCCGGCCCTAGTGCTCCGTTAGTGCTTGAACGTGCAAGCGGTAAACCCTTAACCCAGGGCGTACCGGGCATGTTTACTTTCAATGGTTACCACAAGCGGTTTCAAGCCGAGGTAGTTCAGCTTACTGGGCTGATGGCCATAGAAGAGCCCTGGGTCTTGGGCTTAGAGCGATCTGCTGCAAACAAAGCCCGCGATGCGGCTGGACTGGGGGCTTTAACTGACCGTGTGCGGCGCATATACCTTGAAAACTACGTTAAAGAGTGGGATGCGCTGCTGTTAGATGTGCGGTTACAGCGCAGCACCAATTTAGATAAAAATATTCAAATGGCAAGGATATTGTCAAGCAACACCTCGCCGCACGTTAATTTTTTGCGTGCAGTGGTACGTGAGACCACGCTGATAGCAGCAGACAACACCGCCAAAAATGTAGTTAACAAAGCGACTGAATCTGTGCGCAGTGCACGAAAAACCCTTGAAGATTTGATTGTCGCAGACCCCGTAGCTAAAAGCGCAGACGCTGGCAAGCGTATTGAAAGCATTGTGGATGATCACTTTGAAACTTTGCGTCGCCAGGTCACTGCGCCTGCGCCTAACCAGCCTGCACCTATTGACGAAACTCTAAAGCTGTTTAATGATGTTTATGTGTATCTTACGGCAGTGGACACCGCTGCAAAATCACGCTCGCCCATGCCGCCGGGTGATATTGCTGGCAAGCTAAAAGCCGATGCTGGACGCTTGCCTGAACCTATGCGCTCTATGGTCGAGGCATTGAGCCAATCGGGTGCGGTCATAGCACTCGGTTCTACGCGGGGAGTGCTCAGCCAAGAGCTCAAACCTGTTGCAGAATTTTGTACTCGGGCCATTGCAGGCAAGTACCCGCTATCGCCAAACAGCACGCGTGATGCGCTGCCTGATGATTTTGCTCAATTTTTCGGTTCTGGCGGCTTAATGGATGAGTTTTTCCAAAAGCATCTTGTAAATCTTGTAGACACCAGCTCCAAGCCCTGGAAGTACAAGCCGGTTGTCGGTGAGGCTAATACTTCAGCCGCTGCTTTGGCGCAGTTTGAGCGTGCCGCACGTATTAGGGATATATTTTTTCGCAGCGGAAAAACACCCTCGATTCGACTGGACTTTAAAGTGGCGGAGATGGATGCCTCGATCACGCAATTTGTTTTAGATGTTGATGGGCAGCTGGTCAAGTATGCCCATGGGCCCATTTCACCTATGGCTGTGCAATGGCCGGGATCTAAAGGTACTAACCAAGTGCGCGTTCAACTCACCCCTCCTTCGGCTGCGGGTGCGTCGGGTCTGGTTGCAGATGGCCCATGGGCTTTGTTCAGGCTATTGGAAAAAGCCCAGCTAGAAAATGCAGGCGTGCCCGAGAAGTTTTTTGTGACCTTCAATATTGAAAACAGAAAAACGCGCTTTGAAGTAACCACCAACAGCGTGCAGAGCCCTTTGCGCGTGCGTGAGTTGATGGAGTTTTCCTGCCCTGAAGGCCTCTGATGGACTTGTTGACTGAGCCGCAACTGAGTGCTAACCTACCTGCTTGGTTTGGCAAATTGCCAGGTAATGGGGATTTTGCACAAAGAAGATTAGCGCCGGAGTTTTTGGAAATATGGGACGCTTGGCTGCAGCGAGAAATGCTGCAATTACGCCAGCACCGCGAAGACTGGACTCCCCGCTATTTAGAGGCACCACTGTGGTACTTTGTTTTGTCTGAGGGTATTGTTAATCCACACCCTTGGATAGGCGTTTTGATGCCTTCGGTAGACTCCGTAGGCAGGTATTTTCCATTGACCTTGGCAACGCCTTTATCAGCCAGCATTGAAGTTAGCGTATCTGTCCCCGATCCCAGGCTGATGCTAAGCTGGTGGCAGCGCAGTGCAAACGCTGCATTAACGGCTCTCGATACTGACCAAGACGCTGCACAATTTGATACCGGGTTACATTCAATTTTTAGTGAACCAGCTTCCATGGACGAAACAGCGCCCGATATTTTGCCGATGCTTTCGCCTGGACAGACTTTATGGACGACCAATATCACTGCGCAACCGACGCTTGCCCATCTGTGCAACGGGTTACCTTGTAAAGCGGAGTTCGAGTTTTTATTTGGCTATCCAGACGCAATCGCTGCGTAATTGCTGTGTAATCTATTTTAACTATGACGGCAAATTCACCCTCTGATTCATCTGCTGGTTCTGACAAAACTGCGGTGGTCAGCGCGGCTGAACCTAGCGATGATGCGACCCGTATTATTTCTTCTAAACCACCAAGCCTACCGCTGGAGTCAAATGAGGACGGTGCGACGGTGATAGTGGCCAACCCGCTAAAAAAAGTCCTAGCGAGCAGCGCAGCGAGCACGTTGGCAACCCAGTTTCCTACAACGCGGCCGGGTAAATTTACACCACAGTCCAATGCATCCGAAGAGTCCAGCGATGCCAATTTACTGCCCATGGGTACACGTGTAGCGGAGTTTGAGGTTACGCGCATCATCGGGCAGGGCGGCTTTGGTGTGGTGTATGAGGCTTGGGATCACACCCTGGAACGGGTAGTGGCTATCAAAGAATATATGCCTACGGCGCTGGCCAACAGGCGCGCCGATGGCAGCGTAGTGCCTATCTCGCAGCGACATCAAGAGACATTTGATGTCGGTATGCGCAGCTTTATCAACGAAGCGCGCCTGCTTGCCCAGTTTGACCATCCTTCTCTATTGAAAGTTTACAGGTTTTGGCAAGAACGCGGAACTACCTATATGGTGATGCCCTGCTATAAGGGCGACACCTTGAAGCAAGCATTGGCAGACACGCAAACGCAGGTCAAGCAGCCTTGGCTGCTGGACATTATTGACGGCGTTACCCAAGCGCTGGCAGTTATGCATCGAGCCAACTGCTACCACCGCGATATCGCGCCCGACAACATCATGTTGCTGGAATCTAACGGGCTACCGGTGGTTTTAGATTTTGGTGCTGCTCGGCGTGTGATTACCAATGTGACACAAGCGATTACGGTTATTTTGAAGCCAGGCTACGCGCCTATTGAACAGTATTCTGAAACTCCCGAGATGACGCAAGGTGCCTGGACAGACGTATACGCCTTGTCTGCGGTAATGCATGTCGCCGTAACTGGGCGTTCACCCCCGCCTTCAGTGGCGCGCTTGCTCAATGACCGGTATGTTCCGCTTGCGGGAGATGCGGTTTTACTGCAGAGGTTTAGCAACCAAGTGTTGTCGGGTATTGATGCGGGTTTGGGTGTGCGGCCTGAGTCAAGGCCGCAGTCAATGGCACAATTTCGTTTGGCATTGGGATTGCCTAGTTTAGACGAGGGCGTGACGCTAGCCTCAAGTGGTCGCTCTCCCTCGGTTAAAAACGCAGATGCTGCCTCGAAAATCGTTCCTACTAACATGCAGGCTGCAGAGGGCACCAAAACCACAGGCCAAAAAAAGAGCACTAAAACGGTGCTAGTTGGCGCTGTAGTGGTAACCCTTTTGTTAGCTGCGGGCGGGGTGTGGTGGATACAAAATACTGGGCCAGCGGGTCAAATTGTTGGCGCAGGCAAGCCCAGCGGCAATGCCACTGGTACCCAAGGCGTTACACCTGCCCAAGTTGCACCCGCAGCCACCGCGCCCATTGCGGCGCCTGTTGCCAAATCTTTTAGCTTGAGCCAGTCACTCAACGATCTTTTGCTGGGCGTGAACCCAAGCTATGAAGTAGTGGCCAAGCCTGTCAAGGCAGAAGTGTTGATTGGCAAAGACAAGCTTGAGTTTCAAGTGAAAAGTAGCAAAGCGGGCTTTGTTTATGTGTACTATTTGTCGTCTAACAGTGAAATGTATTTACTGTTCCCCAACGCCTTAGACAAGCGCAATCGCATCGAAGCGGGTGCTACGCTGTCACTTCCCAGGCCTTCTTGGGCCATGGACGCAGGTGGACCAGCTGGGGTTGATGAGTTCGTAGTGCTGGTAAGTGAGCGCGAACGCGACATTAAAGCCACAGGAATTCAGTACGACGGTGTTTTTGGGCAGTTTCCCGTCAAAATTTTGGCCGCACTAGAGGCTGGGCGTGGCAACGGCCCCCCGATATTGCTGGGAACCGCTCCATGCGAGGCTGTCGCACCCTGTGCAGACCCCTATGGTGCAATTAGTTTCAAAATTACGGAAAAGTAATCGTTTAGTGAGTATCTACACCTTTTTATGGTGTTAATTCTCCGAAGGAGTCGAACATGAATACCACTCAATTAAACCGCATCTTTTGGCCGAGTGTTGCGCTCACTTTGCTGGTGGGTTGCTCTGCAACCAAGCAAACCATACAAATTCCTGGGGAGGCACCTCCTAGCGTGGTCAAGGCAACCCCAGCGCCCGGCGCCGGTGCAACCCAAGTTGCGGCCGCTTCAGCAGGTGGCACAGCCGGTGACACTGCCAACTTTTCCACCCAATTGGCCAAATACTCTTCCACAGGCTTTGACAAAGTACCTGGCTGGACGACAGACAACTTAGTCGAGGGTTGGCCTGCGTTTTTAGAAAGCTGCAAAGTGTTGTCTGCCAGGGCCACAGAGTGGCGGGACTTGTGCACGCGGGCGCGCAGCTTAGACGGAAATAGCACAGGTGTGCTTCGCAATTTTTATGAAAAAGAGTTTGCTGTCTACCAAATTCAAGATGACGACCGCAAGATAGACGGCGTAGTGACAGGCTATTTTGAGCCTGAAATCAAAGGCAGCCGCCGCTATGGGGCACCCTACATTTACCCGGTTTACGGTCAGCCAGAGGACATGCTGTACCTTGACGCACGCAAACTGGCTGCTTCACAACGCACGGGCACGCTGGCGGCTCGTGTGGAGGGGCGTAATGTGGTGTTGCAAAGCAACCTCACCACCAAAGACATAGGTGGCCCTGGGCTGTTCGTGATCGAGATGGATAATTTGGTATTAGACACCCTAGACCGCAAAGTACGCCTGCGTGCCAATGGTAAGCAACTGGTGGCCTACTACACGCGTGAAGAAATTGAAACACTGGGCGCGCCTAACGCCAAGGTACTGGCTTTCGTGGACAATGCCAACGCGTTGTACGAAATGCAAGTGCAAGGCTCGGGCCGTATTCGGATGCAAGAGGGTGGTGAAGTCATGCGTGTGGCCTACGCCGAACAAAATGGCCATCCATTTCGTCCTACATTGGCAAAATCAAGTGACGGCAAGTCCGCCACCAAGACGCGTGGTCTCTCTGTGGAACTAGATGCCGACACGGATGAAGACGATGGTGCTGTGCGCACCCGAGGCTTCAAACTGGCCAAACCTGCCGCCACGGGGGCCGTCTTGGTGCCTGGCCAAAAAGCCCCTGCACGGGCTCCAGCCGGCAGCGGCATCAAAGACCCAAGTTATGTATTTTTTAGAGAAAGTACCGGCAAGTCGGGCGGCCCAGTAGGCGCTTTGGGGGTACCTCTTTCTCCCGGTCGCTCCATCGCGGTAGATCCGCGTAGCACTCCGCTGGGTTACCCGGTATTTATGTCAACCCGTGACCCGATCAACGGCTCTCCAGTGCGGCGCTTGATGATTGCGCAAGACACAGGTGGCGCTATTCGCGGTGCAGTCAGGGCGGACTATTTCTTCGGCGATGGCCCACAAGCGGCCACCCAAGCCAGGCGCATGAAAGAGCGCGGTCAATTGTGGGTACTGCTGCCGCGTGGGCTCAAGGTGGCTGCGTCCAGTCTGCTTGCAGGTAAAACACGTGGCGCTGGAGCTGCGGTAGAGCTAAGCCAGTGCCTCGTACCGTCGGCAGATTTTTGCGCTGAAGACGATTAACTGTGACTTTGGTAACTTTTCAAAGCGGGGCTATTTAAGTATAAATAGCTAGCCTGCATCTAAACCTGCAAGTTCACCGCTTGCAGGTTTTTTGCTTTCTAGAGCAATTTTTAAGCGATTTAGTTGTTACGCCCAAGAAAATGCTGAATAGTTAGCTATTAAATTAATAGTATACGAAAGTCAACAGCAAAACACTGGGTGCTACAGTCAGCCATAAGCATGCATTGTGCTTGGAGCGAATTTTACGAGGCGTTACATTTGGAATGATTCTAGACTCGTTTTGGCACGTACCATAACATCTATGCAAAACTATGTTGATCAGATGTAAATTTGGTAGTGACTAAAAATTAAAAAAGTTGGGTTCAGGTTGTCGTGTTGCGCTGGTGCAGCCCTTCTCAAAGGCGCGCTAAGTGGGCTGGCAAATAGCAATAAGTTATTGATTTGAATAAAAAATTATCTAACCCATCGAGAAGCTATGAGATACCTCAAAGAGGCAGACCCACCCATCGGGCAGGGGATGCGCGAAACACTGGACAGCACCGAAAGTGCGCATTTAGTCGCTTTATGGAAACGCAGGCAAGGGCTCTCAGCGTCTGAAATTGGCCAGATGTACAGTATTGTCAGCCGTGCACTGCAGCGCTGTAACCCTCCTGAGTTACAAATACTCGGAGAAGGTCGGCAAGAGCTGATTGCCCAGTTCATTTATTGCAAAGTACTGAGGTTGCAAGAGCGCGGCAAAGACGCGTTACAGAAAAATCTTACAAATACCGACAGCGAAGATGATGGGCATAGCGCCCCATCAAGCTCTTACGCCCTGTGCGCCTACTTTCGCCGCTATTTAATCGATTGCACCCGCGCCAGTTCTTTTAGAAGAAAGCTGTCCATTGGCGATCAAATTACCGAAAGCCAGCTGGAAGAGCAAATTAGCGCAGAGGATGATATTGATACATGTTTGAGTGAGTTTGGCCTGAACCAAAACAAAGTAGCCCAAGCGGCAGCTTCTTTTATAGACCAGCTTGAGCCACCAGAGCGCATTTTGCTGTGTGAGGGTTTTGGCAAGGAGGCAGAAGGCGGTTTATCTGGCGTAGCCTCTCGCCATGCAATTACCTCCTACCATTACCGCGCAGGTCGGCTCGGCTTGGTGCATAAAAGGCAGGGACTTACCAGCGACTACGCAAAAACCCTTTTGGGGGCTTGGATAGAAAAAACTCTAGGCATTCCGATTCATGCAGAAAACATGAAAGCGATCTATTCCGTCTTCAAAATCTTAGGTGCTCAAGCGTCTTACGTTCAAGCAACCTAGGAAAAATGTGTACCCGAACGATCTCTGGCCCCCGTTAGAACTTGTAGAGGCAGCGCTAGATACTGATAAATCCAGTCTCTCAGAGGACGCTGGTTCACAAACCGGTGCTTATGAGAAGCCAAACAGCAGCCACACTGCAGAGCTGCTTCACCCTCTAACAGAGCTGGTTCAGCGCAGAGCAGCCGTTGCCGCCAAAGCATTTACGCCTGAATGGCGCCCAGGCAGGCTGGTACAAGTGGCCAGTAACGGCTTTTTTGTAGGCGTACTGCTAGATACTTTTGTACAAGGCCAGCAATGGAACGGTTGGTTTACTGCGTGTGAAACAAGCTGGGCCTGCGATTTTGATGTGCTGCTAGAGCCAGAAGACGACCCTTTTGAGCCCATGTTTGGAGTGGTTCAAACTTGGAACCCTGTGGCCCTTAAAAATTCCCCTTCAACCCAGGCAAAAGTCGTAGGCGAGCTATCCCCAGCGCGGCTAGAGGCCATTCGCGCGGTAGCCAAAGAGCACCAAGATGCAACCAAAAGCACCATTCCACCTGAGCCAGGCTGCATTGCCTTGCGCACAGTGGCATCCCAGCACTTGGTGCTGACGGGCACCCCTCTGGGCTTGAATGACGAGCGGTCTAAGTACCAAGCTGCGTACCGGGGCGCTGTGGCACGGTTTATTGCCTACCAGCTCACCGACCGGTTGGCATACACCACTAAATTCCACCTGCCAGAGCTCGATGGCCTTAGCCGCGTAAAAGCATGGTTTGCCAAAGACTGGCTGGTGCGTCCCGCTTTTTCTATGCTGGCGGCATATGTCATGGTGTCAACGGTTACCAGCATGAATTTGAATGTAGCTACTGATGACGCGGTTAGTTTTCGATCAGTACCTGTGGTCGCTTCAGAAACAGGCGACTTTAAGGTGAAAATCAATGCGCAGGCTACCCTAAGTGATGTGACCGATCTGATGCGCTCCAGTGGAACTGAAATCGTGGCAGGCCCCGACGCGCAGGGAGTCTACACACTCAGGGCAAAAGACGCAGTGGCCAGCAAAGCCGCTTTGGGGCAGTCAAAGTTGGTTAACCAGCTTGGCCAGCCATAGAAGAGGCACGCTACCATGCTGTCGGTCAAGCTGCCCATGTCTGTGTTTTTACGACATGCTTGTGCATGGCTGGTATGGTCAGTTTCTTTATGGACGTTTGAGGCAGCAGCTGCCCAGCGTGCACTTCTGGTCGGCGTTTCTGAGCTGGTGAACCAAGCTCAGTCGCTGTGGCTGCAAGCTCCGCGCAACGATGTTATTTTGATGCGTGATACCTTGTTAGCCCAAGGATTCAAGGCCAGCGACATCATCACACTTGCTGATGGTGTACCCGGTGCCGCCATGCCAGATGCAACGCGCATCCACGAAGCCTTAGCCCGCATGCTTAAAGATTCGCAGTCTGGTGATACTGTGGTGCTGTACTTTTCGGGACATGGAACCCGGCTTAATGACAGCGCTAAAACCTACCAGGAACCCGACGACCTGGCTGAAATATTCTTGGCCCGAGATGCGCGCACCACCACTGCAGGAAAAGAGGCCACTTTAGACGGACAGATTAAGGACACAGACTTTGGCCGCTGGATCAAGGCGTTCTTAGCTAAAAACGTGTTTGTGTGGTCTTTGTTTGACACCTGCTCGGCCGCATCAATGACCCGAGGCGTTAGCGCAAACAGCACACTACTGAATGAAGATATACGTTTTCGGGGTTTAACTTTGACAGACCTGGTTTTAAACAAAGCCAGTAAAATTAAGCTCAGTATTTTGGGTAAAAGCTTCGACATTGCAGCGCCCAAAGACACTACAAATAAAGCCCAATATATTGCTTTCTTTGCATCAGAGAGCCACCAAGTTTCACCTGAACTGCGCCTTCCGCGCAAGCAGCGTGATGCACTGCCGCACGGCCTGCTAACGTGGGCTGTAGCAGATGCTTTTAAGAAAAAACCAGAAACTTGGAGAGAGCTTTACCAAGGTGTCTTAAGTGCCTACCCACCTGTGATTGAAGAGCTACAGCAACTCTTCCCAAACAGAGAGCTACCTTCTCCGGTGGCCGAGGGAGATTTAGATTACAAGATTTTTTCAAACCAAAAACCCTCAGCTGCCAGTCGGCCTACTTGGCTAGCGCAGCGAGTGGGCGGCTCGCTCACACTTAAAAGTGGTTGGCTTGACGGGCTAGAACTGGGCCAGTCAGTTAGCGTTACAGCTGTAAAAAATGACGGTACTGCCCTAGCGGCTGAAGCCTTGTTAGCCACTGTCGGGCCCAGCACAGCACGGCTTACTGTACCTGCGCTGCTGGCTTCTCTGCCCCAGGTAAACACTTGGAAAGTTACCGCCCTGTCTGAGCCGGCAGCTATTGGCTTAAGGGTGCGCTCTGACAACCCGTTGCCAGCCGGTATTCGGCTACCTTACCCAGCTTCCGTAAAGCGTGTAACCGACAGCGCGTTTGATGTGCAGGTTACCACCTTGGCGGCAGGCGCTTACAGCTTGCAAGCCCTGCCCGCGCTGGCCAATGCTTTGCAGTCGAATGCTGAAAAGCTCACCGACGCAACAGCCTTGCAAAGGCGATTGCAAGACTTGGCGCAATGGAAGTGGCTGGCTTACGTTACCGACCAAGCCAAAGACATGGAGCTGCAAGGTTTCAGTGCGACCTTAGAGGTAAGCTCAAGTGGCCGTGTGGTACGCAGCGATGCACTAAGTGTAGACACGGTAGTAAAACCCTTGGCGCCTCAAAACACGGCTAACTTGGTCGTACGCAATACCAGCGGAAAATCTTTAGATTTGATCATTGCTGAGCAAGACAGCGTGGGCCAGCTTTACCCCATTTACCCAGAAGACTTGAGTGAGACCAATCGTTTTGAGCGTGGCACAAAGCAGTTTCCGGCAATTAAATCTTTCAAATTACCCGCAGCGCGAGACCGGTATGGTTCACGCTTGGTGGTTATTGCGGGGCTAGCCCAGTCACTTAGCCAGCCACGCTTGTTCGGCGCTAGCCCACGCGACACCAGCACCGATATTCGGGTGCGAGGCCAGCTCACGCTTGACAAAGAGCGCCAAATTTTTGCTTCTATTTTAAAGTGGAGTGACGATGCACTCCCTAAAAAATAAGCAGTTACCGTAGACCATAAAGGAGTAATCATGAACCTTGAAGCTGACGTATTGGACATGCAAGAGGCCCTGCGCACCCTTGAAATGGTAGGCAAGGAAAACGACCTGTGGATGCATGTTGAAAGCGAGCGGGCGGGCGATGTTAAAGGCGAGTCAGACCGGATCTTTATAGACCAAAAATCGCGTCTTGAGCTGCTGGGCTACTATCTTTCGGGTGGAAGTCTGACAGACTCTACAAGTTCCAAAAGTAAAGGGCGTCGTCAATACTCTTCATTGCGTATCTTGCGTGCCACTGATGCTGCTACTGCAAGCTTGATGGCATTATTCGGTGCCAACGACGACATTACGGTAGAGTTGTCAAAATTTAAAGCTGGCGGTGATGCGTCTAAAGACTTGCAACCCACCTTTGCCATCACAATAAAGAAAGCATGTGTCAAGACATTCACTCTTCTGTCTGGTGGCGGGGCGCACACTGGCGTAGCTGTAGAAATTATTGAGTTCGCTTTTCGTACTATAAAAATCGAATCAGCACCGCAAACTTCTACAGGGCTGCGTGGTGCGGTACGTAGCTTTTCGGACACTATGGACAGTGCTGCATGATGAACTCTTCTGAATTACTCAAAACTTCAGACACAGCAGGCGCCCTCAAGGCTCTCAGCGATGAGGTTCGCGCAAAACCTGCCGATGCCAAGCTGCGGGTATTTTTAGCCCAACTTTTATGCGTTATGGGCCAATGGGAGCGCGCACTTAACCAGTTGACTGTTGCTGCAGAACTTGATGCACTGGCTATACCTATGAAACAAATGTATGGCGAAGCTATTCGCTGTGAAGGCCTGCGTAAAGACGTTTTTTCTGGCCAGCGTACGCCTATGGTGTTTGGACAGCCCGACGAATGGCTGGCTCTTTTGATTGAGTCTTTGCTGCGCACAGGGCGCGGTGAAATGGACGCTGCAGAAGAGCTGCGTGCAAAAGCATTTGAAGCAGCCCCAGTGAGCCAAGGCACCATAAACGGCACAGCCTTTGAATGGCTGGCAGATGCAGACATGCGTTTGGGACCAGTGCTTGAGGCTTATGTAAACGGGCGTTACTACTGGATACCTTTTGCCAGGCTTGCCCACATTAAGATTGAAATCCCCGTAGACCTTAGAGACTGTGTATGGCTTCCCGCGCATTTGCAGTTTGAAAACGGAGGCGAAGCTTTGGCGCTTATACCCACGCGCTACGACGGATCAGACCAAAATACCAGCGGTGAGATTCAGTTGGCGCGCAAAACCGAGTGGCAAGAGCGTAGTCCGCAAGTGTGGACGGGGCTAGGCCAGCGCGTATTGACCAGCGAAGCGGGCGATCACGCCATCATGGACGTGCGAGAAATTAACTTCGCTGCTGCTGCATCAGCCACCCCCACTTAACCCGTTTATGGCAGATCTCACCGCAGCGCAGGAACGGCTTCAGCCCTCACTGCTCGACCGTCTGATTGACGATGATCCTAGCAGCCAAGTTGAAGCGGCTGACAAAAAGTCGTTAACTAAACAAGCGCTGCGCCAAGCTGTATTGAGAGATTTAGGTTGGCTTCTAAATGCTACTGGGTATTTTCCAGCCCTAGATGACAAACAGTTTCCCAATGTTTTGCGCTCAGTGATTAACTTTGGGTTGCCAACCATGTCGGGGCAGTTTGCATCATCAATGCAGCGATCAGGTATGGAGCAAGCACTGCGCCAGTCTATTTTGAGCTTTGAACCGCGCATTTTGCCGCGTACCTTAGAGGTTGAGGTGGTTTTAGAGGGCCGTGTAATGGACTCTCACAACCGCGTAGGTTTAATGATAAAAGGTATGCTGTGGGCGCAGCCAGTGCCCATGGAATTTTTAATGCGCAGCCGTGTTGACCTTGAAGAAGGTAGGTTCGTGGTCGACGATATTGCAAAATAAAAGAGCTTAAAACCCTATGGACCCTAGACTACTTGAGCAATACGAGTCGGAGCTGCGTTATTTCCGCGAGTCGTCGTCAGAGTTTGCGCAAGCGTTCCCTAAAATTGCAGGCAGACTGGGGCTAGATAGTAATGAAATTTCAGACCCTTATGTAGAGCGGTTGATAGAGGCTACTGCATTTTTGTCCGCGCGTGTAGGCTTGAAGCTGGACGCTGAGTTCCCACGCTTCACTGGCCATTTGCTAGACGTAGTCTACCCAAACTACTTAGCGCCTACGCCTTCCATGCTGATAGCTGCGTTCCTGCCTGATTTTGATGATGCTGCGCTTGCCAATGGCACCACCTTGCCGCGTGGCAGCGGCCTGCGTACCCGGCAGGCCGTAGGGCAAGGTACTTACTGCGATTTTCGTACTTCGCAAGATCTGCGTTTATGGCCTATTGAGGTTAAACGTGCCCAGTACTTTACTTTTGCACCAGACCTTAATTTGCAAAATCACCCGCGCGGACGCGACATCAAAGGCGGCTTGCGCTTTGTTTTACAAGCCACTGCAGGGCTGACCTTTAACCAAATTGCAATGGATGAGCTGGTATTTCATTTTGGGGGTGCAGAGGACGTAGCTTGGCAACTGCACGAGTGTGTGCTGGGTAAACCACTGGGTGTTTTGGTACAACCCTTAGGCCCCAGTGGCGCTTTGCCAGGGCGCATGCAAACCTTGCCTGCCAGTGTGGTGCAGACTGTGGGTTTTGATGACAAGGAGGCATTGCTGCCCGTCACATCCACAGGTTTTGCTGGTTATAGGTTGGTGCAAGAGTATTTTGCATTTGCCCAACGTTTTCAGTTTGCCAGAATTCAAAAGCTACTTCCTGCATTTGCCACTATGGCTGTGAGCCAAATTGAAATCGTTGTGCTTTTTTCGCGTGGCGATGTCGCACTAGAAAAGCTGGTTAGCGCAGACAATATTCAACTGCACTGCGTGCCTGCTATCAATCTTTTTAGCAAGCGGCTGGATCGCGTGACTGTTAACGAAGGGGTGAGCCAGTTTCATCTGGTGCCCGACCGTACACGCCCGCAAGACTATGAGGTGCACTCCTTAACGGAGGTGGTGGGCCATAGCAAGGCGGATGCTAAGGGCGCTGCTGCAGAGCAGGCCTTTCTGCCTTTTTACACCGCTTTTCACGGTAGCCGGCATGCCCACCCGGCGTATTACACCACCACGCGCGACCCGCGCATGCAGTCGCAAAAGCAGCGTACCCAAGGGCACCGCAGCAGCCACATTGGCTCTGAAGTGTTTATGCAATTGGTAGACCCACAGCAGGCACCTTACGCACTGTCGTTACGCCAGCTGGCTGTTACTGCGCTGTGTACCAACCGTGACTTGCCTTTACTGATGCAGCTAGGGCGTGGCAATGATCTGGACTGCACAGATTCATTCCCCGTAAAGCGTGTTGTTGTGATGCGTGGGCCATCGCGCCCGGTGTCGCCCGTGGTGAGCAAAGGCTTGGGCTGGAAAGTCATAGACCATTTGGCACTTAATTACTTGTCTTTGTCTGAAGGGCAGGGCGATAAAGCCGCTGCTGCTTTGCGCGAAATGCTTACCCTGTATGCCATGCATGCGGATGAATCGCGCCAAACGCAAATTGGTGGCCTGTTGTCTGTGCGTACCAAGCCTGTAGCCAGGCGCTTGCCTATGGCCGGTCCTATTGCATTTGGTCGTGGCCTAGAGGTAACGCTAGAAGTTGAAAAAATGGCCTTTCACGGGCACAGTGCATTTGTTTTTGGAGCCGTGATGTCCCATTTTTTAAGTCGCCATGTTAACGTGAACCACTTTATTGAAACTGTGCTTACCTTTTCCAATAAAGGTGAAAGCATGCGCTGGGAGCCACAATGCGGGACGCGGCCGATTCTGTAGATTCGTCTGGCCCAGCGGACGGCAGCGCAGCGCAGCGCGTACACGCTACGCTGCAGCTATGGACAGAGGGCGCGTGGAACTTTGACTACTTTGCCGTGATGCGGCGCTTAGAGTCCAGCGCCTTTCCCTTGCCGCGCTGGGGACAAGCGGTGTTGCCCAGTGCAGAGCCCATTAGGGTTGGCCAAGAGCCCTCGCTGGCCTTTGCGCCTGCTGCGCTAAGCCGTGTTGAGGCTGCAACAGCCCATTCGCCCCCTCGCATACGCCAGCAGTTTATTCGCTACATTGGCCCCAATGGCCCGCTGCCCGTGCACCTAAGCGACTTTATCCAAGACCGCGCGCGCAACCGCAACGACCCTACTTGGCTGTCTTTTTTAGACATGTTCAGCCACCGCTTTGCGCTGCACTTTTACCGCGCCTGGGCGCAAGCCCGCCCCGCGGTGGCGCTAGACCGGCCCGCCGAAGACAACTTTAGGGGTCATGTAGGTGCATTAGCAGGCATAGGTACTGCGGCAAGGCAAGGCCGCGATATAGTGCACGACGATGCGCGCTTGCATTTTAGCGGCTGGCTCAACCGCCAGGTTCGCAACAAGAACAGTGTAGAGTCGGTTTTGGCAGGCTATTTCGACATTCCCGTCAAGCTAGAGCAGTGGGTGGGTCATTGGATCCAACTATTGGCAGAAGACACTACCCGGCTGGGCCATGGTACTGTTTCGATCAAGCTAGGCCAAGGTGCTGTTATGGGTACCAAGGTGTGGGACAGGCAGCACAGGGTAAGGGTGCACTTAGGGCCCTTGAGCTTGGCGCAATACAAACTGTTTTTACCTGGCGGCTCGGCGCGCTTGCACCTTCTGCGCTGGATGCAACAGCTTTTGGGTGACGAATATTACTGGGATGCGTTGCTCATCTTGCAGCAACAGGCCGTTCCCCTCACGCGCCTAGGGGTCAAATCGCATCTAGGTTGGACAAGCTGGGTAGGTGAGAGCCAGCGCAGCAAGCATGCAACCGATGTAGTGATTCCTGGCTAGCAGCAGCTGATCGACAGGCTTGCAAATGTAAGCACGGATTACACAGCGACTTTGAATTCTGCAGAGCCAGTTCGTCTTATTGCTAGACATAAGTCATGGAGATCTCATGAGCGAAATTAGCCGCACGGCACTGTTTGGCAAACTCAACAGCTTGGGCTACAAAGCCATTGAAGGGGCCACCATTTTTTGCAAAATGCGTGGTAACCCTTATGTTGAACTTGAACACTGGTTTGCCCAGCTGCTGCAAACGCAAGACTCTGATTTGCACAAAATAGTGCAACACTATGGGCTAGATGCCTCTGTAATGGCCAAAGACATGACGGCTGCCCTAGACCGCTTGCCACGCGGTGCCACGGCTATTAGCGACTTCTCTCCACACATAGAAAATGCCATAGAACGCGCCTGGACTTATGCCACGCTGCAGTTTGGCGAAGCCCAGGTGCGTACCGGCTACTTGGTATTGGGCATGCTAAAAACGCAAAACCTGCGCGCACCACTGCTGGGCATGTCCAAACAGTTTGAGCGCATCAAACCCGAAGACCTGGCCGAAAACTTTGCCAAAATTTGCGATGCCTCCCCCGAAGCCCAAATGCGCGCCCAAGACGGCACCGGCATGGGCAGCGGTACCCCGGGTGAAGACAGCGGTGCCATGGCCCCCGCAGCCATGGGAAAAGGTGACGCACTCAAAAAATTCGCCGTAGACCTGACCGAGAAAGCCAAAAAAGGCGAGATGGACCCCATCACCGGCCGCGACGAAGAAATTCGCCAAATCATTGACATTTTGATGCGCCGCCGCCAAAACAACCCACTGCTCACTGGCGAAGCAGGTGTAGGTAAGACCGCAGTAGTAGAAGGCTTTGCCCAGCGCCTGGCCAAGGGCGATGTACCGCCACAGCTCAAAGACGTGAAACTGCTGACCCTGGACATTGGCCTGCTACAAGCCGGTGCCAGCATGAAAGGCGAGTTTGAGCAGCGCCTGCGCCAGGTTATTGATGAGGTGCAAAGCTCGCCCACGCCTATTATTTTGTTTATCGATGAGATCCACACCTTGGTAGGCGCTGGCGGCGCAGCCGGCACGGGCGACGCAGCCAACCTGCTCAAGCCCGCCCTGGCCCGCGGCAACCTGCGCACTATAGGTGCCACCACCTGGGCCGAGTACAAAAAATACATCGAAAAAGACCCCGCCTTAACCCGCCGGTTTCAGGTGGTGCAGGTGCCCGAGCCCGACGAAGCCAAAGCCATCCTCATGCTGCGCGGTGTAGCCAGCGTGCTGGAAAAGCACCACCGCGTGCAGCTACTAGACGAGGCCATTGAAGCCGCAGTCAAGCTGTCGCACCGCTATATACCCGCACGCCAGCTGCCCGACAAAGCCGTTAGCCTGCTAGACACCGCCTGCGCCCGCGTAGCAGTGTCGCAGCACGCCACACCGCCCGAGGTAGAAGACTGCCAGCGCCGCATAGAAGCACTCACCACCGAGAGCGAGATTATTGGCCGCGAAGAGTCTATTGGTATCGACGTAACCAAGCGCTCAACCGCCGTGCAAGCCATGCTGCTTGAGGCCAACGCCCAATTAGCCAAACTGAGCGTGCGCTGGAAAGAAGAAAAAGCCTTGGTTGACCGGCTGCTAGAACTACGCGCCCTGCTGCGCAAAGGCAGCCAACCTGTAGATACTATTAATACTATAGCTACAGAACCAGCAATTCCTTGGGCGACCGATACTATTGATGCAGAAAATACCACAGAAGAAGCTGCCCCTGCTGCCCAAGACCGTGCAGCCCTGCTTGCTGAGCTGCACACCCTGCAAGCCAGCATTGCCACCCTGCAAGGCGAGTCACCGCTGATACTGGCCTCGGTAGACGAACAAGCCGTAGCCTCGGTGGTGGCAGACTGGACCGGCATCCCCGTAGGCCGCATGGTAAAGAACGAAGTGCAGGCCGTTCTGGAGCTGGCCGACACACTGAACAAACGTGTGATTGGCCAAAAACACGGCCTAGAGATGATTGCC
>JAYSRE010000206.1:0-7459 GCA_043721235.1 Polaromonas sp. | reverse complement strand
GCATCACGCCGGGCATCGAGCGAATCTCCTGAGTCTGGTCACGGCCCGCCAGCACAAAGACGGGAAGTATCAGATCGGATGCATGCAGGCGATGCTCGCGCACCATGGCACGGGTGAATTCGTCGCGGCGCAGGCGGCGCGGGCGGCTGTGAGGATAGGGCGCGTAGATCATGCGGCTATTGTGCCGTAAGCGCTTGCTGGGTGGCCGTTCAGAGCCCTAAGCGTGTCTTAATGTCACGCGCGGGACTCTATAACAATTGGTGCTACCTGCTAGCGAAATTTAACAATTTGCTGCCTTGTAATTCGCCAGCGTGTTTGTTATATTACATAGTGAGTGGTTTGCCACTTCCCGCTTTTCCTCCCTGAGCGGGTGCCTCCATGTGTGACAACAAAAAAGGCATTTCCCGCCCCAGCTCTGCTGGGGCTTTTTTTTGCCTCCAGCGCTGCTGAGGTTTTTGCCTCCAGCGCTGCTGGGGGTTTTGCCCCCGACGCACAGGTGGCATACACTTGGCCCATGCTCTGGATCAAAGCCTTTCACATTATTTTCGTTACCAGTTGGTTTGCTGGCCTGTTTTACCTGCCGCGCATCTTTGTCAACTTGGCCTTGGTGCAGGCCGACATCAGCAACAACGTACCTAACGAGCGGTTGCGCCTGCTGCTCATGGCCCGCAAGCTGTTGCGCTTTACCAACTTGCTGGCGCTGCCCGCCTTGGCACTGGGGCTGTGGCTGTGGCTGGGCTACGGCATAGGCCGGGGGCCGGGCAATGGCTGGATGCATGCCAAGCTGGTGGTGGTGGTGCTGGCCCTGGGCTACCACCACGGCTGCAGTGTGCTGCTGCGCAAGTTTGAAAAGAACACCAACACCCGCAGCCATGTGTGGTACCGCTGGTTTAACGAAGCGCCTGTACTGCTGCTAACAGCAGCGGTAATTTTGGTGGTGGTAAAGCCGTTTTAAAGGCTAGTAGGCGAGCTTGCGCTTTAGACTTAATTTCATGTCACCACGCAGCCTACGCTCTACAGGTCTTACGCGCATGCAACCACATCGCAGTGCGGCTACGGTGCTGGTGGCGTTGTACGCAGCGCTGGTCATTTACGCCAGTTTGTACCCTTTTACCCAATGGCGTGACCAAGGTTTGGGCGTGTTTGAGTTTTTAGGCGCGCCATGGCCGCGCTACTGGAGCCAGTTTGACACATTTGCCAACGCACTGGGCTACGCGCCGCTGGGGTTTTTGTTGGCATTGACGTTACTGCGCACCACGCTAGCCCCTACGCCATGGCTGTGGGCCACTGTGGCTGCCAGCGCTTTGTCGCTGGGCATGGAGGCGGCGCAAACCTACCTGCCCCAGCGGGTGCCTGCGCTCTCCGACTGGTTGCTTAATACGCTGGGTGCATTAACGGGGGCTGGGATGGCCAGCGCGCTCGATGCGCTGGGTGTCATTGACCAATGGAGCCGGTTTCGCAAACGCTGGTTTGCGCCCGCAGCCCGCAACAGCTTGGTGCTACTGGCCACCTGGCCGTTGGCACTGTTGTTTCCGCCTGCTGTGCCGCTGGGCTTGGGCCAAGTGTTTGAAAGACTGGAAACGACCTTGGCCGAAGCCTTGGCGGGCTCGCCATTTTTAGACTGGCTGCCAGTACGTGCAGTAGAGTTGCAACCCATTGCCCCCATCGGCGTGCTGCTGTGCGTAGCGCTGGGCCTGCTGGCGCCGTGCCTGCTGGCCTACGCTGTGGTGCCTGGCTGGCGCAAGCGCTGCGTGGCTTTGGTCGTTGTAGCGGTGCTGGCGGTGCTGGCCAGCAGCCTGTCGGCCACGCTAAGCTATGGCCCTGAAAATGCCTGGGCTTGGCTGGGAGCAGAGGGTAAGTTTGGCTTGGGGCTAGGCATGCTGGCAGCGGCGCTGTGCCTGGGTTTAGGCTTGGGCCAGCGGGCCTGCTGGGCGCTGCTGCTGCTGGCGCTGGCATGGCAGCTTAGCTTGGTAAACTTAGTGCCCAGCACCCCGTACTTTGCCCAAACCTTGCAAGACTGGGAGCAAGGCCGCTTTATCCGCTTTAGTGGCTTGGCGCAGTGGCTAGGCTGGCTGTGGCCCTATGCTGCGCTGGCGGTGGCATTGGGCAAACTTTCTGTGCGGAGTGAAATCATCTACGCAGAGCCTAAAACACGGGCCAGTCGGTAAAATAAGCCTATGACATTGAGCACCTCCCCCGCCGCGCAGACAGCGCCAGCAGCCCAGCAGCTTGGTTCAGCACCGCATGACGTGGCGCAGCCTTCGTACTACGACCGGCATATCTTTTTTTGCACTAACGTGCGTACCGATGGCCGCGCCTTTTGCGGCAGCCATGGGCTAGATGCAGCCAAGCATTGCAAAGCTGCGGTCAAAGCCGCGGGCCTGAGCGGCGCAGGCAAGGTGCGGGTTAACCAGGCTGGTTGCCTAGACCGCTGCGCTGCGGGCCCCGTGTGCGTGGTCTACCCCGAAGCAGTGTGGTACAGCTTTGTAGACGCGCACGACATTGACGAGATTGTGGAGTCGCATTTAAAAAATGGCGTGGTGGTGGAGCGTCTGCGCACTGCGGCGCATTTGGGTGCATAACTGCAGGCCAAGCCTAAGCGTCAGGACGATTTACTGAGCCACTGCGCCAGCACCGCGCGCATGTGCGCTGCGTCGCCTTGCGCAGCTTGCCATACCAGCTCGGGAGCGGCCACCCAAGTGCCCGGCGGCAAGTCTTGCAGCGCCAAGTCTACCCATTGGGCCACTTTACTAGCGCGCACCGGCTGTTCGCTGCTGGGCACCATAAAGCTGAAAATACCCAGCATCCAAGCCGCCAGCTTGTCTAGCACTTTGCGCTGCACAAGCGCAGCAGGCTTGTGTGCGGTGCGCACAATCAGCAGACGGTCAAAGCCGCAGGCAGCCAGCGCGTGCTCGTCCAGGCTGGCCAAGCCGCGTTTTAGCGCCTCGGGCAGGCTGCCTTGGGCATGTGGCAGTACCACGGCCAGCGTGTGCACGCCGCAGCCGCGCAGCCAGTGACCTAGCACAGTAAGCTGCTCAGGTGCGGGGGTCCACAGCGCACGTTCGCGGCCATAAAACATACGCGGCGGGTCAAACATCACCACTGCCCAGTCGCTGCTGTGCTGGGCAATGGGCCACTGCGCAACCTCGCCTGCCACCACGTGCGCGCTGACGTTGCGCAGGCCAGTGCCCATGGGCAGGCTCGCCAGCACGTGGGTATGGCGGGCGCGCTGCATGCCCACCAGGCGGCGCAGTACCGCGTTGCCCAAGGCTCCGCCAGCCCCAGCAATGTGCAGCCGAGGCAGGGCGGCAGTGGGTAGGTTGGCGGGTTTGCGGTGGCCAGCGCGCAGGGCTTGGTTTACAGAAACAGACATGGTTTTATGATACCGCGCATCTCATCGGCTGCGGCTACAACGATGTTCAGCGCTTGAACAGGCAAACCAAGGCTTTGAAGACCCGCGCGTCACACGGGAAGGCACCAAAAACCGCATTACCGTGGCCAACCAAGCGCAGATCAGCGCGCCAGCTGTGCTTGATTTTGAGAAAAAGTAAGCCGCAGCATTTTTGAGTGACAAATAGGCCTATCGCCCAAGGAAATACTACATAGTTTGCTATGAAAATAATATTAACGTAGTTTGGCTGTTGCTGCGCAGCGTGTATGCGGCCTGTTTGGCCTGTGCGATCTAGCCAAGGCCCTATGGCCAAAATGGCACTGCCTGCCTATAATAATTTTCCAGCCATTGGATGTCCAAGCTCATCTTAGCTTTGGCAAGCAAACATCATTTTTTTGATACTGCACAATGAACCCTCCATACCCACCACTTCAACACGCCCGCTGGCTTGCGCCCGCCGCTATGGCACTCCTGGCATTGGTTGCCTGCGGCGGCAGCGGTGATGCACCCACACCCGCGCCTGCCCCAGTGCCGCCCCCGGTTGCCGCAGCCACACCGTGCCTGCAAACCGTGGGCACCACCACGGTGGTAGTAGGCTCCGGCTTGCCTGGCGATCCGGCCATTCCAGAGCCATCATCGGGCTACAAGGTCGGCAAAAAACCTGCCATAGCCACTAACTACATGGTGGTAACGGCCAACCCACTGGCCACCCAAGCAGGCTGCGACGTGCTGGCAGCAGGCGGCACAGCCGCTGATGCTGCGGTGGCGGTGCAAATGGTGCTGGGTTTGGTCGAACCCCAGTCATCTGGCCTGGGCGGAGGTGCTTTCATGCTGCACTACGATGCCGCCAAGAAAACCGTGCAAAGCTACGATGGCAGAGAGACAGCCCCCGCTGCTGCCACAGAAAATTACCTGCGCCAGGTCAGCCCTACTGATACCACCAACCCATTGCCCAACTTAGGCACCACTACCACGGGCATCTTTTTAAGCACCCGGGCCAGTGGCCGCTCCATCGGCACGCCCGGCGCGGTGCGCATGCTGGAGATGGTGCACCAAGACCACGGCAGCCAAAGCTGGAGCACCCTGTTTGCCCCTGGTATCAAGCTGGCCACCGACGGCTTTAGCATCAGCGGCCGCATGGCAGCCGCCATCAGCGGTGCGCGCAACGACCTGCTGCGCGACCCCGATGCCACCGCCTACTTTTTAAATCCCGACTACAGCCCCAAAGCCTTGGGCAGCTTGATTAAAAACCCTGCTTACGCTGCCACACTGGCCAGCGTTGCGCAAGGCGGCGCCGATGCTTTCTACACCGGCCCCATAGCCCAGTCAATTGTTAACAAAATCAAAGTCACCAGCGGCGGTGCCACCACCACCGTGGCCATCACACCGGGCCTGACCGAACTGAGCGACCTGGCCACCTACCGCGCTGTGCGCCGCACCCCAGTGTGCACCACCTACCGCAGCACCTGGGTGTGTGGCATGGGCCCCCCATCCTCTGGCGGTATTGCCGTGGCCCAGACACTGGGCATCTTAGAAAACTTTGACCTCGCGGCCAACGGCCCCACCGTGGTGAACGCAGAAGGCGGCAAACCTGCAGTAATGGCGGTGCACCTGGTCAGCGAGGCGCAGCGCCTGGCCTACGCCGACCGCAACAAATATGTCGCCGATATCGACTTTGTCAGCTTCCCCGGTAGCGGCATCGAATCATTGATCAGTAAAGACTACCTTAAAAGCCGCGCCATGCAAATCTCCACCACCCGCAGCATGGGCAGTGCCACAGCGGGTGTGTTTGCCAACACCGCCGCCCAAGGCAGCAGTGCGCATGAGGGCAGCGGCACCAGCCATGTGTCTATCGTGGACAAGTTTGGCAACGTGGTGGTAATGACCACCACGATTGAAAGCGGCATGGGTTCGTTCCACTTCACACGCGGCTTTTTGCTTAACAACCAGCTGACAGACTTTTCGTTTGACCCATCGGACGCGACAGGGCCGATTGCCAACCGCCTGGCCGCAGGCAAGCGCCCCCGCAGCTCGATGTCGCCCACGATTGTTTTTAACAAGGCAGCAGACGGCACGCGCGGCGACTTCCTCATGGCCACCGGCTCGCCCGGTGGTGCCGCCATCATCCAATTTGTGGTGAAAACCATTGTCAGCGCGGTGGACTGGAAGCTGGACGCGCAGCAAGCCACCTCGATGGTGAACTTTGGCGCGGGTAACAGCCCCACCACAGGCGTGGGCGGCGAGCACCCGTCGATTGACGTGACCAACAGCGGCCTGAACGACCCCTTGCTGGTGGGCCTGCGGGCCATGGGACACACGGTGTCATTCGCAGCCCAGTCCAGCGGCGTATCCACCATTATTAAAACCCAGCTTGCAAGTGGCACCAGCACGGTACTGGTGGGCGGCGCCGACCCTCGGCGTGAAGGTATTGCACTGGGTAATACGCCCTAGAATACACTCTAAAATTCGTTAGATAGTAGCCATCGCCCAAGCAAATGCTAGTTATTTAGCTATTAATTTAATAGTAACTAGCTGCTTGGCTTTGCAACCACTTTTGCCCTGCGCTTGCTAACGCAGTGGCAAATTTTTGCGCAGCGCCATCGCGGGCGGTACGCAAGATGGCGCTCTGGACAGCCTGTAAAGCAGTTCAATCCGCAGCAACTGCTTTATAGTCGCAAGCAAACCCATGTATTTCCAGAATAAACCTACCCGCGTATGCAAGGCCAGCTTTTCACCCAAGACTTTTTAACCCGTGGCATCACCGAGACGCCTCCTTGGCAAGAATTGACTGACGTTGCTTTCGGTATTTTTCAAGACCATTTAAAAACCATTTTTACTGGTTTTACAGTAGATTCCACCAACAACGAAGCGCAAACCGAAGCTTTGGTCATCAACAAAGTGCTGGTGGCACTAGGCTGGGGTGACGACACACTACCCCAAGTCAACTCCGATGCCAAAGGCCGCGAATCGGTGCCCGACTGCCTGCTATTTGCCAGCCCCGATAAAAAGGCCGCCGCGCTGCAAGAGACCAAAGACGACCGCCGTTACCGCCACGGCATCGCCATCCTAGAGGCCAAACGCTGGCTGCGCCCGCTAGACCGTGGCGACGGCAAAGACCTGCACGACCCCGACGCACCGTCGTCGCAAATGCTGCGCTACCTAAGCCGTGCAGACGTAGCCTCTGACCGCAAAGTCAAATGGGGCATGCTGACCAACGGCGCAGTGTGGCGGCTGTACTGGCAAGACGCCCGCTCGCGTTCAGAAGAGTTTTTTGAAGTGGATGTGGCAGCTGCACTGGGCGTGCCCGGCATGCAAACTGAGCTGGACGACATTGACCCCCAGCACGCGCTCAAGCTTTTTTTCATGTTCTTCCAGCGCAGCGCATTTTTGCCGCAAAGCTGGGACACCAGCGCAGGGGTTGAGCGCACCTTTCACGCCTACGCCCTGAACGAAGCGCGTTTGTACGAAGAAAAGGTTTCCCAAGATCTAGGTGCCCGCGTTTTCACAGAGGTCTTCCCCCAGTTGGCCGACGCACTGGCGCGTGGCGACCTGCACGCCAAGTCGCACGAGGTAGGCTACGGCCAATTTAAACGCCCGCAGTTTACCCGCGAGTATTTAGATGAAGTGCGCGAATCCGCGCTGGTGCTGCTATACCGCCTGCTGTTTTTGTTCTACGCTGAAGACCGCAACCTGCTGCCCGTGCGTGACGCACGCTACCAACCCTACAGCGTGCGCCGCCTGCGCGAGCGCGTGCGCGACGACATTGAAGCGCGCAAAACATTCTCCACCAAGCTAGACAATATTTGGCGCGACTTACAAGGCGTGTTCCAGCTGATTGACGAAGGCGACGACGCGGTTGGCATGCCGGCGTACAACGGCGGACTGTTTGACCGCGCCCGCGCCCCACTGCTAGAGCGCACCCGCGTGCCCGACGCGGTGATGGCCCCCATCATCGACGCACTGTCGCGCCGCACCGAAGACCAGCTGCACGGCTGGATCAACTACCGCGACTTGTCGGTATCCCACCTGGGCGGCATTTACGAACGCCTGCTGGAATACACCCTGGTG
>JAYSRE010000205.1:0-2909 GCA_043721235.1 Polaromonas sp. | reverse complement strand
CCCAAGCGCGGGTGTTGCTGGTGGGCAAGCCTGAACTGCTGGCCAGCTTTGCCCACCCGCGTGCTACTGTCGTACCCGCCACCGAGGTCGTGGCGATGGACGACCCGTTGGAGCTTGCCTTGCGCAGGAAAAAAGACTCGTCCATGCGCATTGCCATTGAACAAGTCAAAAGCGGCGCAGCCCAAGCGGCGGTGTCTGCCGGTAACACAGGCGCACTGATGGCGATTGCCCGCTATGTGCTTAAAACACTAGACGGTATCGACCGCCCCGCCATTGCGGCCCAAATGCCCAACGCCCGAGGCGGTGCCACCACGGTGCTAGACATGGGTGCCAATGTAGACTGCACCGCAGAGCATTTATTCCAGTTTGCAGTGATGGGCTCGGCCTTGGTGTCGGTACTAAGCAACGATGAAAATCCCACAGTGGGGTTGCTCAATATTGGTGAAGAAGCCATTAAAGGCAACGAAATCATTAAAAAAACCGCTGAACTGCTGCGATCTGCAGCTAAAAGTGGCGATTTGAACTTTTATGGCAACGTCGAAGGTAACGATATTTTTACCGGGCTGACCCAGCTGGTGGTGTGCGATGGTTTTGTGGGCAATGTTTCGCTTAAAAGCAGCGAAGGCGTGGCCAAGATGATTGTTGAGTTTCTTAAGGTTGAGTTTTCTCGCAACATTTTTACTAAATTTGCTGCTTTAGTTGCTTATCCGGTGCTAAAAGCACTTAAATCACGGGTTGACCATCGCCGCTACAACGGCGCAGCACTGCTTGGCTTGCGTGGTTTGGTCTTCAAAAGTCACGGCTCGGCAGATGTGTATGCCTTTGAGCAAGCCCTTAACAAGGCTTATGATGCTGCCAGCCACAACTTGCTCGATAAAGTACGCTCGCGCATAGCCCACGCTGCGCCCTTATTGGCTGCATTGGCCGTAGAAACGCTGCCGCGTGATGGCTATGCTCCTTAAATAGACTGTAAAAAGCAGCTACGAGGGTATTTTTTGTAAGTCTAGCCTTCGCAGGTGTACTTTTTAGCGTGTCAAACGGGCCAAGCTGCTCGTGGCTCTGTAACAATAACAACTATGCCAGCCAATACCCCAATGTCACCCCTTAGCGCCCGTTACTCTCGCATTACCGGCACTGGCGGCTACTTGCCACCGCGCCGCGTTACCAATGCTGATTTAGCTGCCGAACTGGCTGCCAAAGGCGTAGAAACTTCAGATGCCTGGATCGTTGAACGCACGGGCATTCGCGCCCGCCACTTTGCCGCCCCCGACGTAACCGCCAGCGACCTTGCGCTGCCCGCCTGCCAAGCAGCTTTGCAAGCCGCTGGCAAGCTGGCCAGTGACATTGACCTGATCATTGTTGCCACATCTACACCTGACATGGTGTTTCCGTCTACCGCTGCTATTTTGCAGCATAAACTGGCTATCGCCCAAGGAAATGCTGGGTTAGTAGCTACTGAAAATATAGCACATGGTGTTAAACCTAAAACTATTTCTGGTTGCCCTGCGTTTGACGTGCAGGCCGTGTGTAGCGGCTTTGTTTATGCATTGACCGTAGCTGACAGCATGGTTAAAACCGGCGCAGCCAAGTGCGCGCTGGTGGTCGGCAGCGAAGTCTTCAGCCGCATCCTTGACTTCAACGACCGTACCACCTGCGTGCTGTTTGGCGACGGCGCCGGTGCAGTGGTGTTAGAGGCCAGCGACACCCCCGGCATCCTGGCCACCGAGCTGCACGCCGATGGCAAACATGTCGGTGTGCTGTGCGTGCCCGGCAACGTCAGCGGCGGTCAAATCTTGGGCGACCCCACCCTCAAAATGGACGGCCAAGCCGTCTTTAAACTGGCCGTTGGCGTGCTGGCCGACGTAGCGCGCTCGGTGCTGGCCAAAGCGGGCAAGACCGAAGCCGATATCGACTGGCTGATCCCCCACCAGGCCAACATCCGCATCATGCTGGGCACCGCCAAAAAGCTCAAACTGCATGAGGACAAAGTCATCGTCACCGTTGACCAGCACGGCAACACCTCAGCCGCCTCCATCCCACTGGCCATGGACGAAGCCGTACGCAGCGGCAAGGTCAAACCCGGCGACACCGTCATGCTGGAAGGTGTGGGCGGTGGGTTTACTTGGGGTGCGGTGTTGTTGCAAATGTGATGGAGCTGTCAGCATGCTAATTAAAATTGACGATTTGCGTGGCCCTGAGATTGCAGCGCTACTGCAAGAACATTTAGACGATATGCCTGCCTGGTCGCCGGCTTGCAGCGTGCATGCACTGGATTTGGAGAAACTGCGCAGCCCAGACATCACTTTTTGGACGGTGTGGGACGGAAATAGATTGCTGGGTTGCGGCGCTTTAAGGGCGCTGGATGCCTTGCAAGGCGAAATTAAATCCATGCGTACATCTGCCGCCCACCGTGGCCAAGGCGTTGCTGCTGCAGTGCTGGCGCATATCGTGCAAACCGCTGAGCAGCGTGGCTACACACGTTTGAGCCTTGAGACGGGATCACAACCCCAGTTTGCACCCGCGCGGGGTTTGTACAGCGGCTTTGGTTTTACCGAATGCACTGCGTTTGGGGATTACAGCCCAGACCCTAACAGTACGTTTATGACGCGGTCTTTGTAGAATAATTTTGATTTTATTGAAAACTTGTATGACACCCTTTGCATTTATCTTCCCCGGTCAAGGCTCGCAATCTGTGGGTATGCTGGACGCTTGGGGTGACCACCCGGCAGTGACGGCGGTAGTGAAAGAGGCCAGCGATGCGCTTAGTGAGGATGTGGCTGCGTTGATCAAAGATGGGCCCAAAGAGGCGCTGGGGCTGACGACCAATACGCAGCCGGTGATGCTTGTGGCAGGTGTGGCCGCATATCGCGCTTGGCTTGCTGAAGGTGGCGCTGTACCAGCCGCGGTGG
>JAYSRE010000204.1:0-7524 GCA_043721235.1 Polaromonas sp. | reverse complement strand
GGCCCGCCCGGCAGCCCGGGTGAAGATGGCGACCGGTTTATTGAGATTTGGAACCATGTGTTTATGCAGTTTGACATGCAAGCCGACGGCTCGCTGGTCAAGCTGCCCGCGCCGTGCGTGGACACGGGCATGGGGCTAGAGCGTCTTGCAGCTATCTTGCAGCATGTCCACAGCAACTACGAGATTGATATTTTTGACCAGTTGATCAAAGCAGCAGGCCGTGAAACCGGCGTTGCCGACCTGAACAACAAAAGCCTGCGCGTGATTGCTGACCATATCCGCGCGACGGCGTTCTTGGTAAGCGACGGTGTCAACCCGTCCAACGAAGGCCGCGGCTACGTGCAGCGCCGCATCATCCGCCGCGCCATTCGCCATGGCTACAAGCTGGGTAAAAAGACCCCGTTTTTCCATAAGCTGGTGCCCGACTTGGTGCGCATGATGGGCGACGCCTACCCGCGATTGAAGAACGACGCTGCCCGCGTAATGGATGTGCTGCGGGTGGAGGAAGAGCGGTTTTATGAGACGCTGGCCACCGGCATGGAGATTTTGGACTCTGCGCTGGGCTACGACGCAGCAACGGGCAAGGCCAAAATCGCTACCTTGCCCGGTGATGTGGCCTTCAAGCTGCACGATACCTACGGTTTTCCGCTCGATTTGAGCGCCGATGTGTGCCGTGAGCGTGACTTGGCAGTGGACGAAGCAGGCTTTAACGTGGCGATGGAAAAGCAAAAGAGCCAAGCCCGCGCGGCTGGCAAGTTCAAGATGGACAAAGCGCTGGACTATGCTGGCAAGGCCAACACTTTTACCGGCTACACCACGCTAAAAGGCGCTACCAAAATTGTCGCTCTGTATGCCAACGGCGCACCCGTGCAGCAGCTGCTGCAAGGCCAAGACGGCGTGGTGGTGCTGGACAGCACGCCGTTTTATGCCGAGAGCGGTGGCCAAGTGGGCGATGAGGGTGTGCTCACCAACGGCACCAGCAGCTTTGCGGTGCTAGACACGCTAAAAATTAAAGCCGATGTGTTTGGCCACCACGGCGCAGTAGTGCAGGGCACGCTGGCGGTGGGTGACAGCATTGACGCACAGGTCAATACCCAAGTGCGCGCCAGCAGCATGCGCAACCATAGCGCAACCCACCTGATGCACCAGGCCCTGCGCGAAGTGCTGGGCACACATGTGCAGCAAAAAGGCAGTTTGGTGAATGCCGACCGCACGCGCTTTGACTTTGCACACAACGCCCCGGTAACGGACGCGCAGATCAAAGCCATTGAGCTAAAAGTCAACGCTGAGATTTTGGCCAATGCGGCTACCAGTGCACAGGTGATGGAAATTGAGGCCGCCAAGCAATCAGGCGCGATGATGCTGTTTGGCGAGAAGTACGGCGACGAAGTGCGGGTGCTGGAAATTGGCAGCAGTAAAGAGTTGTGCGGCGGTACGCATGTGCTGCGCACCGGCGACATTGGCCTGTTCAAAATAGTGGCAGAAAGTGGCGTAGCTGCTGGTGTACGGCGTATTGAAGCTATCACTGGCAGCAACAGCGTGCAGTACGTGCAAGACCTAGAGGCCACTGTCAACACCGCCGCTGCCGCCTTTAAAACCCAGCCTCACGAGCTGGCCGCACGCATTGCGCAGGTGCAAGCTGAGGTCAAAGCGCTAGAGAAAGAATTGGCCGCTGCCAAAGGCAAGCTGGCGTCCAGCCAAGGCGATTCGCTGGTTGACAGCGCGGTAGACATTAAAGGTATCAAAGTGCTGGCCGTTAAGCTGGAAGGTGCTGATGCCAAGACGCTGCGCGACACGATGGACAAGCTCAAAGACAAGCTGAAAACCGCCATCATCGTGCTGGCTGCCGTAGACGGCGACAAAGTGCAAATTGCTGCAGGCGTAACGCAAGACACCATGGGCAAAGTAAAAGCCGGCGATTTGGCCAATTTTGTCGCTAGCCAAGTAGGCGGCAAAGGCGGCGGCAAACCCGACATGGCTATGGCCGGCGGCACAGATGCCAGCAAGCTAGGCGCAGCGCTGGCCAGCGTGCAGGCGTGGGTGGCAGAGCGTGTGTAGAGTGTGTGTAGAGTGCGCATGGGACGGTTTGGCGCAGCATACCGCCCTGTAGTTACTATTAATTTAGTAGCTACCTATGCAGCATTTCCTTGGGCAATAAGCCTACAACGTACACAAAACGGGTATTTAACCTACGTGAGACTTGCCGGCCATGGTAGCTAAGCGCGCGCTGCGCAACAGTTTGCCGTTGGGCCACGCCAGCGTGCCCCTGGGCAACTGCCCGCTGTGCGGCAGGCCCTTGGTAGCGGGGCCCAGTGTAGACGCGCACCATGTGGTGCCCAAAAGCCAAGGCGGCAAAGTAACCGCTACTTTGCACCGCATTTGCCACCGCAAAATACACGCAAGCTTGACTGAAAAACAGCTGGCCCGTGAGTTCACCACATGGCCTGCCTTGCAAGCGCAGCCCGCGCTGGCCAGTTTCATCCAATGGGTGCAAAAAAAGCAGCCCGAGTACTACGACAACACCCTTCGGCCAACGCGCGGGCGCTAGGCGCGCCAGTGCTGCGTGCGCCACTGTATGCGCCATAGTGTGCGCCATAGTATGCGCCGCAGCGCAGTAGCGCTACACTGCGCTTATGTTTACGTTCCAGCTCGCTCACCAAAGTGCACACCGCCTTGCCTGGCGCTTAGCCTGCCGGTGGTTGGCGGTAGTGCTGCTGTGCAGCTGTGCGGCTGCCAGCGCGCAGCAAGCGCTGCGTCTGCCCAATCTGGATGGGATGGTGCTCAATGCCTGGTGGTTTGCGGCCGCCGAGCCGGTGGCACAAGCGCAAGACCCAAAGCCGCGTCCCGTAGTCATCGCGTTGCACGGTTGTAGCGGGCTGTACAACACCACCGGTGCGCGCAAAGGCCAGCTTAATGCCCGCCACATGGCCATGGCATTGATGCTGCAGGCCCAGGGCTACCACGTGGTGTTGCCTGACAGCTTTACGCCGCGTGGAGAAGGCTCAATATGTGTGCAAAAAATAGGCATGCGTAACATCACCCAAAAAGAGCGTCGAGCTGATGCGCTGGGTACCCTGGCCTGGGTGCGTAAGCAGCCCTGGGCCAGCAGCACCCAGGTGGCGGTGCTGGGCTGGTCGCACGGGGGCAGTGCTGTCTTGGCAGCAACCGACGCGGCCCGTAATGGCGCTGAAAGCGCTGCCTTGCCTGCGAGCGCTGCGCTACCTTCAGCACTACTTTCAGCACTGCCTGCAGCCCTGCCAGAGCCTTTTGCACTTGCGCTGGCGTTCTACCCAGGCTGCACCGACGCGCTCAGCAAAGGCTACCGGCCCAACACGCGGCTGGTATTGTTCTTGGGCGCTGACGACGACTGGACCCCACCCCAGCCTTGCATCAGCTTGGCTGAGCAGCTGCAGTCTGGCCAGACTGCGCAGCCCCATTCTGTAGAGCTTCACGTGTACCCCGGTGCGGTGCATGATTTTGACAACCCGCTGCCCGGTGTGCGCCAGTTGCCCAGCATACCCAGCCGTTTGCATGCGGGCCAAGGCGTAATGACAGGGCAAAACTTGGCTGCGCGCGAAGCGTCTTGGGCCCGTGTGAGAAGCCTGCTGGCAGAGGCTTTTCGTTAAAGTTCAGTCGGCACACCATGGCGCAGTTGGTCGCTAGTTTGGCTTGATCTGGCGTTTAAACACCACATCCCACACCCCGTGGCCCAGCTTGATGCCCCGGTTTTCAAACTTGGTGAGTGGTCGGTAGCTAGGCTTTGGGGCGTAGCCATCAGACCCTGCACTTGCACCTTCACCTGCAGTGGCGTTGGCCGCTGTGCTGGCATGCGCAGTGTTGGCCAGGCTGGGCTCGTCGCTTAAAACTTGCAAAATTTGCTCGGCGTAATTTTGCCAGTCGGTGGCGCAGTGCAAGTAGCCGCCGGGTTTGATGCGCGATGCCAGCAAGGCCACCAGCGGCGGCTGGACAAGGCGGCGCTTGTTATGGCGCTTTTTGTGCCACGGATCAGGAAAGAAAATGTGCACGCCGTCCAAGCTGTCGGGCGCGATCATATGGGTCAGCACCTGCACCGCATCGTGCTGAATAATGCGGATGTTGCCAATGCCTTGCTCGCCAATGCGCTTGAGCAACGCGCCCACGCCAGGCGGGTGCACCTCGCAGGCCACTATCAAGGTGTCAGGCATCAGCTGGGCGATATGGGCGGTGGCCTCGCCCATGCCATAGCCGATTTCAAGGACTACTTTGGCTATAGATGGTGTAGCGGGCTTGGTGGCCTGCGCAGCCGTCGGAGCCTTATTTTTAGCATCATTTAGCCCTGTGGCCCAAGGAAATGCTGCACAGTCAGCTATTAAATCTATAGTGTGGTCTTGGTAGGGCAGCAGGTACTGGGGGCCTAGGTCTTGCAGCGCTTTGGCTTGGCCCACCGTGGTGCGGCCCGTGCGCAGCACAAAACTGCGGATAGGGCGGCCATGCAGGGCAGCTTGATCTGCAGGCGGGAAAGAGGAGGGGGAAGGGGAAGGGGAAGGGAGGGTGTCGCTCATACGCCCTCGATTGTAGAGGGCGCACAGCAGGTGCCCGGTGCTTATCAGGTGCCCGGCGCTACAGCCCTGTGGCAGTCACGTTGCATTGCACGGTCAAGTTCACGCTACTGGCTGCTGGAAAGGTGGCTATGGCAATGCCTGTGCTGTTAAACAGGTTAGGCACACTGCTGGTAGGCGCAGGCGTGCCCAGAGTCAAACCTACCGGGCAGGACGCGCCGCCCGTGGTGGAGACACAAGTGACTGTGGTGCAGACCAAGCCGCTGGTGGGCGTGTCTTTAATAGTGGCGTTGTTGGCTGCAAACCCACCTGTGTTGCTGAACGTGACCGTATAGGCCGTGGTACTGCCCGCCACCAGGGTGTTGGTACCGTTGGTCTTGGCAACCGACAGCGAAGTGGTGGCAACCAAGCTCACATCCTCAGCCGTGGACGAGCCGCTGGCGTAGTTTGCGCCGCCCACCACTGCGCCGCTGGCATAGGCACCGCCGGGCGACACCGCTGGGTTGAGGGTGGCTGAGCCTGTGGCGGGGCCGCCTGTGGTGCGGGTGGGGTCGGTAAAGGTGGTGCTGGCGTTGTTTTGAAACGTAGCCAGTGTGGTGGTATTTAAGTTAACAGTGAAAGTTATGGTGACCGAGCCGCCGGGGAAAAGCGTAAACGAATTGACTGTAGGGTTATTGGCACTGCCCGCTACGCCGAACACGGCGGTGGGCGTGCTGCCAGACTGGTTGGCTGTAGTGGGGCTGGGGCCGGTAGTGCCCACCCCAGAGAAGGTGGTGCTTGCGGTGGCTGCAACGGTTTGCAAGCCAAACGGCAGCGGCAACACGTCGCTTAGGCTCACGCCGTAGGCCGCGCCTGCGGTAGCGGCGTTGCTCACGTTAATGGCGTATTGCGCCGTAGTGCTGCCGGGCAGGGTTACCGTGGGTGTGGCAGTGCTCTTAGCCACTGTTAACACGGGCAAACAACTTGCGCTTGGGTCGATGCCTGCAACTGCGCCGCCCACTGTGCTGACCAACCCCGCAGTACCCGCCGCTGCAGAGTCCGCTTTGGGGCTGCTATTGCCCTGCGCGCCGCCGCAGCAACCGTCGTAGCCAGTGCCACCCCCTGTAACGGCAGACGTGACCCCCGTCAGGTTGGTCGACCGTAAAACATAGCCGCCGCCGCCGCCGCCGCCCGGGCCGTGGTCGTAGTAGTTGGAATAACCACCGCCGCCGCCTGCGGCATTCACCGCCAGGCCTGTGCCAGCACCTGAGGCTGACAGCAGCACCACACTACCGCCTGCTCCGCCACCGCCAGCTCCCTCTGAGCCGCCAGAGGTGTTGTAGGCGGCATACCCTGAGGCATCAATAGTGCCTGCCGATGCGGCCAAGCTGCCTGCACGAATCACCACCACGCCGCCGCCGGATGCGCCGCTGGTAGAGATGGCACCAGCAGCACCATTGACAGTGCCAGTGGTAGGTGGCAAGGAGCGTGTGGTGGCGTTTACCAGCGGGGGCCATGTGCTGATGGTGCTGGTGGTACCGTTATTGTTGCTGCCGCCGCTGGCGCCCCCGCCGCCCAGCACCAGTTTGTTGACTGTGCCAGTCACGGCGTTGCCGCCCCTGCCGCCCGCGTCATTTTGCTGCGACCACGACATGCCACCCTGTCCGCCGGCGCCATAGTTGCCGCCGCCGCCGCCGCCTGCGTTGTACTGATTGCCACCGGATACGGGTAATCCATCGTTAGCGGCCCCTGCGCCGTTGCCCTGTGCTTGTGCGCCGCCCGCACCCAAGGCAAAGCCCTGTCCGAAGGTTGCAACCGGGTAGGTCAACACGGTAGCGCTGCCGTTAAAAACCAAAAACGGTGTGCCTACTGTGCCTTCGCCCTTGATGCCGCCGTTGGGTGTACTTCCAGCAACTGCATAGTTCGCATCATTAAACAGCGCGCCTGTTGCGCGGTTGGTGTTACTGTTGACAGCTGCGCCGCCCCTAAAACCTGCGCCGGCTACGGTGACCGTGCCATTGATTGCTAAGCTGCCTGCAACGTCTATGGCCACCACACCGCCGGTGCCTTGCCCGTTGGCCGTGCTGACCGTCCAGCGGTCTGCGCTTACCTGGCTGCCCGTAGGCACGGTAGCTGAGGCGTACTGGGGTACGCGAACGACCTGGAAGGTGCGCCAGGCGGTGGTTACGTTGGCGGTGGCCGCCACGTTTTGCACATAGCTGTTGGTCAGCGTGCGGTTCAGTGTAAGTACGTTGCCTGCAATACTGGTGATTTGCGCGTATTCGTACTGCCCGGCGTTGGCCGGGGTTGTGGAGTCTTGCATTTGCATCACCATCACCAAATCACCCGCGGCCAGGCTGCGTGTATTGGTTCTTTGGCCTGCCAGGGATGCTACGGTAACTTGATTGCTTGCAGACGAGCCGCTGCCTGCATGGTAGGTATTGACAATGCCCGACAGCGTGCTGGCCGGCCCATCAAGACCGGGTGAGGCACAGGTTTGTGCTTGTGCAGACAGGCTCAGCAGCAGCGCTGCCAAGCAGGCTAACGCTTGTCGTGGCAAGCGACAAAAGAGGGAAAAGTGGGTATGCGTCATAAGGTGTTTTGCCGTTGGAGGCGTTGGTGCAGTTGCATTTTGCTACTTTTTGTGGTGTCTGAGTCGCCATTGCCTTAAAAAAGTAGCCAGCAAGTCTTCGTTAGTGCAGTTTTCCACATGCAGGTCTAAATAGGTGGCGGTTTCGCGCAGACATTTTGCACTCTGCGTGGTGTCTAGCGGGGTTGCGCCATTTTGTTTAGACAGTTTTTGCCCATCCTGTGCCAGCACCAAGGGGGTATGCAGGTACTGTGGTGGCGGGTAGCCCAGTGCCCGCTGCAGCAAAATTTGCCGGGCTGTATTGTCAGCCAGGTCAGCGCCGCGCACTACATGGGTCACACCTTGCAGCGCATCGTCTACCACCACGGCCAGTTGGTAGGCCCACAGGCCATCGGCCCGCAGCAGCACAAAGTCGCC
>JAYSRE010000203.1:0-22144 GCA_043721235.1 Polaromonas sp. | reverse complement strand
GCGCGTGCGGCCTTGAAGGGCCGCGCGTTACCCACAAGCGCACACCTGCGTGGATAAACCCTAAGCCGCCTCACACACAGAAATGCTGACACTCCCGTTACATCACGCCCAGACGGCAAACTAAGCTGATGGCTTAAGGTGTGTGCATCAGTGCTGATGTGGTGCAAACGCGCCAATAAACTAAGTGCAACCAAACCACTGGCGCTGGGCGCGGTAATAGATGTCAGAAACTGCTCTGACACTGCAGCGTCGGCTGTATTTGAAATTGATTTCAATGTGTTCCCTGGGGATGCTATTTAAAACTTGATTGCATTTCCAATGCGAATTTAACGGAAATTAAATATTCACAAGAGGAAAATTTGTTATTTTTGTTAAAAAGTGTTTTTAAATACTGCTTAAAACGGCTTAAGAAAAGTTAAATTTTGATTTTCTTTAATCAACACAACAGCGCTATGTCTGACCTGTTACGCAACCTCATTACAGTTCTGGTGGCCTGCCTGCGCCACGCTGACGCGGCACCACTGTCACAGGTCATCTGTAGGTTTTGGGTAACGCCCTTTAACAATGGCATAGCCAAGCTCAAAAGCGATGCTTACTTGCAGCTGGCTGAGGCAGCGCAGATGGTGCAGTTCAAACAACCCATCACCATGTTCAGCCGCGTGACGTTGCATACGCAAGTGGTGTTTGCTGATGGTAAATGGGTATATTTTGCGCACGACTTGCAAGCACAGGGATAAAACGTCACCGTAATAGTTACTGTAATCGCTGCAACGTCGCTGCAGCGCTTTAAAATCATCGTTATGCAAAACCATATTACCCACAGCCTGCAAGAAGCCCACAGCGCCTTGACCGCGTTGATTTCCAACACACAAGCACTGCACAGCATTGAGCAAGCTGCAGCGACATTAATTGAAGTATTTGAAGCCAAAGGCCATGTGTATTCTTGCGGCAACGGCGGCTCGATGTGCGATGCCATGCACTTTGCCGAGGAGCTGACTGGCCGCTACCGCAACGACCGTGCAGCTTTAGGCGCAGCCGCTATCAGCGATGCCAGCCACATGAGCTGCGTGGGCAATGACTATGGCTATGAGCATGTGTTCTCCCGCTACATCGAGGCGCATGGCCGCGCGGGCAGCTGTCTGCTGGCTTTGACTACCAGTGGCACCAGCAAAAACGTGGTTCGTGCGGCGCGCACAGCCAAAGAGCTGGGCATGAAGGTCATCATCTTGTCGGGGCGGCGCAACTCCGAGCTTGAAGCGTTAAGCACCGTGTACATTTGCACGCCAGCGGGCCAGTATGCCGACCGGGTGCAAGAGCTGCACATCAAGGTGCTGCATATTTTGATAGAGCTGGTAGAGCGGCACTTCTTCCCGGCCAACTACGCTTAGGCTGTCTACGGCATGTGAAAATTAAGGCGTTGTCCAGCCCGTGCCTTTAACCAGCAGCAGTTGTTGCAAACCCGTTGACGTGTTGCTAGCCACTGCGCAATAGCCAAGGCAATTAGAAGCCAGTACCACTCCAAACAGCGTGCTGGCGGGCGATGTGCTGGAGACGGCGTTATTACCAGTGATTGACAGATTGCCAGGCGCGCCCGCGATGACGATACCTGCCCGCAAGGGGTCGCCCTCTCCACGCAGGTTAAGCCCACGTCCAGCATTAACTAAAGTGTTGGAACCTATTACAGAGGCTTCGTTGCCGCCCACCAGCGCGGCACTTAAAATGCCGGGGCCGATGCTGTTGGTGATGGTGTTACGAGCCACATTAAGTGTGGTGATGGCAAGCTTACCTTCTACGCCCCGCAGATCAATGCCCGCAGAGTAACGGTCGCTGTCGGCCGCTTTGCCGGTAAAAGTGTCAAAGCTGATGCGGTTGTCCAGGATGTCCAAGCGTGCAAGACGCCCGTCTGCAACATCGGTTTCAAAATGAATGCCCCCGGGCTGATTGATGACAAACGCAGGTGAGGCGCGCCAAGCGTCTGTATTCAGGTTGATCGTGTTGCTGGCAATGGTCAGGTCAGCAAACGCAGGGGCACCCGCACTTAAGGGCTTGTCATTGAGCGGCCAGATATTGATTCCCACTGCAACCTCAATGAAGCGGTTGTTACGGTACAGCTGGCGCGAGGGGGACGATGCGCGGCCCACAATGTTGGTGCCTTGCAAAAAGCCGTCAATCACATTGTCGCGCACGTCTACGTCATCGTCATGTGTTTCAAAGGCGGTGCGGGCACCTAGCGTGCCCGCACCGTTGCGGCTTTTAAACACATTGTTGGCGATGATGACACGGCGCGCGAAGGTATAGATACTGGAATGGTCGTGGTCAATGAGCGCACCGCCAACATTCGTAAAGCGCGATTTCTCGATGGTAATGTCACCGGCATCCACACCGTTAAAAGACAGCGTGTTGCCATTGTCGTTGTTGGTAAACGTGCAGTCAGTCACCCTCACGCGGTTTCCTGCAAAGCTGCGTATAACGTAGCGCAGCGTAGGATTGGCCTTTTGCATGGGGGCATCGCCATTCGTCTCAGCAGGATCGCGCACGGGGTTATTGAGCCCGTTGGCATCAAAGGTCATGCCGATGAATTCTGCATCGTCCAGGCGCGTGGGGTACGCTGAGGTAGCCATGATGCTTTCGTACACAATTTGATTATCGGCAAGGCGCACTGTAGCTTGCCCCGCTGGGCGCGCCAGCATGCGCAGCTTGGGTACCAGAGTAAGTGCGCGGCGGGTGGCGCTGTTGATGGCTATGTCATAGCGGCCTGGGGGAAACACCAGCGTTCCACCGCCTGCAGCAGCCACCGCATCAATACCTGCCTGAATAGCAGCGGTGTCGTCCTTGGCATCGTCGGGTACTGCGCCGTAGGCAGTCACCACAAACTCCCGCGCGGGGATGTTGGGCAAGGCCACAGGGCTCGGTGTGAACCGTTGGGCAGTGGCAGCAGTGGGCGTGATGCTGGCACCAGGTAGGGTTACGGGTGGCGCAGTATGGTCAGAAGCCCCGCAGCTCGCAAGCAAAAGACAACTTGCTTGCAAAATTCTGATCGGTAGTTGGCGCATCGGATCGCTCCTGAATTTTAGGCATTAAGTGCCAGCGAGGTTATGGCGCTAGCCCAAAGCACCCATAGCTTGTAGCATATCAGCCTGCAAGTCGCGCACATCTTCCAGCCCAATGCTAAAGCGCGCCAAGGTGCCTCGGTAGGGCCAGTGGGCTACGGTGGCATCACGCATATTCAAGATGTTATACGGTACCACAAGACTTAAGTGGCCGCCCCACGAGTAGCCTAGCTTGAACAATGTTAACGCGTCGCAAAACGCATCGACTTGCGCGCTGGTGTACTGCGGTTTGAAGACGATGCTAAACAGCCCTGCAGCCAAGCCATGAAAATGGCGGTTGCTTGCTTCAGTATTCATAGCTGCTTGTGCAGCATTTCCTTGGGCGCACAGCTGTTTCCATTGTAAATTTCCAGGTGCACCGGGCAGCGCTGGGTGCAGCACCACCTCTACCTCAGGGCGGGTTTGCAGCCACGTGGCCAGGGTGCGCGCAGCCAGGTCGTGTGCACGGTAGCGCAGCGCAATGCTGGGCAGGTTGCGCAGCACCAGCTCCACGTCATTGGCCGCCACGCCCGTGCCCATGCGCATGTGAGTGAGCTTGATTTTCAGGGCCAGTGCTGGATCACGGGTGACCACGCTGCCCATCAGCACGTCGCCGCCACCGCTGGGGTATTTGGTCAAGGCTTGGATGCTGATGTCAACGCCCAGTGCGTTGGCAGCTACCTGCGCTTGTGCACCGCCCGAGCGCTCCAAGTCAAACGCATTGAAAGCCAAACCCGCACCCCAGGTATTGTCTAGCGCGCACAGCACGCCGCGCGCTTTGCACACCTTGACCAGCGCAATCAAGTCGGGGAACTCCATCGTCACCGAGCCCGGCGCTTCTAGCCACACCAGCTTGGTTTTGTGGGTGATTTTTGCGGCCAAATCAGCTGCGTCCATGCTGTCGTAGTAGCGGTGGGTAATGCCAAACTGCGCCAGTTCGCCTGCAGCCAGCACCTTGCCGGGGCCATAGGCGTTGTCGGGAATCAGCAGCTCGTCGCCAGTGGCCAACAGCGCAAAGTCTACGTTGGCTATGGCTGCCAAGCCGCTGGGCACCAGCAAGCATTGCAAGCCGCCTTCTAGCGTGGCAATACGCTCTTCCAGCATAAACGTAGTGGGTGTGCCGTGCAGGCCGTAGGTGTAGCCCGACTTGTCCTTCCACTCGCGCGTGCGCATGGCCGCAACATTAGGGAAAATAACCGTAGATGCCTTGTGCACGGCCACCTGCGGCGCGGCAAAGGTGGCGGGCGGCTGGTAGGGGTGGTGGATGAGGTGGGTGATCGGCTGGGTGGTCGGCTGGGTGGTGGGCTGTGTCATGGGCTTATCGTAATTGCAAATCGGCTCCGCGCTGGCAGGCCTGAAAACTCCCGTTAGCTATTTGAGCTGCGCACCTGGCGACGCTTATTTCAGCTCGGCGGGCTTTAGCAGAGGCGCAGCAACTTAGGGCTACTACAGCTTCATGCGCCTGTCACAGTGGTAACTATTTGAAATTGGTTGTTTAATTAATAACCACAAAGTTTAGTTAATTACTATTTAGTTTACATTCAAGCCACGTTGTAAAACGACGTAGTTATTCTCAAATTAACCAAGGAATTCCAAATGAAGAAATCTCTCATTGCATTAGTACTCACCGTCGGCACCACCTTCTCGGCCATGGCAGCCGACATTGTGGACACTGCAGTAGGCGCAGGCAACTTTAAAACTCTGGTAGCTGCAGTGCAAGCCGCTGGTTTGGTAGACACACTCAAAGGCCCTGGCCCATTTACCGTGTTTGCACCCACCGACGAAGCATTTGCCAAAATCCCTAAAGCCAAACTAGACGCTTTGCTCAAAGACAAAGCCGCTTTGACCAAAATCCTCACTTACCACGTGGTAGCTGGCAAAGTCATGGCCGCCGATGTGAAAGCTGGCAAAGTGAAAACCGTGCAAGGCGGTATGGTCACCCTGTCTACTAAAGGCGGTGTTAAGGTCAACGGTGCCAAAGTGGTAGCCGCAGACGTAGCTGCAGACAACGGCGTGATCCACGCGATTGACAAAGTGATCATGCCAAAATAATTGGGCTGCAAAGCTTGTGTGCAGGTCGCTGCGTGGCCTGCACATACCTTGCTTTTGATACTAAAAAGCCCTTTGCAGAGCGACACTATGCAAAGCAGATTTGTTGGCAGGTCGGGACAGTCACTTTATAAAAACTGACTCTACGGTTTTTGCAACCGATGAAAGCCTACATAAGGGTTAGTCTTAAGCCAACTCTTCTTTGCGAATCCGCACAATCGGTGCCAGCACCGTTTTTAATGCTTGCATTTGCGCCATAGCTGCGTTCATGGTGGATTCAACACAGTCATGGGTCAAAATAATCAAATCGGTAGATGTTGCGCCCTCGCCGCCTACTTCGTCGGCTTCGCGTTGCAGCACAGCGTCTATGCTGATACCTGCGTTGGCCACAATGCTGGTCACTTGGGCTAGAACGCCTGCTTCGTCGGCGACGCTTAGGCGCAGGTAGTACGAGGTGACGACATCGCCCATCGGCAGCACGGGCGATGCGCTCATCGACCCTGGCTGAAAAGCCAGGGCGGGCACGCGCTGGGCGGCGGTGGCTGTGGCCATGCGGGTAATGTCGACTAAATCGGCGATCACGGCGCTGGCAGTGGGTTCGGAGCCTGCGCCTTTGCCGTAGTACAGCGTGGTGCCTACAGCGTCGCCCTGCACCACCACGGCATTCATCGCGCCTTCTACGTTGGCAATCAGGCGTTTGTTGGGCACCAGCGTGGGGTGCACGCGCAGCTCAATTCCGTTGTCTCTGCGTTTGCTGATGCCCAACAGCTTGATGCGGTAGCCCAGCTGCTCAGCATATTTAATGTCGGTGGCGGTCAGCTTGGTAATGCCTTCAACATATGCTTTGTCAAACTGTACCGGTATGCCAAAACCTATTGATGCCATGATGGTGGCTTTGTGCGCTGCGTCTACGCCCTCGATGTCAAAGGTGGGATCGGCCTCGGCGTATCCCAAGCGCTGCGCTTCTTTGAGCACCACGCTAAAGTCCAGGCCTTTGCTGCGCATCTCGCTCAAAATAAAGTTGGTGGTGCCGTTGATAATGCCTGCAATCCACTGAATGCGGTTGGCGGTTAAGCCCTCGCGCAGGGCCTTGATGATGGGAATGCCGCCTGCTACTGCCGCCTCAAACATCACCATCACGCCTTTGGCTTCGGCAGCCAAAAATATCTCGGTGCCGTGCACCGCCAACAGCGCTTTGTTGGCGGTGACCACGTGTTTGCCTGCGGCAATGGCCTCTAGCACCAGCGCCTTGGCAATGCCGTAGCCACCGATCAGCTCGATGACGATATCGATGTCGGGGTTGGCTATTACGGCGCGGGCATCAGACACCACTTGCACTTTGCCGCCTACTGCAGCACTTACTGCTTGCTCCGCGCGCGCAGTGTCCAGGTCAGCCACCATGGTGATCTCGATACCGCGGCCCGCACGGCGGGTGATCTCGTCAAAATTGCGTTGCAATACAGTAAATACGCCGCTGCCCACGGTGCCGATGCCTAACAGGCCTACTTGGATGTTTTTCATGGTATTTTTAAGAGTAAAAGTGGGCTGTCGCCCAAGGAAATGCTGAATAGTTAGCTATTTAATTAATAGCGCTTGTGATTTGCGCCGTACCGTGGCGCAGGCGGTAATTTTCTAAAAACTTGGCAATTCTGCGCACCGCTTCGGCCAAGTCGTCCTCGTGCGGTAAAAATACGATGCGAAAGTGATCCGGCTGTGGCCAGTTAAAGCCCGTGCCCTGCACCAGCATCACGCGGGTTTCGCGCAACAGCTCTAAAAAGAACTGCCGGTCGTCCGCAATCGGGTAGACCACCGGGTCTAGCTTAGGAAACATGTACAGCGCGGCCACGGGCTTTACACAGCTAACACCTGGAATGGCGGTAATCAGTTCATACGCCATGTCGCGCTGGCGGCGCAGGCGGCCCCCTTCGCACACCAGGTCGTTAATGCTTTGGTAGCCCCCTAGCGCGGTTTGAATCGCCCACTGGCCGGGCACGTTAGAGCACAGCTTCATGTTGGACAGCATATTGAGGCCCTCAATGTAGTCTTTGGCCACCTTTTTATCGCCTGAAACCACCATCCAGCCCGCGCGGTAGCCGCACGACCGGTAGCTTTTGCTTAAGCTGTTGAAGGTCAGGGTCAACACATCGGTTGACAGGCTGGCCATGGCGGTATGGCGCACGCCGTCGTACAGCACTTTGTCGTACACCTCGTCGGCAAGGATCACCAGGCCGTGCTCGCGCGCTATGGTAATAATTTTCTTGAGCAAGTCTTCGCTGTACAAAACGCCGGTGGGGTTGTTCGGGTTAATCACCACGATGGCCTTGGTGCGCGGTGTGATTTTGGCGCGAATGTCCTGCAGATTTGGCATCCAGCCATTGGCTTCGTCGCACATGTAGTGCACGGGTGTGCCGCCTGAGAGACTGGTGGCTGCTGTCCACAGCGGGTAGTCAGGCATGGGCAGCAACAGCTCGTCGCCATTGTCCAGCAGCGCATTGGTGGCCATGGTAATGAGCTCGCTGGCACCGTTGCCCAGGTAAATGTCGTCCAGCGTCACGCCGGCAATACCCTGCTTTTGGGTCTCGTGCATCACTGCTTTGCGGGCTCCAAAAATGCCTTTGCTGTCAGAGTAACCTGCCGAATTAGGCAGGTTACGGATCATGTCTTGCTGAATTTCCTCGGGTGCATCAAAGCCAAACACCGCCAAATTGCCCAGATTGAGCTTGATGATTTTTTGGCCCTCTTCCTCCATCTGCCGCGCCGCGTCCATGATGGGGCCGCGAATGTCGTAGAGCACATTGGCCAGCTTGGCAGATTTAAGGATAGTTTTCAAACAGCCCTCCAAGGAAATTAGAAATTAGCAGAACCTATAATTTGACCACATTTCTGCACGATATTTGTGCAGTGCACCAGAGATGACCGATGAAATTACAGCCCGACAAAACCAGCACGCAAATCATCAATGGCTATGGCCCCGGCTGGGTCAGTGTAGGCAGCATCGTGGACGGCTTGCCTGTGCTTGAAAAAATCACCAGCAGCATCGTCATTGGCTCACGCGGCGAGCGGCTGGACTGGGCCGGCGTAGGGTTTGACCAGCTTAGCAGTGCACTGTTCGACCAGCTAGCGCAGATCAAACCCGAGCTAATTGTGTTTGGCAGCGGAAGCAAATTGCGCTTTCCCAGCCCTGCCCTGCAGCGCACGCTGATGGCAGCGCGTATTGGCCTAGAAACCATGGACACCCTGGCAGCCTGCCGCACCTATAACATTTTGGCGGGGGAAGACCGGCATGTGCTGGGGGTATTTTTGATTGAACCAGCGTCGTAACTTTTTTATAACCCCATCACTGTTAAAAAGAGAGGGCTGACACGTCTTACTTAAAGCTAGGTGTCTGCGATCGGCAGGTAAAAGCTATTAACCAAGGAGAAGTGATGAGAAATATGTCTAAATATGCAGCACTCGCGGCGCTGTTTACGGCTGCCATGTTGTCAGGTTGCGGCGGCGGTGGCGGCGGAGATACTGCGCCTGTGGCTGGGCCGCCCGCGCCAGTTGGTGGCGCTGTTGCTGGTCAAGTTATCAGTTTTGGTACCGGTTTAGGCATAGCAGGTGCCAGCGTAAGCGCAGGAGGTGTAACCGCCAGCACCGGCGCCGACGGCCGGTATATTTTAGTGGGTGTCACCCCGAGTGAGCGCACCGTCATCAGCGTCAAAGCTGCCACTTTCGCCGAGGGCATGTCGGTCGCCTCGGTGCCTTTGAACGGCACCGCCACGGCCGTAACCAAGCTGTTGCCTGTAGGCGTAGAAACTGTGGTGAACAACGCAACTGGCGGCACCGTAACCTATGCCAGCGGCGCGCTGGTCAACTTGCCACCTAACGCTTTTGCCAGCGCTACGGGTAGCGTTACAGTAGCTCTTACAGCTGTGAACCCTGCATTAGACTCATCGGTTATGCCTGGTGACTACACTACCAACGCAGGCACCCAGCAAATTGAAAGCTTCGGCGCCATCATTGTCTCGCCCCGCGATGCCAGCGGCAGCCCGGTCAACTTGGCCAGCGGCAAAACTGCCACCATCCGCATACCTGCTACCTCACGCAACGGTATTTTTGATCCCACCATACCTTTGTTGTCACTCAATCCTGCCAACGGTAGCTGGGTACAAGAGGGCACTGCCACACTGGCAGGCGTGGCACCAAACCGCTACTATGTAGGAACAGTGAGTCACTTTAGCGTATGGAACGCTGACAAGGTGATAGAGACTGTCAACGTGACGGGCTGTGTACAAGATGCGGCGGGCGCAAACGTGGCAGGCGTTACCGTCAGCAGTGACGGAATTGATTACTCCGGAACAGCTTCTGCTGTTAGTGGCGCCAATGGCAATTTCACGGTCGCCATGAAAAAATCAGCCAAGGCCACCATTGGTGGCGCAAAAGGCAACGGCCTGCTAACCAACTTTGCCTCTGTCGGGCCCAGCACGACCACAATTGCTCTGCCCACTTGCCTGGTGCTAACCGCAGCGAACAATGCTGTAAACATCAAATTAACTTGGGGCCTAAATCCCGAAGATGTTGATACGCATTTGTTTACACCTGCAGGCGACCATATTGACTTTACACAACTTGGAATCTTGACAGCGGCCCCCTTTGCCAAGTTGGATATTGATGACACCACGAGTTTTGGTCCTGAGATAGTGACTATTAATCGTTTAATGGTGGGCACCTACACATACGGCATCTACATTTACAGCGGTACGGGTACGCTTACGAGCTCACCTGCCCGTGTAGAACTCAATATAGGCAATAACCAGCGTATTTTCACCCCGCCCGCTGGCGAAACTGCAGCAACTCGCTTTCTGACGATGTTCAAACTGGTAGTGGATGCAGCTTGCAATGTGGCGGTTACGCCAGTCAATACATGGCAAGTTGGCGTACCCGATACACCCGCCGCCACCACACCAGTCTATTGCGCAGCGCCATAGCAATCCAGCACTGCAAACCCTTAAGCCCCGTGTAATTGCCCGGGGCTTTTTAGTTTATGAGGATGATTAAAGGTTAGAAATGGAAATTTGATGGCGTTTAAAACCCCGAAATTACTGGAATACTCAAGTTGCAAGCAGTCGTAGCCCTCTTTTAGAGTGTAACGATTGCGGTTAAAATATACAGTTGCCCAGAGTGCACCAGGCCCATGGTTATCGTTGGCCCGCTTATGGCACACAGTTAGGTGAGTTCAGCAATGGCCGTCGTCGTAAATAAGCCCCTCCCCGAATTTGAAGCTAACGCCACTGGCGGATTGAAAGTTACCAACACCTCCCACCATGGTCAGGTGGTTGTTTTGTATTTTTACCCTAAAGACAACACCCCCGGCTGCACCACCGAGGCCATGCAGTTCAGAGACAAGCACAAAGAGTTCATCAAGGCCGGCGCTACCGTGTTTGGCGTAAGCCGTGACAACATGGTCTCGCACAACGACTTTAAATCCAAACTGGAACTGCCTTTTGAGCTGATTGCTGACACTGAAGAGAAAATGTGCCACGGCTTTGGTGTGGTTAAAAACAAAATCATGTACGGCAAAAAAGTCAAAGGCATCGAGCGCAGCACCTTCTTGGTGGGTGCAGACGGTGTTTTGAAAGAAGAATGGCGCGGCCTGAAAGTGCCGGGCCACGTTGAAGACGTGCTGAAAGCTGTCAAGGCGCTTAAAAAAGCTGCTTAAAGTCATTGACGTGACACAGGGCAGGTGTATAGTAAAATTATGCATTTGCAACAAACACCCAGCGCTATACGGTTACCAACCGCTGCTGCATACGATCTTGCCATCCGGCCTGCTGGGTGGCTTTTTCATTTGTGGAACCTAGTACGCCAATGTGTGCCTAGCCCACCCGGTTCTCCCACTTTATTTACCCTGCCCTTCGGGGCCGCCCTGTATGCCACTGCCACCCGCCCCCGTCCAACGCGCCGCCATTCTGTCGCCCGATGCTTACGCAGCACCGGGGCGCACCAGCTCAGCCAAAGCAGCGCGAAAACCCACAGGGCGCAACGCCACGTTTAAACCCTCAGACGAAACATCGGGTGACAAGCCGCAGGCTTTTAATGGACAGCAGGCTTTTAATGGACAGCAGGCTTTAAATGTGCCGCAGGCTTTAAATGTGCCGCAGGCTTTTACCAGCCAGCAAACCTTTAATCCGCAACATGACCTAGACCAGAGTGCAAAACGCCCCGCACCGGCTGCCCAAGCCGCGCGCGGTAGCCAAATAGCGCAAGACCACAGCGCGCCACATGCACAGGCGCATAACAACCGCACCAGTATCAGTGCCACGGTCAAAACCAAAAAAGCCAAATCTACAGGTCCCGCCAAACTGTTTGTTCTGGACACCAACGTGCTGATGCACGACCCCATGAGCCTGTTTCGTTTTGAAGAGCATGACATCTTTTTGCCAATGATTGTGCTGGAAGAACTCGACGGCCATAAAAAGGGCATGACCGAAGTCGCCCGTAACGCCCGCCAGGTGAGCCGCACGCTGGACGCGCTGGCCGGTGCACCGGGTGCCGACATGGCCCAGGGCCTTAAGCTTGACGGCACTGGCCACCGCACAGCGGGCGGCAGGCTGTTCTTTCAAACCCAACCGCTGGACTACACTTTGCCGTCCAGCCTGCCACAAGGCAAAGCCGACAACCAAATTTTGGGCGTAGTAGGTGCCTTGGGCAACGACCGCCGTGCCCAAGCCAAGACCACAGGCAAACCGGCCCAAGAAGTGGTGCTGGTGTCCAAAGACATCAACATGCGCGTCAAGGCCCGCGCTTTGGGCCTGCCTACCGACGACTACCAAAACGACAAAACCCTGGAAGATGGCGACTTGCTTTACACCGGCAGCATGGCGCTGCAAACTGATTTTTGGGACAAGCACGGTAAAACGGTGGAAAGCTGGCAGCAAGGCACCCACACTTTCTACCGCGTTACTGGCCCGGCGGTGCCCAGCATGCTAATTAACCAATTTGTTTACTTTGAGGCCCCCGGCGAGCCCACGTTGCAGGCCCGCGTCACCGAGATTCGTGACAAGACTGCGGTGCTTAAAACTCTGAAAGACTACGGCCACGCCAAAAACGCCATTTGGGGCGTAACTACCCGCAACCGCGAACAAACTTTCGCCATGAACCTGCTGATGGACCCCGAGGTCGATCTGGTCACCCTGGCAGGCACCGCAGGCACAGGCAAAACACTGATGGCGCTGGCCGCTGGCCTGACCCAAGTGCTAGATGACCGCCGGTACAGCGAAATTATCATGACCCGCGCTACGGTCAGCGTGGGTGAAGACATTGGCTTTCTGCCCGGTACCGAAGAAGAGAAAATGGGCCCCTGGATGGGCGCACTGGACGACAACCTAGAGTTCCTTACCAAAAACGACAGCAACTCAGGCGGCGCTGGCGAATGGGGCCGTGCAGCCACCAATGAGCTGATACGCAGCAAGATCAAAATCAAAAGCATGAACTTTATGCGTGGCCGCACGTTTATGAACAAGTACGTGATCATCGATGAGGCGCAAAACTTAACGCCCAAGCAAATGAAAACTCTCATCACCCGCGCAGGCCCTGGCACCAAGATCATCTGCATGGGCAACCTGGCCCAGATCGACACGCCCTACCTCACCGAAGGCTCTAGCGGCATGACGTTTGCAGTCGATAAGTTCAAAGGCTGGCCACATGGCGGACACATCACACTGGCGCGTGGTGAGCGTTCGAGGTTGGCAGATTTTGCCAGCGAAGTACTCTAGTGCAAAATTTACAAGAAAAGTGCCTATCGCCCAAGGAAATGCTACATACTTTGCTATTAAAATAGTAGTTTTTTAGCTTGAATTGCGCAGAGTCAGGCCTAAATTTTTTACTCTGAAGCAGCTATTTGACCTGCTTCAATGGTGATGCGTTGTGCGCAACGTGCCGCAATGGCCCGGTCGTGTGTGACCAACACCAGCGTGGTGCCCAGTTCGGCATTCAAATCGAACATCAGCTGCATTACCTTGTCTCCTGTGGCATGGTCTAGGCTGCCTGTGGGCTCGTCGGCCAACAAAACGGCAGGCTGCACAACAAAGGCGCGGGCCAGTGCTACGCGCTGCTGTTCGCCGCCGCTCATCACTTTGGGGTAGTGCTGCATGCGCTCGGCCAGGCCTACGCGCTTGAGCATCTCGGTGGCGGCAGCGCGTGAGTCTTTGCGCCCTGCCAGCTCTAGCGGCAGCATTACGTTTTCTAGCGCGGTTAAGTTGCCCAGCAGCTGAAAGCTTTGAAACACAAAACCTACGTTTTGCGCACGCCAAGCGGCTCGGTCGTCCTCGCTTACGGTAAACAGGTCTTGCCCAGCTAAATGAACTGTTCCGCGCGTGGGTGTGTCCAAACCTGCAATGATCGATAGCAAGGTACTTTTGCCCGAACCAGAAGCGCCGACAATAGCGCAAGTGGCTTTGGCTTCAATACCAAAGTGAATATCACGCAAAATATCAAGGGTACCCGTAGAGTCGGTAACGCTTTTGGATACATGCTCTACGGAAATAATGGAATCTGCCATGGCTATTAGTTTTTCAAATCGACACAAACACTACTTTAACGCGAGTTTGGCTCTGGCTGCCGGTCTAGGGCTATCTTTGCTGGCCACGCCTGTCAAAGCGCTGAGCGAAAAGCCTGTACCCAACCCCGTCATCTTGGTGGTAGGCGACTCGCTCAGTGCAGAGTATGGCTTGGCACGCGGCGCAGGCTGGGTGGCCTTGCTAGAGAAAAAACTAGCCATAGAAAAGGTACCCGCCAAAGTAGTTAACGCCAGCATCAGCGGCGACACCACCTCGGGCGGCCGCTCGCGCCTGGGCGCACTGCTGGCGCAGCACAAACCTACGCATGTAGTAATTGAGCTGGGTGCGAACGATGCATTGCGCGGCCTGCCCATGGCGATGACGGCTGACAACCTGAGTGCGATGGCCGAATCAGCCCAAAAGTCAAAGGCTAAGGTGTTGCTGCTTGGCATGCAATTGCCGCCTAACTTTGGCGCAGACTACAGCAAACAGTTTGCAGGCACGTTTGAAAAAGTCGCTGCAGCCCAAAAGACCGGTTTAGTGCCCTTTTTTCTCAAAGGCGTAGCTGACATTGCCGACCCCACACAGCTGTTCCAAGCCGATCGAATCCACCCCAAGGCCGAAGCCCACCCCATCATGCTGGGCAATGTGTGGCCTGAGCTGAAAAAGCTGCTGAAATGAGCTGCTGGAATAAACTGCAAACTTCTAGCGATACTCTGCGATATGTCCCTCACTAAAATCAGCGCTTTAGATGCGCTAGCCCAGCTAACCGGCTTCAATACCGTCATCGATGCGCGCAGCGAAGGCGAATATGCCCTAGACCGTCTGCCTGCAGCGGTCAACTGGCCTACGCTGAACGACCAAGAGCGCCACGAGGTGGGTACTGAATACAAACAAATCAGCGCTTTTGATGCGCGCAAGAAAGGTGCCGTCATGGCGGCGCGCAATATTGCGCAGCATATTGAAACGCACTGTGCAGATAAGCCCAAAAACTGGAAACCTTTGGTCTATTGCTGGCGTGGTGGACAGCGCAGTGGCTCGCTGTCGCTGGTGCTGTCGCAAGTTGGTTTTGATGTGCACATCATTGACGGTGGCTACAAAGCGTTTCGCGCTGAGATGCTGCTGGACACAGCACGGTTGGCCATGCTGTTTAACTACCGTGTTATTTGCGGCCCCACGGGCAGCGGTAAAACCCGCTTGCTCACATCCCTAGCCGCTGCAGGTGCGCAGGTATTAGACCTAGAGGCATTGGCCCAACACCGCAGTTCGGTACTGGGCCTGATACCCGGCCAGCCTCAGCCCAGCCAAAAACAGTTTGACACCCGCGTGTGGGACGCGCTGCGAAAACTAGACCCCGCAAAGGTGGTGTGGGCTGAAAGCGAAAGCAAAAAGGTAGGCAACGTGAGCGTGCCTGACGCGCTCATGACTGCCCTGCGCGCCAGTGCCTGTGCACGGCTAGAGCTGCCCATTGAAGAGCGCGTGAAACTGCTAATGCAAGACTACGATTTTTTTGTCAAAGACCCAACGTTCTTCTGTGGACGGTTGGACGTTTTGAAAGACTTGCGCGGAGCAGCCGTAATCAATGATTGGAAGGCGCGTGTGCACGATGGCAAGGTGCAAGGCGTAGTACGAGAGCTGTTAGAGCTGCATTACGATCCAGGGTACGCAAGCTCTACTCGGCGCAATTACAAGCAGTTCGATACGGGCTTTGTGGTAGCTGCACCAGCTGCAGATATGCTGACTTCAAGCACTTTTGCGCAGAAAATACTGCAAGAAATAAGTGCTTAGTTTTAGGCACTGCTTACTTCACGGTGACTTGTGTCAAACCGCTGTCTTGCGCTGCTAAAAATCGGGTAATCGCGTCCACGGTTACCACCTGGTACTGCTGCTTTTCATACTCTTCTTGCGTATGGTCGGCAAAGCTAACATTTGCGCTAAACAGGCGTGCACCTGATCGGCGCAGGTTACTTATACGGATAACGCCTGGCTCAAAACCTTGGCTTTTGAGCCAGTTTTGTGCGCTAGGCCGGTCGTTGATACCGCGGCGCTCATCAAAGGCTAACCCCGTCATTTCTAAAATCCACTGGTTTGAGTTTTGAAACCGCGTATTAAACGGGTGCGCAATCAAGTTGTAGGCAGGGTTGTGCAGCAACCGCGTGGTAGCAGGGCTCATAAATGTGGTGCGCATGGCCGCTTGCTTGGCATACGAGGGCGTGATGATCAACCCTTCGTACTCGTACAAGTCAACTTCGTAAAACTTCTCTAGCGTTTGCACCAAAATTTCAGAGTCGGCCTTGCCGCAGGGGTTAAACAAGTGCAGCACCTGCCAGCGCTTGCGCACATGGTCACGCACTGCTACGCCCATGTGGGTATAGCGCTGGCCAAATTCGCTCAAGTTCAAGCCAATGCGCGCAACCAGCGCGGTAGATGCACCGCTGGCTTCTAGTTGATTTTGCAGCCGCTGGCCCAGCGCCAAACCCCTGGCCAAAGCCTCAGGTGTAGGGGCGGCGCGTTCGCCGCAGTCTTGGCCAGCGCTAGCCCAGCTTTGGGCTAGCGCTAGAGCACAGGCAAGCCAGAAATTACGCTGCAATTTTGTGTTGAATAGGGTAGTCAATATCATGGTAAGCGCACCGTTTCAATTGCGCCTTGCGCATTTTGTAGCAGCACTTGGGGTGTAGAAGTGTCAAACTTAGCGCTTTGCGATGGTCGGGTCCACACAGACCGGCTGCTAGCTACATCAATCAATTGGCTGCTGCCGCGCCCAGCCGCCTGCTGGCCCAGCAGAAGCCAACGGCCATCAGCAGAGAACTGCAGGCTCACTATTTGGCCGTTAGCAGGCTCATACACCTTGGTACTACCCACCACACTGGCACGTAATGCGTCAATCCAGTGCACAGCACCTGCGGACGCAGCAGCTACATACAATCCCTCTGGGGATTGCGCTACAGCGTCTACAGGGCCACCCGAATTTAATGCTAACTCTTTGGTAGCGGCACCCTGCTTCCAGCGCACCAAGTTGCTTGCAGCTTGGGCCGAAGAAGCCACAGATGGCAGGGTTGCAGGCACAAAGGGCGGGGTCAGGGGTACAGAGGCATTTACTGTAGCGAGCGCAGCAGCTGCGCTGGCAGCGCTGGGTGCCCCAGCTCCTGCAGCAGCACGCACACGCGCTAATGCGGCAAACCGACCGCTCGGGTATTGCTCTAAATACGCGCGGTAGTCAGCAGGGCTGCGGCTGTCTTTAACAGCATCCCAAAAGGCCAAGTCCAAAGCCAGCTCGGTGGCTACCGTGGCAGCCAGGATGGGCGCTGGTGTTGCAACAACAGGTTTAGCCGCCGCAGCGCTTGCAAAAGTAAAGTCACGGTTAAGCGACGAGCTTTCCCAAGGTACTTGCAGGTTTTTAGATGCGTTAACCACATCCACCCGCACTCGCTTAAACATCTGCTCCACTGCTACACCTGGCGCAGAAATGTGTTTTAGCAGCGCTCCCGTGTACAAGCCATTGCTACCATCGCCATCTTGCGCTACCGAGCCGGGTGCAGTAGCAAAGGCTATCAAGGTGCCTGTGGGTGCGTCCATCTGGGCTAAGCCAGTTTGGCTGGTCTTAAACGAGCGGGCAAAGGGGTTATTGCGACACGCGTCCAGCACCACAATGTTGACCGCCGTGCGCGCCGAGTCCATCTTGTCTAGTACCTCGTTCACATCAAAACTGCGGTATTGCACCTCGTCTTCCCGGGCAATATCAGCATCTACTGGGATTAAATAGTTGCGCCCTTTCACCTGCACGCCGTGGCCAGCAAAATAAAACAAGCCCACAGATGCTCCCCGCAGTTTGTCGCCATACTCGCGCACGGCCAGCGCTATGCCTTCGCGGCTCGCGTTTTCGCGCTCAATCACTTCAAAACCCAAGCTACGCAATGATTTGGCAATGGCCCGGGAATCGTTGACCGGGTTTTGCAAAGTAGACACCGATTTGTAAGCGGCATTGCCAATTACCAGGGCCACACGCCGCTCCTGCGCCACAGCGGGCGATAAGGCCCACAGCAAGCCTGCGACTACGATTCCGAATTTAGCTAAAGTGAGCATCATGAACTGATTGTGACAAAGTTTAGGCAGCTATTCGTAACAACTTGGTGTATTTACAGTTAACTTTGTCATGTGAATTTCGTCTTTACAGACCAAGATACGGTTTGATAAGTTAAATCAAAATTACATCAGAAAGAAATAGCATGGCCACTACCAATTTTCTTGAGATCACGGGCAGTATCGATTTAGGCCAGTTTTGGCCCAATGGTAAATCTGACGCAGACACTACCAAGCTGCTACTCACTGTAACCCCAAACAATGTACGCGTCAGACTGTCTGGGCAAGCGCAGTTTCAAAAAACATCGGCCTACGAAAGGGCCGGTTTTCCTGGAAAAAAAGATGCCGTCACAGGCCAAACCAAAATAGAGCCTGTCATTAAAAATAACTCCATCACCGTTCGCCTACAGCGCATCGATGCGCCAGAGCTGCACTACCGGCCTGATGCCAAAGGCAGCGATGGCAAACTCAAAGACACTGGGCTGATCAAAGACTACCGGCAACACCAGGCCGAGACCGCGGTGGTGAAACTGGCAACCTTTTTAGACAGCTTTGGCAGCAACCCGTTGCCCTGCAAATTTGTGTCAGAGCTCAAAGCCAGCGAAGGCCCCGGTGCAGCTATTGACAAATATGGTCGATTTGTGGGCGACATTATTTTGCCTGACGGTACCAACCTTAACTTGTGGTTGCTCGAACAAGGGCTGGCAGTCATTGCGCTGTACAACTCTATGCTGCCAAACGAAATCGACGAATCCGTCACATCATGGCAAGCGGGGCGCAAAAACCGCGAAGGTATTGCGCGGCTGTATAACGACCGCTTCAGCAAGTTTGACTCTAATCTAGAGTTTCGCCCAGTAGGCTCAGCGATTGGCAACGAAGGCAACAGCAAATTCTTGCACCCTAAGTTTTATCGCCGGCAAACCACATGGTGGGCGTTTACGCAAATAGATGCTTTTGATGGCAACTTTACAGAATGGTTAACGCAGAAAGCAGAAAAGTGCTGGTACTTGCCCGAATTTCGCGAGCTGGGCAGCAAGGCCACTAAATATCCGCTGTATGAACGTGAATTTGACGGCAATGGTATCGGCTGGGAACCAGAAGATTTTATCTTTGCCGAGAGCGCATCGAGCATGCAACGCTTGGGCGCTGGCGGTAGACTGGAAAAAGTGATGGACTGGTAGCACTAACAACTTGATAGCGCCTTGATCACCTCTGGTGGAGCCTGCACCAGCTCAATCAACACACCCTCCCCTGCAATGGGAAATTCGTCATTGCTTTTGGGGTGTAAAAACGTAATGTCGTAGCCCGTAGCGCCCTTGCGAATGCCGCCTGGTGCGAAGCGCACGCCTTTGGCGGTGAGCCAGTCAACCGCTTTGGGCAAATCATCAATCCACAAGCCCACATGGTTGAGCGGTGTGGCGTGCACGGCAGGTTTTTTGTCTGGATCAATGGGTTGCATCAAGTCCACCTCCACCTTGAACGGCCCACTGCCTATGGCGCAAATGTCTTCGTCCACATTTTCACGTTCGCTTTTGAAATTGCCCGTCACCTCTAAGCCCAACATGTCGACCCACAAGGTTTTTAAGCGGTTTTTATCAGGCGCACCAATAGCTATTTGCTGGACACCAAGAACTTTGAAAGGTCGGTTCATAATTTTTTAGGCTATATCGTTCAATTGCAGGCACTGCACAACAGCGGCTTACAGCATACCAGTCCTGCGTGATGAGCAGTTAAACCGCTGCTGCTTGCGGCCTACTAAATAGCGCACACCATGGGGCACCGCGCTCTCAAGATGGGGTGTGTTGGCTGCCAAACTAAAGACATCACCCACTTGGTAGGTGGTCTCTACCCCGTTTGCACTGATAGACAGCGAACCGTAAATAATTAGTGCGAACGCGTCAAAAGGATGCTGGTGTAGATCCATGCTGTAGCCCACAGGCTTTTCTACAAGCACCGCATTATCAAACGCCTCTGCACGCAACACGACTTCAAATTCTGCTTGGTTCACAGCTAACTCCTTGTTTGCTTGCAGTTTAAGCAAACTCTACTATCGGCTGGTCTACACTGAGCGACTCACCCTTGGTGGCCAACACTTTACCCACCACGCCGTCAGCGGCAGCAAAGAGCACGTTTTCCATCTTCATAGCTTCGATCACGGCCACACGTTCACCGGCCTGCACTTTTTGGCCGACTTGCACGGCCACATCGACCAGTAGCCCTGGCATGGGCGACAAAACAAACCGGCTCATATCAGGCGGCATTTTGTGCGGCATGAGTTGGTGCAGCGCTGCGGTACGCGGGCTGAGCACCAGCGCGTCGATCTGCGTGCCGTTGTGCTGCACCCGCAGCGCCAGCGGGTCTTTGCGGGTGCCCCGTTCGACCTGGGCGGTGAATGGCTGGCCGTTGATGGTGCCGTGAATGGCAATATCGTTAAGGCGAGACTCGCTATATATTTCGTAGCTGCTCACGCCAATTTTTATTGAGGCAAAGCCGATTTTTCCTGTGAATTCTTCGACATGCGCAGGCGTGTAGCTGTGCTTGCCATCCGCAGCCAAGGTCACCACCACGTAGTCTTTTTCAATCGTGCGTTGGTAGCCAGGCAGTTGTCCGCTCATCCCGGCGGCGCGCTCATGCGCTTTGCGGCGCACAAAGGCTGCAATGGCGATCAGCACGTTCGGGTCATCGTGCGGCACGTCTTCGGCGGCAAAGCCTTTGCCGTAGTTCTCGGCGATAAAGCCGGTGTTGAAATCGCCTGCCACAAACTTGGGGTGCGCTAGCAGCGCGGCCTGAAAAGGAATGTTGCTGCTGATACCGCGAATCACAAAAGCATTAAGCGCCGCACGCATCTTGCTAATCGCATCCAGGCGGTTTTTACCGTGCACGATAAGTTTGGCAATCATCGAGTCGTAGTACATCGGAATCTCACCGCCGTCTTGCACGCCAGTGTCTACGCGCACACCGTAAAGGTCTTGCGTATTGGCCTGGTACATAGTCTGTACCGGCGGCTGAAAGCGCACCAGCCGTCCGGTTGAGGGCAAAAAGTTGCGAAACGGGTCTTCAGCGTTGATGCGGCATTCCATTGCCCAGCCATTGCGTTGCACATCTTTTTGGGCCAGCGGCAGCGGCTCACCCGCCGCTACGCGAATCATCAGCTCCACTAAGTCCAGCCCGGTAATGCATTCCGTCACCGGGTGCTCTACCTGCAAGCGGGTGTTCATCTCCAAAAAGTAAAAGCTCTGGTCTTTGCCCACCACAAACTCCACCGTGCCCGCGCTTTGGTACTTCACCGCCTTGGCCAGCGCCACGGCTTGTTCGCCCATGGCTTTGCGCGTGGCATCGCTGATAAAGGGCGACGGCGCCTCCTCAATCACCTTTTGGTGACGGCGTTGAATGGAGCATTCACGCTCATTGAGGTAAATCACATTACCTTGACTGTCGCCAATCAATTGAATCTCGATATGGCGTGGCTCCACGACAAATTTTTCTATAAAAACGCGGTCGTCGCCAAAGCTGTTACGTGCCTCGTTACGGCAGCTTGTGAACCCCTCAAGCGCCTCTTTATCGTCATGCGCGACACGTAGGCCCTTTCCGCCGCCGCCCGCTGATGCTTTGATCATCACTGGGTAGCCAATGCCCTTGGCAATCTCCACCGCCTTCTCCGCCGTTTCAATCGCATCATTCACACCTGGAATGCAGTTCACCCCTGCCGCACCCGCCAGCTTCTTCGACTCAATCTTGTCGCCCATTGCCGCAATGGAGTAGTGCTTAGGCCCAATAAAAATAATGCCCTCTTCCTCCACGCGTTTGGCAAAGCCAGCGTTCTCAGACAAAAAGCCATACCCCGGATGCACCGCCTGCGCCCCCGTCTGCTTGCACGCTGCAATGATTTTGTCGGCCATCAAGTACGACTCGCGCGACGGCGCAGCGCCGATGTGCACCGCTTCATCGGCCAGCGCCACATGCCGCGCATCTTTATCCGCTTCGGAATACACCGCCACGGTTTGAATACCCATCTTGCGGGCGGTTTGGATGACACGGCAAGCGATTTCGCCACGGTTTGCGATTAGGATTTTTGTGAACATATCGGTCTTCTACTTGGAATCAGTTGTGTACGTTGCTCGATGGATGCGATGAGGGTAAGCTACAAGTAACCATAGAGCCTGTCTGTGCTCGCAACGGGCACGGCGTGCCTACCTCCGCTCATGTCCTCCGCCCTTCGGGCTCCCCCTTTACTTCGCTGCGGCATACACGCCGCGCCCATTGCTGCGAACTGGCTTGGGCCCGGGTGAGCTAACCCTGCCAATCGAGGAGTGGGCTGCCTGCGCGTTTTGCGAAGGTAAAGGAGGAGACCGAAGGCCGGGGGACACGCAGCAAAACGCGCAGGCA
>JAYSRE010000202.1:0-22151 GCA_043721235.1 Polaromonas sp. | reverse complement strand
AAGCGGTGGACTATGCCATTTACCTTTTTGTGCAGTACACACCGGCAGCGCGCGCGCAGAAAAATGGAGACAGCCCTACAGGAAGCTCTTTCGCAGTGTCGTTTTGGCCCACCATCAGACTCGGTGTGCTTACGTCTATTTTTGGTTTTAGTACCTTGTTGTTGTCCGGTTTTACGGGCCTAGCGCAGCTTGGGCTTTTTTCCATTGTTGGCATTGTAGTTGCCGCAACAGTGACGCGCTTTGTTCTACCGGCCATGCTGCCTGAGAACTTTACGGTGCGTCAGCCCAAGGCGCTGGGACACTTATTGGCACGCACCGCAAGCACGCTACCTAAGCTTAAATTCATCACTGTGGTCATGACCATCGCCGCTGCTGGTAGCTTGGCTCTGCACTGGAACACGCTGTGGAGTACGGAGTTGAGTGGATTAAGTCCAGTGTCAGACGCTGCGCAGCAGCTAGATGCCGGCTTGCGTGCGGATATGGGCGCGTCAGACAGCGGAATGCTGATCGTCATCAAAGCCACAACCAGCGAGGAGGCTTTGCAATTGACGGAGCAAGTGGCAGTGCGATTGGACCGTCTGGTCAGCAAAGGTGTTTTGGCTGGGTTTCAGGCTCCAACCCACTATCTCCCAAGCCAAAAAACCCAGCTCGCACGCAAATCAAGTCTGCCAGATGGCGCTGAACTTCAGGCACGTATGCGGCAAGCTTTGCAGGGTTTGCCTTTGAGTGCTGACAAATTGGAAGATTTTTTTGCAGATGTGGCAAAAGCTAAAAATAGTCCTTTGCTTACCCGTGAAGATTTAAACGGATCTTCATTAAGCTTGGGCTTTGATGCCTTGCTGATGCAAGGCGGTAAAACAGCAGATCCTTGGACTGCCTTAATCGTATTGCAAGGGCCCAAAAGTAACGCAGAAGCCACCGCAATAAGCACGTCAGTAGTTGATCTGGCGCTTGCGGATATGCCAACAGCCACCTTGGGGAAAGTGTTTGTTGTTGAGCTTAAAAATGAGGCCACAGCAATTTACAAAGCATATTTGCGCGAAGCCATTCAATTGACAGCTGCAGGCTTTATAGCCATCATGGCGTTGTTGTTTGTTACTTTGCGCTCTGTGCGCCGTGTATTACGCGTCTCCATGCCTTTGCTAGCATCTGTGCTGTTTGTTGCCGCAGGGGTGGTGGCCGTCAAGGGTAGCTTGAGTTTGCTGCATTTAGTGGGATTGTTGTTGGTCATTGCGATTGGTTCAAATTACGCGCTTTTTTTTGACCAGCGTGCAAAGATGGGTGTACCGCCCCCAGCAAGTGGTCAGGATCACAATATGCTGTGCTCACTGCTGTATGCCAATCTCACCACTGTATTAGGCTTCGGATTGCTGGCCTTCTCAACCGTGCCCGTGATGAACGCCATCGGCTTGACTGTGGGCGTAGGCACATTTTTAGCACTGCTGCTGTCGGCTGTATTTGCCGCTAAGTACCAAGCCTAGGAGGTTTGGATGAAACCAACACGCGCTGTATGTTTTCTTCTGTCGATCACTTTAGGCGGTTGCGCTGCATGGCGCTCTATTGACGGGCCAATGGGACTGTTGAATGATGTGCTGGCCTGTAAGCTACAGCCCGAAACTTTAATCGTTATGCTGCCAGGGGCTTACGATGTGCCGCAAGACTTTGTCGACCAAGGGTTTGTCTCTGCAGTGCGCAAGCAGCGCATTGACGCTGACATTCAAATTGTGGATGCGCACATTCGTTACTACACTAATCAACAGATCGTAAAACGATTAGAAGACGAGGTAGTCGCACCCGCCAAAGCAAAGGGTTACAAGCACCTTTGGTTCGTGGGTATTTCTTTGGGTGGCTACGGCACACTTTTGTACACTGCGCAAAACCCTAGCGTTGTCGATGGATTTTTTACCATGGCACCCTATATGGGCACAAAAGATATCCCTGAAGACATTGAGCGCCAAGGTGGTTTGAAGCGATGGTCAACCCAGGTCACAGGTAATATGGATATCGACTTATGGAACTCGCTAAAAAGCTACATCGACCCGCCTGCTAGTTTTCCACAAGCCTTTATAGGTTTTGGGCTTAGCGACCGTTTTGCGCTGCCCAACAGTCTTTTTGCTGCAGTTTTACCCAAGGGGCGCAGTTTCCCCATTTCGGGCGGCCATGATTGGGCAACGTGGAAACAGCTGTGGGATCAATTTTTAAGCCTGGCACCGCTGCCTAAAATCAGCCCCAGTACAGCCCAGTGCGAAGTCCAGTAAGACCATGTTGAGCTTGCGCAATCTGTCACCTACTCTGCACGCCTCAGCTGTACTGCATGTGGGTGCAGTGGCAGCATTGGCTGCAGGCACGCAGTGGCCATGGGCGGCGGCGGCGGTTTTAACCAACCATGCACTTCTTACAGGAATAGGCTTGTGGCCGCGCAGCACATTACTAGGCCCCAATATGTTGCGGCTGTCTTCTGCCCAGCAAAACTCCAGGCAAGTGGCTATCACTATTGACGACGGTCCCAACCCGCAGGTAACGCCCGCCGTGTTAGATATCTTAGACACATGGCAAGCAAAAGCCAGCTTTTTTTGCATCGGTAAAGCTGTGCAAACTTACCCTGAGTTGGCCCGAGAAATTGTACGTAGGGGACACCGCGTGGAGAACCATAGCTATTCCCATAGGCATTATTTTTCCCTCATGGGGATTGGTACGCTGCGCAATGAAATTAGCCGGGCACAGGATGTTATCTCTGAGATTACGGGGCAACAACCTGCGTATTTTCGCGCACCTGCTGGTCTGCGCAGCCCCTTGTTAGACCCTATTTTGAGAGACCTTGGCTTGACGTTGGCCACGTGGACACGGCGCGGATTCGACACGGTCACAGAAGATCCGCATACCGTGCTGCAGCGCCTGACGCACAAACTAAGTGCGGGTGACATATTGCTGGTGCATGACGGCCACTGCGCTTACACACGGCAAGGTCAACCGGTGGTACTGGATGTTTTACCTCAGCTTTTGGGTGTGATGCAGCACCAAGGCTTGTCTGCGATAGCATTAAGCCATGTCGCATAATTCATTTTTGTCTGGACTCTTTTTGTGACAAGCCCATTTGAAAAACTACTTTTCAACACTGCAGTTGTGCCTTACCAGCAAGCTGGTAAATTTGCGACGCATTTTGCACGCGGCAAACTCACGGGAGATCCCGTTTTTAAAGAAATTTTGCAGCGTGGTCTGATTCATTCCAAAGCGCACGTGGTGGACATAGGGTGCGGGCAAGGGCTGCTTAGCGCTTGGTTGCTGGCGGCAGACACATTAGCATCCCACCCGCAATGGCCCGCGCAGTGGCACCGTGCGCCGCAGGCGGTCACGGTGCAAGGCATTGACCTCATGCCGCTGGACATAGCACGGGCGCAAAAAGCCCTGGCGCTGCACTCCAACCGATTTTCATTTCAAGCGGGCGATATGTGCACTACTGCCTTTCATAAAGCACAAGCGGTGGTGATTTTGGATGTTTTGCATTATGTCCCGTATGCTGCGCAAGATGAAGTCTTATCACGGGTGCGCGAGGCACTTGCCCCCAATGGCGTGTTGATTTTGCGAGTGGGCGATGCCGCTGCGGGCTGGGGCTTTAAAGTCAGTAACTGGGTGGACAATGTGGTGATGACGGTCCGCGGCCACAGCCTATCCCGCCTGTATTGCAGGCCTTTGTCTGAATGGACAGCTTTGCTAACCCAATTGGGTTTTTCTGTGGAAACCAAACCTATGAGCCAGGGTACCCCATTTGCCAATGTGATGGTGCTAGCCCATTTTAAAAACTAAGAGGTTGCCCATGCACGCTCTATTTATTGCGCACTACACTTTGGCCACCTGTTTGGGGCTGGGTCAAAAATCAAACTGGAATGCCGTTGTGGCGCACCGCACCGGGCTGCAAAAGTGCGCGTTTGAAACGGTTGATTTACCCACCTTTATTGGCCAAGTAGTGGGCGTTGAGGCGCAGCAAATGCCCTTGCGGTTGGCGCACCACCTGTGCAGAAATAACCAGCTCGCACTCTTGGCGCTGGAGCAAGATGGTTTTGGCGATGCGGTGCGCGCAGCGGTACGCACCTATGGCAATGCACGTGTAGGGGTTTTTTTGGGCACCAGCACAGCAGGAATTTTGACGACCGAGTTAGCCTACCGCCAACGCGATGCGATATCAGGCGCACTGCCGCCCAGTTTTCAATACCCACAAACACACAACACCTATTCAGTGGCTGGTTTTGTGCGTGATTACTTTGAGCTTGAAGGCCCGTCAGTGGCTGTGTCCTCAGCTTGTTCGTCCAGCGCCAAGGTGTTTGGTAATGCAGCACGCATGATGGCGTGTGGGTTGATTGATGCTGCTATCGTGGGCGGTGTAGACAGCTTATGCCTTACTACTTTGTATGGCTTTAACTCGCTTGAGCTGTTGTCTACAGAGCTATGCCAGCCTTTTGGCGAGGATCGCAAAGGTATTTCTATTTCCGAGGCTGCTGGTTTTGCATTGCTTACACGCGAAACCCCCCATGCAAGCGCTGCTATTGCAGTGACCGGTATCGGGGAGTCTAGTGATGCGCACCATATGTCTTCGCCTCACCCGCAGGGCGCGGGTGCGTTGGCTGCCATGCAAGCGGCGCTTACCATGGCAAGGCGTTTGCCAAGCCAGATTGACTATATCAACCTGCACGGCACAGCCACACGCAGTAACGACGCTGCTGAAGGCTTGGCTATTGCTTCGCTGTTCGGGCCCGTTACGCCTTGCAGCTCTACCAAAGGTCACACAGGTCACGCCCTAGGTGCTGCAGGCATAGTTGAAGCGACGCTGTGTGCACTGGTACTACAGCACGGCATTATTCCAGGCGGAGTCAATACACAAAAAATAGACCCCACATTGGCTGTGAACTATCTGTTGGAAAATATACAGTGTGCGCCTAATGCAATTGTGAGTAATTCCTTTGGGTTTGGCGGCTCCAATTGCAGCTTGGTTTTGGAGCGCGTATGAGCGGCATCACTGTGTATGTAGATGCCGTAGGACTGTGCGGCCCGGGTTTGGACAACTGGGCTGCCGCCCAAGCGGTGCTTAGGGGCCAAACTGCTTACAGTGCAACCGCTACGGTAATTGCAGCCTCAAGCTACTTGCCTGCTGCAGAGCGCCGCAGAGTGGGTACGGCTGTGAAGCTGGCACTTGCTACCGCAACGGATGCACTGTGCGAGGCGAACTACCAAGCCAGCGATTTACTGTCAGTGTTCAGCTCTTCAGGCGGTGATGGCGACAACTGCCACTCGATATGCGAAGCACTGGCTTCTCAAGACCGGCTTATTTCACCTACGCGGTTTACCAACTCGGTGCACAACGCACCGTCTGGGTATTGGGGCATTGCGCTGCAAGCCAAGCCCGCCAGTACCAGCCTGTGCGCATTTGACGGCAGCTTTTCAGCGGGCTTTTTAGAGGCCTGCACGCAAGCTATTGCGGCCCAGGCGCCTGTGCTGTTTATTGCCTACGACACGCCTTACCCTGAGCCCTTGCGTGCGGCCAGGCCGATAGCCCACAGCATGGGTGTAGCACTGGTGGTGAGCCACCAAGTTACCCACGCCAGCCTAGCTAGCGTGAAAATTAGCCTTGGCAAAGCCGTACCCAGCACGATGCACAACGCAGATTTAGAAGCTTTGCGCCACAACGTACCGGCAGCGCGCGCTTTGCCTATGCTGCATGCCTTGGCCTGTGGCTACAAAAATACCTTGCTGGTGTTGGAGATGTTTGACAACCAGCAGCTCTTGGTTGAAGTTGACGCATTGAAATGACCCATGCTGTGGCACATGAACTAAAGCAACCTGTACTTGGCGTTGCTGACATTGCACGCCTCATTCCGCACCATGGCAGCATGTGTTTACTGTCCCAGGTGCTCCACTACGATGCGCAAAGCATCCACTGTACGGCAGTGTCGCACCGCTTGGAAGACAACCCACTGCGCGAAAACGGGATGCTGCATGCCGTGTGCGGCGTAGAGTACGCGGCGCAGGCAATGGCGGTGCACGGCGCACTGTTGTCTGGTGGCAGTCAACCGCCTCGGGGCGGGCGTTTGGCAAGTGTGCGCACTGTAGAGCTTAGCGCGCACCGGCTGGACACAGTCACTGACGACCTGTGCATCCATGCTGTCCAGATAATGGGTGATAGCAACAGCATGGTGTACGAATTTACGGTGGGCAGCTTTGACACTACCTTGCTTAAGGGCAGGGCGACGGTCGTGCTTGTGCCCCTTACCTCTAGTGAAGAAAAAACACCATGACCGATATGAAGCGCGCGATAGTGACCGGTGGCAGCGGTGCGTTGGGCTCTGCAATTTGCGAGCGTTTAGCGCTAGATGGCTTTGCTGTCTATATCCACGCTAACAGCGCACTGGCTGCAGCGAAAACCTTAGCGCAAAAAATTACCGATGCAGGTGGCGTGGCCACTGCAGTGCAGTTTGACGTGACGGATGCACAAGCCACCCGCAGTGTGCTGGAGGCGTTGGCTGAGGAAAAAGCTTTTCAAGTGATTGTGAATTGTGCAGGCATTCACGACGATGCTGTCTTTGCAGGCATGAGTACAGCGCAATGGAGCAGCGTGATTGACGTATCACTCAACGGCTTTTTTAATGTTACGCAGCCGCTGATGCTGCCCATGCTGCGCACACGGCACGGCCGCGTTATTAACATTTCTTCGGTGGCTGCCATAGCGGGCAACCGTGGGCAAGTGAACTACGCAGCCGCCAAAGCGGCCCTGCATGGCGCTACCAAATCACTGGCGCAAGAGGTTGCCAGCCGTGGGGTAACCGTCAATGTAGTGGCGCCGGGCATTATTGAGTCCCCGATGATAGCCGGGGCTTTTGACGCCGAGTCTATTGCCCGCATCGTGCCCATGAAGCGGGCTGGTACGTCGCAAGAGGTGGCGGCTTTGGTGGCTTTTTTGGCCAGTCAAGAGGCTGGCTACATCACTGGGCAAATCATCTCCATCAATGGCGGCATGATTTGAAAACAACGCAGGCGGTATTGCGTTAAGTCCAGCGTCTGGCTGCGCTTACTGCGTTAGTGGTCGGTCCAGTGTCATGAGTGACCGGTCACCGTCAGTCAGTGTGGTTTCCACAGTATGCACATAGCTATTGTCGCCCGCCAACCTGATTTCTTTCAGCGTAATGAACAGCTTGCTGGTTTTGGGTTTTAACACCAGCTGCCATTTATTTGCTGGGCCAGACAGCTTCCAGTTAAACGACTGCTCAATACTCAGCTGGTCGCCTCTGAAGGTGGCGGTCAGACTTTGCACCAGCGAAGCCATGTCGGCAAAATCATCCAGCGACATGGTGCGTTTGAAGGTGCCGCGCTCAATAGACACTTTGCTACCCTCAATCACCAGAGTCTCTGGGCGTGGAAGTTGGGTGCGCTTTTCCAGCCGGTTGGGCGCTTGAAAAAGCAACTCACCGTTCGACTCAACAGGAGCATCCAGAATTTTGATGAACTTTCGCTCTGCAAATTTTGCCTTCACACTTTGGCTGCTGGCAAACAAACGCATCAAGCTGGCCATGTCTATATCAGTGGCCTGTGCTGGCGCACTGCCCAGCAGCAGGCACAAGGAAGCAAAAATAGCAAAATAGTTCATAGGGGGTTTTGATTTTTCTGCCAAAAATCAAAAAAGTTAAACCAGTTATAAGGTGCCATGATGCAGTATTGCTCTACCAGCTCTACATAACGCCGCATTGCAAGATGGGCTGACTGTGCACGGTCAGCCGGGGTTACTTTGGAAAAATCCATCACTGGCTCAAGGTGAATGGTGTAGCGGTTGCCGCCATGGTACACGCCCACCATGAAATACACTGGATGTTTGAGCATGGCTGCCAGCCGAAAAGGCCCCTGCGGAAAGCTGGCCTGCGCGCCCAGCAACGGCAGCTCGACGTTGCCTGCACTGCCAATAGAGCGGTCCGCCAGCACGCCGATTAAAGCACCTGCTGCCAATTGGTCGCGTACTTGCAACATGGCGTTGGCGTTGCCCAGTGAAATAATCTCTTGCTGCGCCGCAGGGTTGATGGCGTGCAAAAGCTGCTTGATATTGCGGGCATTGTCTTCGTACATCAGCAAAATCATTTTCAGGTCAGGATGCTGGCGTGCAATGCTGCGCACGCTGTCAAAGCTGCCCATATGCGCGCCCACCAGAAACAGGCCCACGCCTTGGCTGGCCATGCCCAGCGCCTGGTTGTCGGTGTCTTTGATTTGCACATCAAACAAATCCATGCGGCCATGGAGCCAGTACACACGGTCTAGTGTGACGGCAGCAAAGCAGTACAAGTGCCTAAAAACTGGGCCAGCGCTGTGGCTTACACCAGGAATGCGCGCTAAAAAATCACGCGATGCGCGCCGCGCGGTGGGCGATGAAACGTAAAAATAGGCCACGATAAACACCAACACCCCGCGCGAGATACGCCTGCCCAGGTGCAGGGCTATCCACGTCATTACCCGCAGCGCCAGCATGTTGCCACGCTCGGTTTGTGTTGCCCAGTTGTGCGCGTTATCGGTGTCTGCAGGCTTTGCTGCGTGCATGTCCGGTGGTGCTGGCGGGGGTGTGCTGGACATGCGTTTTAAGAGCTGGCAGGCATTGGCAAGGGGGCAATACGCAACTGCCCGCTGCATGCAAGCACATCATCTGCGCCTTCTGCGTTGACGGTGTGTACCGTAAATTTAGATTCCTCAGGGTGTACGGACGTTAGTTCAATGCGCACAGTGTCACCGGGCAGCACGGCAGCTAAAAACTTGGTGTTGACCAGCGTGTACTGGTCTGGCCTGCGGCCCCACTGGCTTTGCGCTTGCGCCATGACCCGCTCTAGCAGCAGCACGCCCGGCAAAATGGGCTGCCCCGGAAAATGGCCGGGAAAGCAGGCGTGATCTAAAGGAATATGTAGCGTAGGCATCGTAAAATGGTCACAAAAAAAAGTCACGAATGCCCAGCAGTTTTCAGCAAAGCTAGCAGCGCTTCGCGCGGCAGCTTGCTGGTGCCGTTGCGCGGCAAACGGTCTATGAGTTTGAGCGGGCGCGGTAAAAACGCAGGGGCTATTTTGCGGCGCAGCTCGGCCAGCAAAGTCTCTGCGGTGTGGCCTGGGGCTACCGCTATGGCAGCTAAGCGCCCAGTGTTGCCTACACCTTCTGTATCTACGCCTTGCACTACAAAAGCGCCATCAGTCACGCCGGGAATCGACAAAAGCTGGTGGTTTAAATGGTCTAGCGTAGTGCTTTTACCGGCAATGTTCACCATGTCTGCCGTGCGGCCATGCAGTACAAACACACATTCGCTTTTAAGCTCCAGCATGTCGTTTACGGGCACGCTGCCTTCAACCTGCAGTCCACTGGCAAAACAGGCGCCGTCATTTTGTGCAAGGGATATACCATCAAAGGTTGTCCAGTCGGTGGTGCGGGTGGTACGGCGGGTGGCGAGCTGGCCGGTTTCGGTGCTGCCGTAAATCTCTAGCAGCGGAGCACCTGTTTTTTGTTCGGCTTGCAGGGCCAGTGGTGTGGCCAGTGGCGCTGTGGCACATACCAGCAGGTCAATTGGTGAGGGCACCTGCAGCTCGGTAATGAACGCGCGCAGATGGAACGGCGTGGTAACCAAGGCACGTGGCCGCGGTACGCTGGCCATGGCGCGCTCTATGTCAGCGGGGTAAAACGGTTTGCCTGATTCAAACGCACAGGCGTTTTGCAGCGCTATCAGCACCGTCGATTCAAAACCGTACATATGCTGCGGCGGCACAGTGCCCACAAGGGTGTAGCAGCTGCCGGCCACGATACCCAGGCGCGCACCTTCGCTTTGCACATTCACAACCAGTTTGCCCCAGGTTTTACGGTGCGGCAGGGGCAGCCCGGTGCTGCCTGAGGTAAATACGCAGGCTGCTACATGGCACTGCGCAATCAGGGGAACCTGCGGCGCCATGTGCACTGCACCTTGTAAGAGCCATGGGCCAATCTGTACCAGCGGCAACTTGATGGCGCAAGCTGGTTCATCAGTCAAGCAGTACAAGCCGGTGTGCGTGCTGGTCAACTTGGCAATCAACTCTTCTGTGTGTGTAGACGGTAGCAAACAGCTTTGCCCACGCACCTGCGCGGCCCCAAAGCCCACGGCAAAGGCGTAGCGGTCTTGGCAAGCCAGCAGCACGTACTGCGCGCTAGGCAGTTGCGTCGCGCAGGCATGCACGTCGGCCAGGTACTGCGCTGCAGACACTGTTAAGCCTTGGCGGTATGCCAAGGGACGGGTCAGGTCGGTGTGGGTAATGAGCGGCAGCATGGGATGTATGCTTTACGGCTTATCAGCCACTGGGTGGCCTGGTGCAGTTACCAGAGCCTGCGGCGCAGCCCGGTGCTGGTTGTATGCGTCAAACCCCTGCTTCATGCTGGCGTGGTCAAACTGCCTGAACAGCCGCTTGCGCAGCGCATATTCGCCTACAAAAAACACCGCCACAGAAGGCCACTGCAAGAGTACTGCAAAGGTGGACCAGGCTGCCAGCGGTGCTGCAAAAAAAAGCGCAATCGACAGCGTGCAGGTGCCCAGGAAAAAAGCCACCCATGCCAGCGTAACTTTACGTGCATAGGCTTCAATCTCAGGTGGCAGCTGCTTGTGTACCACGCGCGCAAACGTCACCACCAGCGGTGTAGCGCCTGCCACCAGGGTGTGGCCAAACACCCAAGCCAGCAGCGCGTTAGTGCCTACGTGCTGCACAAAATATAGCGCCTGCGCATTTGACACTACAAACGGCCATACGCGCCCTAAAAATACCGCCACAGGCAGCGTGGCCACCAGCATTGCCAGCGCGTAGCGCAGCGCCGTGTGCAACCTAGGGTGGGTGGGTGATGGTGGCTGCGCGGTGAGCTTTTTTGCCAGCCACTGAAACACAAACACCACCAATGCAATGGCAGGTACGCCCATGGCCAGCGCTGCTGCAATCGCTTGGCCTTGCGGCAAGATCAGTGCCAAGTGACTGGCCAGCGCGTAAAGTGCTATCAGTGCAGCGACGCACACGCCTTTGAACAATCCACTCACTTGGGTTAGCGCTGCGCTGGTTTAGATGGGCTAAGCCAAACTTACTTAGTGCGCTCTTGCGCAATATAGCTGCTTAGCGCACGTATGGAGGCAAAGCTTTCTACGTTGCGTGGGTCGTCAGAGCGCATTTGAAAGCCATAGCGCTTAGACACAGCCAGCGCAATTTCTAGAATATCAATCGAGTCCAAACCTAGGCCGTCGCCATACAGTGGGGTGTCGGCGGTGACCTCGCTGGGCGCAACTTCTAGGTTAAGCGCGCTAATAAGCAGCGCAATGACTTCTGATTCCAGTTCGTGCTGCGGTACCGCGATGCTTGCTGTTGCTGCTGGGGATTCCATTAAACTTGACCTATGGTTGGAATTAGATAAACAATATTTTATCATTCGTTGTTTTGCCAAGTGCCGCAGCCAAAGACGGTATTTGCCCACCCCCATGTAGCCCAACCCAAGCTAGCCCCCAAACATTTCAACCTTTATTTTTAGCCCACTTTGCCATGCCAGTTGCTCCCTCCGCCACCCATTTGGTGCTGATCCCCTGCTATAACCCCGGCACCAAGGTAGTTGAGACGGTGCGCAGCGTGCGCCAGAGGTGGGCCCCGGTGTGGGTGGTGGTTGATGGCAGCACTGACGACAGCACCCGTTTGCTGTGCGATTTGGCCGCCCAGGACGATGGACTTACTGTGCTGGTGCTGCCCACCAACGGCGGCAAAGGCAGCGCCGTGCTGCACGGTATTACCCAAGCACTCCAGCAAGGCTACACCCACGCCCTGACCATGGATGCCGATGGCCAGCACCCTGCAGACCTGATCGACCAGTTCATGGCCCGCTCTATAGCTACGCCTGCAGCTATGATTTTAGGCAAACCGGTGTTCGATGCCAGCGCCCCAGCCCTGCGCGTGAACGGCCGCAAAGTGTCCAACACCTGGGCCAATGTAGAAACGCTGGGCGCTGGCGTGGGCGACTCGCTGTATGGCTTTCGCGTCTACCCCATGCGGCCCTTGCAGGCGGTCATGCAGCGCAGCCGCTGGATGCGCCGCTTCGACTTCGACCCCGAAGTCGCCGTGCGCCTGTGCTGGGAGGGCCTAAAACCCATCAATATTGACGCTCCCGTCAAATACTTCAGCCTTGAGGAAGGTGGCGTGTCCCACTTTAAGTACCTGCGCGACAATGTGTTGCTAACTTGGATGCACACCCGCTTGTTTACCGAATTTTTGGTGCGACTGCCGTGGCTGCTGGCGCGGCGTAAGTATTAAGGGTTATTGGATGAGTTTTCACTTGTTTTCTGCTTCGCGTGCCAGGAAAGCTTTACAGGCCAAAACAGTTTCAGCTCGCGATGAGTTTAGATATTGGTTTGCGTACAGTTTGATTGGCACGGCTTACAGCTATCAAGCAGGTTATTTTGGGTTGCAGATGGATTGGTTTTTAATATATGACGTAGTCGCTGTGATAATAATTACGTGGATTGGACTGCACGAAACTTTTAAAGCTAACGGTGCAGATCAAGGCCTTAATTTACTTCAACGCTTATCGGTTCTCGGTGTGCCATTGGCAATTACCGCGTTAATTGCCAACCAAGTGCTTTGGTTAGCCAGTTGGCATCTATTTCCTCTAATGATTGATCAAAGCTCATTCCGCAATCCGGCTCTTGCATGGCATATGGTTACATTTATATGCGCTAGTGGCATTTCAGTATGGTTCTGGTGGCGTATGCATCACCATATTTTCAAATTAAACGGTACCCACTATGAATGACATCCTCCAAAAAATCGTAGAAGTTAAACACCAAGAAATCGCAGCGGCGATCAAAAAAACGCCGTTGGCTGCCATGCGCGCTGATGCCGAAAGCCGTGTGCTGGTGCGCGACTATGTGGGCGCTATGCGGTCCAAAATTGCAGCGGGGCAGGCGGCGGTGATTGCCGAGGTGAAGAAGGCCAGCCCGTCTAAAGGCGTGCTGCGCGAGGCGTTTTTTGCGGCCGATATTGCCCAAAGCTATGCCGACGGCAATGCCGAGACCAAGAAAAAAACTGAAGTGCTGGTTAACGCTGCGTGCTTGTCAGTGCTTACTGACCGTCAATTTTTCGAGGGTGAGCCTGACTTTTTACGCCAAGCCCGGGCCAGCTGCCCGCTGCCGGTGTTGCGTAAGGATTTTATGGTCAATCCCTACCAAATTTACGAGTCGCGGGCCATGGGCGCGGACTGTATTTTGCTGATTGCCGCCTGCCTTGGTGATGCGATGATGGCCGATCTGCAGGCCATTGCGCTGGACCTGGACATGGCGGTGCTGGTAGAAGTGCATGACCGCGCTGAACTAGCGCGGGCTTTAAAACTCAAAAACGTGCCGCACAAAAACATGCTGGGCATCAATAACCGCAACCTCAAAACCTTCGAGGTCAGCCTGCAAACTACCCTGGGCATGCTGGCGGATGTGCCGGCCGACGTACTGCTGGTGACCGAAAGCGGCATTGCCAACCGGGACGATGTGCAAACCCTGCGCGCAGCCGGTGTGCATGCTTTTTTGGTCGGCGAAACTTTCATGCGTGCCGACGAGCCAGGGCTGGCGCTGGCTGCCTTGTTTGGCTAAGCAGGGCGGCTGTACAAAAGCTTAACTGCCCAGTCAACACTCCTATTTTTATAGCTGCTTAATCAGTATTTCCTTGGGACATATGCCGATTTGACTACCAATTTGTTCGGTGATAGTGCGGACCACAGCCCCAGCGCCCAGGCGGCGGCGCGCCTGCAAAGCTGGCAGCCTGGCACATGGCCAGTGGCCGCCGACTGGCAGCCACTGGTGAGCCAGTTTGTTACCAGCAGCGCCTGCGCTGCGCTAGGCCAGTACCTGCAGCAGCGCTTGGCTGCGGGTGCCACCGTTTACCCAGCGCAGCCTATGCGCGCTTTGGCGCTGACTGCGCTGGCAGACGTTAGGGTAGTTATCCTTGGGCAAGACCCCTACCACGGCCCCGGCCAGGCTGAGGGGCTGGCCTTCTCGGTGGCACAAGGGGTCAAAATACCGCCCAGCTTGCGCAATATCTTTAAAGAATTACAGCGCGACCTTGGCTTGCCGCCCCCCCGCCACGGCAGCCTGCACCGCTGGGCCCAGCAAGGTGTGCTGCTGCTTAACACCACCCTGACCGTAGAAGATGCCCAGCCCGCAGCCCATGCCAAGCAAGGTTGGCAGGTACTTACTGACGCAATTATTCAAGCCTGCGCTCAAAAAAACAATCCCGTGGTATTTTTGCTGTGGGGCAGCCATGCGCAGGCCAAGCAGCCTTTGGTGGCCATGTACAACCACAATGCACGCCATACCGTGCTGACAGCCAACCACCCCTCACCACTGTCTGCGCTGCGCACGCCCGCGCCATTTATGGGCTGTGGGCATTTCAGCGCGGCTCGGGCGGCCGTAGCGCGCACGGATGCCGCTGCGGCCAGTACGCTATTTATTTAATAGCTACATATCTAGCATTTACTTGGGCGATAGGGCTGAAATGCTGGTAATAACTTACCAAACCACTGTAACACCTGCACTGCCCAGCTACTACTGTTCTAGTCCCCCAAGCTGCCCATGCGCATATCGTCCAGGTAGTCGCGCTCGATATTGATGCTGGTTTTTTTCCCTATGTCTGCAAAGCGTTTTTTCAGCCATTTTTGCGCACATTCGCGCCCCAAATCACGCAGCTTGTTCACCATCGCGCCATCGGTTGATGTTTTGCTGGACGCTGGGTAAGCCTCTAGCGCTTCACCGCCGTCAATACGGTGTAGCAGCACGGGCCGGTAGCGGTTGGTGTCCAAATTGCCACGCTCTAGCATGCGGTTGACAAAGTCAATAGACCGCATTTGCGCCAACAGGCTGGCGTTGAAGGTCAGTTCGTTGATGCGGTCCATGATGTCAGACGCCTCGGTGGGGGCGGCGTTGCGTGCCAGCGGGTTAATCTGCACCAGCACCACGTCGCTGGCATGGCAACGGTAAATTAGCGGGTGCATGGCCGGATTGCCAGAGTAGCCGCCGTCCCAGTAGTGCTCACCGTCAATCTCCACGGCCTGAAACAGCATAGGCAGGCCGATGCCATCAGCGAGGCTGCAGTCAGGCGTTTACCGCTGAAAATCTCGGCCTTGCCGGTATTTACATGGGTAGCCGATATAAAAATACGCGGCTCAGCCAGTCTGCCAATGCGTTCAAAGTCGAACGATTTTTCGACCAAGCGGCGCAGCGGGTTAATGTCCAGCGGGTTAACTTGGTAGGGCGAAAGGTTACTTTGCACGGCTGGAGCGGCCATTTTCCAGCCGCCCATCCAGGCATCTACCAAGCTGCGCTGCAGGCTGCTGGCCGCACTCAAGCTGATAACTTCGTTCCAAAAGCTGGCCAGCGAGGCGCGCGCTGCCTCGTAGGGGTCGCTTTTTTTGTCACGCGCCCATACAAAGCCATGGCCCAGCGCCAATGCGTTCATGGCCCCTGCACTTGCACCACTGATGCCATCAATCTTGAGCCTGCCGTCTTCGAGCAAGGCATCCAGCACGCCCCAGGTAAAGGCACCGTGGGAGCCGCCGCCTTGCAGTGCCAAATTCACGGTTTTAGGCGCTGCTGTAGCAGGTGTTTTGATAGGCATTGAGAATCAACTCCTGAAAGTAATGTGGGTAACCAACGCCGCACCAGAATACATCAGCAGCGTGAAGCATCCTTGGCACAGTATGAATAAGCATGCAACGTGCCTTGTTTACAGCGCCGCAACGGGGAGGTGAGGCTTTTAGGCAAAAACCTCTAAAAGCATGCTTTATTTAAGCTAGACAGCTTCATCGCGAGTCTGCGCCTCAGCAGCTGCTATAAATTTTGCTAAAGTGCACGGACGAACATCAGGTTTCGAGGGGATTGCCCATAGTTTGCAGAAAGATTTGACAGCGGGCAGATTTTTCTGTCATAATCAAAGGCTTCGCGCAAGTTGCATTAGCTTATTGCGCATATCCGCCCAAACGACACTAGCCTTAAACTCCGTTTAAGTTGGTGGCGACGGGCCCAAGACTGGCTTCGGTGTATTTGCAAAATGCAAGTGCCGAAGGTAAGTTGGGAAGATTTGAAATGATCCAAACTGAATCTCGACTCGATGTCGCCGACAACACGGGTGCAAAATCTGTGCTATGTATCAAAGTGCTTGGTGGCTCTAAACGCCGCTACGCGTCTGTAGGCGATGTGATTAAAGTAAGCATTAAAGAAGCAGCTCCGCGTGCACGCGTCAAAAAAGGCGAAGTGTACAGTGCTGTAGTGGTGCGCACTGCCAAAGGCATTCGCCGTTCAGATGGTTCGTTAGTTAAATTCGACGGCAATGCTGCAGTGTTGCTAAATAACAAGCTGGAGCCAATAGGCACCCGGATCTTTGGACCCGTCACGCGCGAGCTGCGCAACGAGAAGTTCATGAAGATTGTGTCATTGGCGCCCGAAGTTCTGTAAGGTTAATACAGCCATGAATAAAATACGTTCAGGCGACCAAGTGATTGTTATCGCTGGTCGCGACAAAGGTAAACGCGGCGTTGTTTCGTTGCGCAAAGATGACAGCCATGTGGTAGTTGACGATATTAACTTGGTGAAAAAACATGCCAAGCCTAATCCGCTCAAAAACACCACCGGCGGCATCGTTGAAAAGACCATGCCAATTCACCAGTCCAACATTGCCATCTTTAATGGCACGTCGGGCAAAGCGGACCGCGTGGGCATCAAAGTTCTGGCTGATGGCAAGCGTGTTCGCGTGTACAAGTCCAGCGGCGAAGAAATCAAGGCAGCCTAAGAGGTATAACTAAATGGCACGTCTCAAACAACACTATCTCGACAAAATTGCACCTGACATGATCAAGCAATTTGGTTACAAGTCACCTATGCAGGTGCCACGCCTAAGCAAGATCACTCTGAACATGGGTGTGAGCGAAGCTGTAGCTGACAAAAAAGTTATGGACAGCGCAGTCAGTGACATGACCAAAATCGCTGGCCAAAAACCGGTTGTAACCAAGGCTAAAAAGCCCATCGCCGGTTTTAAAATCCGTGAAGGATTGCCAATTGGTTGCATGGTTACACTGCGCGGTGAGCACATGTACGAATTCTTAGACCGCTTTGTCACCGTGGCGCTGCCGCGTGTACGTGACTTCCGTGGTATCTCAGGCCGTGCATTTGATGGCCGTGGCAACTACAACATCGGTGTCAAAGAACAGATTATTTTTCCTGAAATTGAATACGACAAAGTTGATGCTTTGCGTGGTCTCAATATTAGTATTACCACTACCGCTAAAACTGATGAAGAGTGCAAGGCACTACTCACAGGTTTTCGTTTCCCGTTCAAGAACTGAGGTGAACTGTGGCTAAAATGGCACTCATTCAACGCGAACTCAAGCGCGACAAGCTTGTCGCTAAGTACGCACCTAAATTCGCAGCGCTCAAGGCCATCATTAACGATGCCAAAAAGCCAGACGACGAACGCATGGCGGCACGTCTCGAATTGCAAAAACAACCACGAAACGCAAACCCAACTCGCCAGCGCAACCGCTGCGCGATCACCGGTCGTGCACGTGGTACGTACCGTCAGTTTGGTCTCGGTCGCATGAAGGTGCGCGAGATGGCATTCTCGGGTGAAATCCCGGGCATGACCAAGGCCAGCTGGTAATCTCAAGCGAAGGAAAAATCAAATGAGTATGAGTGATCCTATCGCCGACTTGCTGACGCGTATTCGTAACGCGCAGATGGTTGCTAAAGTATCTGTGTCAGTGCCCGCTTCCAAGGTCAAAGTGGCGATTGCACAGGTTTTAAAAGATGAAGGCTACGTGGACGGTTTCAAAATCGTTCAAGACGCTGGTAAATCTGAACTCGTTATTGCATTGAAGTACTACGCTGGCCGTCCAGTGATTGAGCGCATTGAGCGCGTCAGTCGCCCAGGCTTACGTGTCTACAAAGGCAGCGGTGCTATTCCCCAGGTCATGAACGGCTTGGGTGTGGCAATTGTGACTACCCCACAAGGTGTCATGACCGATCGCAAAGCACGCGCCACTGGTGTGGGCGGCGAAGTGTTGTGTTACGTCGCTTAACGGCACATTGAAGGAGAAACTGAAATGTCCCGTGTAGGAAAAATGCCCGTCACTGTGCCAGCTGGCGTAGACGTGTCAATGAGCAACAATCAAATCAGCATCAAAGGTGCTGGTGGTACTTTAGCTGTTAACGCCAATGCGTTGGTAGTTGTTAAAAACGACGCTGGTAAGCTGACCTTCGCGCCTGCTGATACTTCACGTGAAGCTAATGCCATGAGCGGTACGCTGCGCCAGTTAGTAAATAACATGGTAGTTGGTGTAACCAAGGGCTTTGAAAAGAAGTTGAACCTCGTCGGTGTGGGTTACAAAGCACAGGCTGCAGGCAACAAGCTCAATTTAACTGTAGGCTACTCACACCCAGTTAACTTTGACATGCCTGCAGGCATCAAAGTGGAAACACCTGCGCCTACAGAAATTATCATCAAAGGTGCTGACCGCCAACGCGTAGGTCAGATCGCCGCTGAGATTCGTGCTGTTCGTCCTCCTGAGCCTTACAAAGGCAAGGGCATCCGTTATTCGGATGAGAAGATCACGATCAAAGAAACTAAGAAGAAATAAGGAGCTGCGTTATGTTGACCAAAAAAGAGCAGCGTCTTCGTCGGGCACGCCAAACGCGTATTCGCATCGCCAACCAAGGCGTTGCGCGTTTGAGCGTGAACCGTTCGAATTTCCACATTTATGCACAAGTCATTTCTGGCGATGGTTCAAAAGTAATTGCCTCTGCCTCCACTTCAGAGGCTGAAGTTGTCAAAGCTATTGGTGCTTCTGGCAAAGGCGGTAACGTTGCTGCTGCAACGATGATTGGCAAGCGTATTGCTGAGAAAGCCAAAGCTGCTGGTATAGACAAAGTCGCATTTGATCGTGCAGGTATGGCTTACCACGGCCGTGTGAAGGCCTTGGCCGAAGCAGCCCGTGAAGCTGGTTTGCAGTTCTAACGCAACAAAGAATAAGCGAAGCGAGAAAAAGCATGGCTAAATTACAAGCAAATACACCAGCAAACGGTCCTGAAGACGGTTTGCGTGAAAAGATGATCGCGGTTAACCGTGTTACCAAGGTAGTCAAGGGTGGTCGTATCCTTGGCTTTGCAGCACTCACCGTAGTAGGTGATGGCGACGGACGCGTTGGTATGGGCAAAGGCAAGTCTAAGGAAGTGCCAGTCGCCGTCACCAAAGCCATGGAGCAAGCACGTCGCGGCATGCTCAAGGCTAACTTGAAAAATGGAACCATTCACCACCGTGTGTATGGTTCGCACGGCGCTGCAAACGTTATGATGTCACCTGCCCCCAAAGGTACTGGCATTATTGCAGGTGGTCCTATGCGTGCTGTCTTCGAAGTGATGGGCATTACCGATATCGTAGCCAAAAGTCATGGATCCACTAACCCTTACAACATGGTGCGCGCTACTCTGGACGCACTGAAGAAGTCGACAACGCCCTCAGAAGTCGCTGCCAAGCGCGGCAAGAGCATCGAAGACATCTTCGCTTAACCGGGAGCACCATAATGACTACCCAAGCAACAGCCAAAATCAATCCCATAAAAATCCAATTGGTACGTAGCCCGATTGGTTGCAAAGAATCCCACCGTGCAACTGTGCGTGGCCTAGGCTTGCGCAAGATTCGTTCCGTGTCAGAGCTGCAAGATTCACCAGAAGTGCGCGGCATGATCAATAAAATTAGCTACCTAGTGAAGGTTCTTTAGCATGGAACTCAATACAATTTCTCCTGCTGATGGCTCTAAAAAAGCCCGCCGCCGTGTGGGTCGTGGCATAGGCTCAGGCTTGGGTAAAACTGCAGGTCGCGGACACAAAGGTCAAAAATCGCGCTCAGGTGGTTACCATAAAGTTGGTTTCGAGGGCGGTCAAATGCCTTTGCAGCGTCGTCTGCCAAAGCGTGGTTTCAAATCACATTTGCTCAAATTCAATGCTGAAATCACTTTAACGAACTTAGAAATGTTAGGCGCTGCTGAGGTGGATGTGCTGGCATTGAAGCAAGCAGGCTTGGTGGGTCAATTGGCTAAAGTCGTTAAAGTCATCAATACTGGAACTTTGACCAAAGCTGTCAAATTGACAGGTATTGGTGCTACAGCATCAGCTAAAGCAGCTATTGAAGCTGCTGGTGGCTCCGTTGTTGCTTAATCAAGATTTAACGCAAGACTACAGGAATTACGCGCAGTGGCAATCCAATCCGCACAATTAGCAAAAACTGGCAAATACGGCGATCTTCGCCGTAGGCTTGTCTTTTTGTTGTTGGCTTTGGTGGTTTACCGTATTGGTGCACACATTCCTGTGCCTGGCATTGACCCGACCCAGCTACAAGAATTATTCAAAGGCCAGCAAGGTGGCATATTGAGTTTATTCAATATGTTTTCTGGTGGAGCGTTGTCCCGGTTCACGGTGTTTGCCCTGGGAATCATGCCGTACATATCGGCTTCGATTATTATGCAACTACTGACCTACGTGGTTCCTACCTTTGAGCAAATGAAAAAAGAAGGCGAAGCAGGTCGCCGCAAAATAACCCAGTACACGCGTTACGGAACACTAGGCTTGGCGCTGTTCCAATCATTAGGTATTGCAATGGCTTTAGAAGGTTCGGCGGGCCTGGTATTGTCGCCAGGTTTTGGCTTCCGTATGTCGGCGGTGGTGAGTTTAACTGCTGGAACTATGTTTTTGATGTGGCTTGGTGAACAAATTACAGAGCGTGGTTTGGGCAATGGTATATCGATCTTGATTTTCGGCGGTATCGCTGCAGGTCTTCCAGGCGCTATTGGTGGATTGCTTGAACTCGTTCGCACCGGGGCGATGAGTATATTGGTTGCCATTGTTATTGTTGCGCTAGTGGTTGCTGTAACGTATTTTGTAGTTTTTGTAGAACGTGGACAGCGCAAAATTCTAGTTAACTATGCACGGCGCCAAGTCGGCAACAAAGTGTACGGTGGTCAATCATCCCATTTGCCATTAAAGTTAAACATGGCGGGTGTAATTCCCCCCATATTTGCATCTTCAATTATTTTGTTACCTGCTACGGTGGTGAGCTGGTTCAGTACAGGTGAATCTATGCGTTGGCTTAAAGACATTGCCAATGTGATGACACCTGGGCAGCCGGTTTATGTAATGTTCTACGCTGCAGCCATTATATTTTTCTGCTTCTTCTACACTGCATTGGTTTTTAACAGCCGTGAAACTGCTGACAATTTGAAGAAAAGTGGCGCTTTTATTCCGGGTATCCGCCCAGGTGACCAAACTGCGCGCTACATTGACAAAATCTTAGTTCGCCTGACATTAGTTGGTGCTTTGTACATTACTTTTGTATGCTTGTTGCCAGAGTTTTTAATTTTGAAATATAACGTACCGTTTTATTTCGGTGGTACTTCGTTGTTAATTATTGTGGTTGTCACGATGGACTTTATGTCCCAAGTACAGAACTACATGATGAGTCAGCAGTATGAGTCGCTGTTAAAGAAAGCTAACTTTAAAGCGTAATTTGGTTGTACAGCGCATTACGCTCTAACACTAAATTTCAATTTAGAGATTTGATTTAACTCCCCAAGTTGAGAGTTTTAGGAGAAAAGACATGAAAGTGTCCGCTTCAGTAAAAAAGATTTGCCGTAATTGCAAAGTCATTCGCCGCAAAGGTGTTGTGCGCGTGATCTGTACGGATCCACGTCATAAACAACGTCAAGGTTAATTGAAAGATTTAGAGGAACGCTATGGCACGTATCGCTGGCATTAACATCCCGCCACATCAGCACGCTGAAATTGGTTTAACCGCTATCTTTGGTATAGGTCGCACCCGAGCACGCAAAATTTGCGAAGCAACAGGTATTGCATACGCTAAAAAAGTCAAAGATTTGACTGATGGTGACCTCGAAAAGATCCGTGATGCTATCGCTACGATCACTATCGAGGGTGATTTGCGTCGCGAGACTACGATGAACATCAAGCGTTTGATGGATATCGGTTGCTATCGTGGTTTCCGCCATCGCCGTGGTCTTCCAATGCGTGGCCAACGCACGCGTACCAATGCACGCACCCGTAAGGGCCCGCG
>JAYSRE010000201.1:0-7544 GCA_043721235.1 Polaromonas sp. | reverse complement strand
TTGCTGGCCGCTGGTGCGGCTGGTTTCTTTTTGCTTGGCATACATGCTCTTTCGTTTACTCATGTTATGCCTCACACACAAAATTTCTGACAGGCTCTGCTAAAAGTGTCTTCGCCAAATCTAGACTGGAATCCGACCCACCGCTAGGTGTTGCTGTTACAGGTGGAGTGGAACTCGGAGCACCACTAGGTGTTGCTGTTACAGGTGGATCTCCTCCACCCCCGCCTCCACAAGCCGCCAGAGCAACTGTAATCAACACACTCATTAAAACTGAACCCGGATTTTGTAACTTATTCATTTCAAACAGCCCTTAAAAATACACAAAAGTAGTTTTGTGTAACGCATTGAAAGCGCTGAGGGGTTTGTTGTAAAGTGTCAGTTGTGTCAAATGTCGAATCTACCACAACCTTGCAGTTAACTAGGCATTGTGTTGCGTGCGATGGTGTGTCTGCGCCGCTAAAGCACCACAAAGCGGCTTTATTTTTGGCAGGCTTGGTAGCGGCTTCCCAGCAAGGGCGGGCTTACACCAAGGCAGAGTTTTTGTTGGCTTGGGCGGTGCAGGATGCGCAGGCCAGGCCTGACAGAACGGCTATCAAGCGGGTGGTATTGGCTGTGCGGGCTGCTTTGAAAGCCTGGATACTGCCCACCTTGCAGAAGTGCAAATATCAAGCAACCTAACGGAAATCGTGTTCGTCAACACACTTGGCTGCGCATCAATCCATAGCGCTGTTGTCCTAATTTCATCACTACGATTGTCCGGCTATGGCGAAGAGGCATCTAATGATGCTTGAGGTATAGCCGAAACGTAATTATTGGCGCAACTCTGATGTAAGCGACAATTGTTAAGTCGTATTGATCTAAATCGTCCCACTAACCCATGAGCCTCGTCAAGTCCAAACAACGCGTTGCCGACCACGGCGAGGTATTCAGACCTGCCTGGATGGTCGAAGCCATGCTCGACCTCGTGAAGGACGAGACTGAACGCATTGACTCCCGTTTTTTGGAGCCCGCGTGCGGCAGCGGCAATTTCATCGTGCAAATACTGCGGCGCAAACTCGCTGTGGTAGAGCATAAATACGGCAAATCTGACTTCGAGCGGCAACATTACGCAATGCCGGGGCTGATGTGCTTATATGCAAAATACGGCATTTCTGCGAGTGAGATCGAATTTATCGAAAAGGTGGTTCGTCCAATGGATTTGACGAGTGATCTGTTTGGCGATGTCGCCGTTGGTGAAAGTGACGATGAGTAAACCCAGCATCGAGGACATCCTCGCCCCCAAACCGTCCGGAGATAGGCCGTGAAGCCGCTGGAAAAATTCTTCACTGATGACCCGAAGTGGCACGAAAAAATCGGTGCTATTCACGCCCTGCTGGAGCGCGTCAAAATCAGCGAGGAGCAGTCGGGCGATGTGCTGCACCTGCGCAAGCTGAACCGCATTCTCTCGGTGCACGCCTCGACCGCCATAGAAGGAAACCAGCTCACACTGGGCCAAGTGACTGATGTCATCAATGGCAAGCCAGTCTGGGGGCCACCCAAGGACATCAAAGAGGTGCAAAACGCATGGCACGCCTACGACGAGATGCCTGGTTACGCCCCTTGGTCGGTGGACGACTTGCTGCGGGCGCACGCGCATCTGACAGATACGCTGATTGGCGAATCAGGCCAGTTCCGCTCAGGCGGCGTGGCCGTCGTGGGCAGCGATGGCACGCTGCTGCATCGCGGCGCGCTATCGGCGCAAGTCCCCAAGTTGGTTGAGCAGCTGCTGTACTGGGGGCAAGCCAGCGAAGTGCATCCGCTCATCAAGAGTTCTGCAGTCCATTACCGGCTGGAATACATCCACCCGTTTCGCGATGGCAACGGCAGAATCGGTCGGCTGTGGCAAACCTTGATTCTTGCCCAATGGAATCCGCTGTTTGCTTGGATGCCGATGGAGACACTGGTGCACCACAACCAAGCGTTGTATTACAAGGCCTTGCAAGATTCTCATGCTGGCGCAGAGGTAGATTGCCGTCCGTTCATCGACTTTATGCTCGATGCCATCGCTAACTCTCTGTATAAATACATTGATGTGGCGGCGCAGACGGTGGCAGATGTTTCTGAAGATGTCCCTGTAAATGTCCCTGTAAATGTCCCTGTAAATACTCTCTCGGACAAAATCTTAACAATTGTGCGAGCCAACCCAAAAGCAACGGCTCAAAAATTGGCCATAGCGCTTGGCGTAACAGACAAAACCATCAAGCGGCACCTTAAAACACTTAGTGAACAAGGCCGAATCCAGCGTGTGGGTTCGGATAAGGCCGGGCACTGGGAAATCATTGAAAAACAAGCATGAGCAACTCCAACTTTGTGAGCAAACATTAAAAATGCACAAAAGTAGTTTTGTGTAACGCATCGAAAGCGCTGAGGGGTTTGTTGTAAAGTGTCAGTTGTGTCAAACTTTCAGTCCGCTACTACCACCTTGCAGTTAACGGGGCACGGTGTTGCGTGCAATGGCGTGTCTGCGCCGCTCAGGCACCACAAGGCAGCTTTATTTTTGGCCGGCCTGCTAGCGGCTTGCCAGCAAGGGAGGGCTTACACCAAGGCAGAGTTTTTGTTGGCTTGGGCGGTGCAGGATGCGCAGGCCAGGCCTGACAGAACGGCCATCAAGCGGGTGGTATTGGCCGTGCGGGCGGCTTTGGCTGCCGTGCTGCCAGACGGTGCAAGCCGGGTAGAGGTGGACGCGCGGGCGCTGACCACGGGGCCGTGGCGGCTGCGGGTGCTGGCGCATGAAGACTGGCAGGTGCAGGGCGATGCATTGCGCGTAGCAACGCCAGACCTTGAACCCAGCTTTACCGACAGTCTTAGCCCTGTGTTGTGGTGTGAGGCGGCTAACGCGTTAGCCATGGCCGATGCCATGCTGTTAGAGGGGCAGTATGCAGAGTGCGCTGCTTTGCTGCAGGGGCAGTTGCTGGGTTTGCCGCTCAGCCCTGCAGGCCAATGCCTGTGGCGGCTTAGGCAGGTGAAGGTGCTGCGCAGGCTGGGGCACTACACGGGCGCAGACGAGGTGTTAGCTGCTCTGGCGCTGCAAGCGGCTGCGTTACCGTGGCGGCTACGGGCTTTTGTGCAGGGCAAAACGCAGCTTTTGCAGTCGCGCGGCGCGTTTGACGGCCTGCCGCTGCAGGCATCGCTGGGCCTGGACTTTGACCAGCTCAGGACGGCTATAGACACTGCTCCCAATATTGCGCTGCAATGGGAGTGGTGCAACCTGCGGGCACTGGCCAACAGGCGCCAGATAGACCGCAGCTTAGGTGCAGGCGCGGCCCGCCCAGCGGTGGCTGCGATGGTGCAAACGTCTATCCGCACCTTTGGCGCGGCGTATTTTTGGGCCAGCTTGGCTGAAGACAGCTACCACTGCCAAGCCATAGCCTGCAACTTTGCCCACAACCTGCATTGGCTGCACAGTAAGGGCTTGGCAGGCCTTCAAGCGCCAGACGCACTGGGCGGCGACGCGCTGGCGGCCTCAATGGCGTGGTTTAAGCTGGCCCACACTTTGGTAGACAGGTTTAATCTGCCGCAAGACAGCGCATGGGACTTTTTGATGCTGGGTGATATCTACCTTAGCTCGCAGGAGGCACAGGCGCTGATAGAAAAAGACACTTTTGCTTGGCCTGAACAAACCAACCCCGCCAAAGAGGCCTTCTACACCCGCGCGCTGGGCTTGTCGCGCAGCCATGGCAACCCCAGACAAGAGGTGATGGCGCTGAACCAGCTGGCAGGCCACTTAGGCATGCAGGGTAAGCCCGTTCTCAAGCAAACCGTAAGAGCCCAACGCAACACACTGATGGCACAGCACCCGGCGCTGGTGGAGGATATGGTGATGGACGGGCTGGTGCTGTATTAAAAAATACCTTGCCGGGACTGTGGAAACCAAGCCTCTGCCGCACAACCTACTTGCTCACCCGCAGCAACTTACCTGGGCTGCCGTCAGTGAGCAGGTAAATCCAGCCGTCTGGGCCTGTGCGCACGTCGCGTATGCGTTCGCCGCGCGCGGCCAGCAGGCGTTCGCGGTAGACCTCGGTGCGGCCGTCGGCACCGCCCAGCACTACGCGCCACAGCGCCGTGCCTGCAAGAGCACCTAAAAATACATTGCCTTGAAATTCAGGGAATTTGCTGCCTGTATAAATAGCCATGCCACTGGGGGCAATCGACGATTGGCTGCCGCCGGTGTAGGGGCTGCCATCGCGGGTTAGCCAGTAGCTCACGGGTAAGCGCATGCCGGGCAGGCTGGGAGTGCCCACCAGGCTGGTGCTGCCGTATTCTTGCGAATAGCTGGCCAATGGCCAGCCGTAGTTTTGCCCGGCCAGGCTGAGGTTAAGCTCGTCGCCGCCTTGCGCGCCATGCTCGTTCACCCACAGTTCGCCTGTGCTGGGGTGCAGTGCCGCGCCTTGGATGTTGCGGTGGCCGTAGCTCCAAATGCCCGGCTGCGCGCCTGCGCCCAGGCTGGGGTTGCCGGGGGCTGGGGCACCGTCGGTGGTGATGCGCATCACTTTGCCGTTGCCTCGGGCCAGGTCTTGGGCGAAGCCGCGTTGCGCGTTGGTTTGCCGGTCGCCCAAGGCGACAAAAAGGTAGCCGTTTTGGTCAAACACCAGGCGGGAGCCAAAGTGCCCTTGGCTTACCACCTTGGGCAGCTGCTCAAAAATGACCGTGACCTGGCTCAGTGCCAAAGAGCCCTCGTTAAGCACTGCGCGCGCTACGGCGGTGTGGCTGGTGCCCTCCGCATCACCACCCGGCTTGGCGTAGCTTAGGTAAATGCGCTGGTTGCTGGCATAGGCGGGGTCTAGCACCACGTCTAGCAAGCCGCCTTGCCCACGGTTGTCAACGGCCGGCACGCCGCTGATGGCGGCCGACACGGTGCCTGCCGCCGAGACGATGCGCAGCGTGCCTGCGCGCTCGGTCACCAGCACCCGCGCATCGGGCAAAAACGCCATGCCCCAAGGGCTGCTCAGGGTGGTGGCCAGTTCGGTCACAGTTAAAGGGCCAGCAGGCTGTGGGCCGACGGCGGCGGTGGGGCCTGAAGTGGTACCCGCAGTAGTGGAAGTGGTGGAAGTGCCGGGCGAAGGAGTGGACGATGGAGCAGACGGTGCGCCGCCGGTGTTGGGCGCCGTGCCGCTAGGGCCAGAGGCTAGGGTGAGCGGGCTGGCCGCTGTGGTTTCGCCGCCGCCACCGCCACCGCCACCACCGCCGCCGCATGATGCCACTATGCCCAGCAGCACCAAGATCGGCATCCACCAGCGTGCAGACCGCAGCAAACGGCGGGCTTGCCTTGGGGGCGGCATGGGGTTGGTGCCGTGCGGCAAGCTGGCCAAGTCACTTACGGGTGGGTTCAGTCGCACGTATTTTTTATGTCGCATGCGCGCACTGTAGCGCAGCCAGCCGCAAGCGTCTGCAACGCTTTGCAAAAAGTTGTACGCTGGCTTGGCGCATTGCATGCCATGCAGGTAACAGGGGCGCTGAAGGTGCATCATATGCAAGGCCATTCTAAAGTGCGTGTGCTGCAGAACTGCTGGGCCAGGCCAGTGACGGGGTCGTCAAAGGCAATGCGCTGCGCCAGTAGCTGCAAAGGCTGGCTGTAGTCTAGCGCGTCCAGCGCAGGCTCGGGTGTTAGTACGGGGTATATCGCGTCGCCCCGCAGTGGCAAACCCAGCGCTAGCATGTGCACACGCAGCTGGTGGCGCTGGCCCGAGATGGGCACCAGCCTGTAACGCGCCCATGCGCCTTGCACGGCCAACAGGCTGATGTGGGTGGTGCTGTTGATGGGCCCCGCCACCTCGTGCATTTGCATAAACGAGGCGGCGGTTTGCAGGCGGCTTTGGTGCGTGCGCGGAAACTCAAGCGCAGGCTGGTACGGCGCAATCGCCTCGTACACTTTATTTACTTTACGCTGTCTGAACAGGGCCGCGTAGGCGTTGCGCGAGGCCACTTGCTTGCTGAACATGACAATGCCTGCGGTGTCGCGGTCAATCCGGTGGATGGGCACCAGGTCGCGCGCGCCAGTGCGGTTTTTAAGCCGTACCAGCAGGGTTTCCTGCACATAGCGGCCGGTGGGCGATACGGGCAGAAAATGCGGTTTGTCTGCCACCAGCAGGTGCTCGTCTTCAAACACAATGGTGGCTTCAAAGGGCACGCGCGGCTCGTTGGCCACATGGCGGTAGTAGTAAATGCGCAGGCCCAGCTGGTAGGGCGTGTCGATGGGCAGCGGCTGGCCTGTGCTGCCCAGTACCAACCCAGTTTGCATGCGCTCTAGCCAGGTTTGACCTTGTGGAATATAGGCAGACTGCTGCAAATAGCCTAGCAAGTGGGTGGGCTGGCCGGGCGCGGCGGCATTGGGCAGCACCATCAGGCTAGGGCTTACGCCGCGCAGCATAGGCGGTTTGAACGGTGCTATCTTGGTTGCAAACGGCGTGTTGGCAAAGGCTGCGTTCGTTGGGGTTGCGGCTAGGCTGGGCGGGCGCAGTTTGGCCATGGTGCAAGCTGCTTTGAGTGGTGGGTACAGTGCCTGATATTGGCCGGCTTGGTAATAAGCGGTTTAGTGATAAACGACTTAGTTGTCGCCGTCCAGGCGTTTGGCGCGCGCCAAACGCCATGCGCCATCGGGCTCGCTTTGGTACACGTCTTGCACCGTGGTGTCGGTTTCATGCAAGTGGGTGTCTAGCGCCACGCGGCTGTCAAACACAAAGCACTCGCCGCTGTAGTCAGCGCTGGCATCGGGCATTTCTTTAAAGTAGTTCAATATGCCGCCTTCTAGCTGCGCTACGTCCAGCCCCAAGTCTTGCATCCACACACTGCTTTTCTCGCAGCGAATACCGCCGGTGCAGTACATGGCCACTTTTTTATTTTCGGCTTTCCACTGCGCGGCGTGGGCTTTAACGTACTCTGGAAAATCTCTAAAGTTCACTACGCCGGGGTCTATGGCACCGTCAAATTTGCCCAAGCGGTATTCAAAGCTGTTGCGGTTGTCAAGCAGCACCACGTTAGGCTGTTTGATTAGCTCGCGCCAGGCTTGCGGGCTGACGTTGGTGCGCGCAATATCTGCGCTGCGGCCTGCGGCATCGACACCGTCAATACCTAGCGGCACAATTTCTCTTTTGGCATGCACTTTCATGCGTTTAAACGGTGCGCTGGTACATGCGGTGCGTTTAAATACGGTGCCTTGGAAGGCACCGTCAAAAGCCGCATCGTGATGCAGCGCGTGTTCAAACGCATCCAGCTGCGCCGCATCGCCTGCCAGCATGCCATTGATGCCTTCGCTGGCCACCAAGATGCTGCCCAGCAGTGGGGCCGTCAACTCGCGCAGGTGGGCAGCCACTGCCTCTGGGTTGGCGAGGGCCGTAAATTTGTAAAAGGCTATGTGGTGGGTCATATTTTTGCGCTTAGGCATGATTCTAAAGCTTGGCTTTGTACTGGGTCCGCGCACTGCTGCGGCGCTATGCCGGTTGCCGCCCTGAACCCCGGCCCTTCGGGGAGCATCTGCAGTGCTCAAACTGGGGGAAATTTAGAAACTC
>JAYSRE010000200.1:0-2950 GCA_043721235.1 Polaromonas sp. | reverse complement strand
CGGCGGGCACAGGCGGGCGCGGCTGTCAAAGTAGCCAATGTCGGCCTCGGTGAGGTGCAAAGAGTTGATGCTGACATCGCAGGTAAGCTGCAAGCCGTCCGCCTTGGCGGCGCGCACCAGCGCCACGCCTGCGGCACTGCTGATGCGGCACAGGTGCACGCGCGGGCCGGCGCTGCTTGCACCGCCACCAGCGCCAGCAGATAGAGAGCCCAGCGCACGCATCAGCTCAAAAATGGTGTGCAGCGCAATAGTCTCAGCGGCTACGGGCACACCGGCCAAGCCCAGCCGTGTGGCCAGCGCGCCGCTAGCGGCTACGCCCTTGCCTAAGTGCAGCTCTTGCGGACGCAGCCAGACGGTATAGCCAAAGGTGGCGGCGTACTGCATGGCGCGCTGCAGCACTAGTGTATTTTGTAGGGGCACCTCGGCTTGGCCAAAGCCGATGCAGCCGGCTTCGGTCAGTTCGGCCATTTCGGTCAGTATGCTGCCTTCTAAATTGCGGGTCAATGCACCCAGCGGGAACACGCGCGACTGGTGCAGTTTTTCGGCGCGAAACTTCAGCATTTCCACCAAGCCGGGCTCGTCTAGCACCGGGTCGGTGTCGGGCGGGCACACCAACGACGTTACGCCGCCGGCCACGGCTGCACCCAACTCGCTCTCTAGCATGCCTTCATGCTCGTAGCCAGGTTCGCGCAGGCGGGCGCACAGGTCTACCAAGCCGGGGGCTACGGTGCAGCCTTGGGCGCGGATTGTTTTGCTGGGTGCAAAATTTGCGGGAATATGGTCAATAGCCACAATGCGCCCTGCGGCAATAGCCACATCACAGACTTTGTCAAAACCACTGGCAGGGTTGATAACGCGGCCACCTTGGATGAGTATTTTCATGCTGTTGTTCTCACGCTTCGTTGCCAGCCACGATGCTCATGACCGCCATGCGCACGGCGATACCGTAGGTCACTTGCGGCAAGATCACGCTTTGTTTGCCATCCACCACGGCAGAGTCAATCTCTACCCCCCGGTTAATGGGGCCAGGGTGCATGACGATCGCATCGGGCTTGGCCAGCAGCAGCTTCTCAGGGGTAAGGCCAAAGCTCTTGAAAAACTCCTGGCTCGACGGCAACAGCGCGCCACTCATGCGCTCGCTTTGCAGGCGCAGCATGATCACCACGTCGGCATCTTTGATGCCCTCTTCCAGCGTATGGCACACGCGCACGCCCATCAGCGCCATGTCGCTGGGCACCAAGGTTTTAGGGCCTACCACGCGTACTTCGGCGCAGCCCAAGGTGGTGAGCGCGTGAATGTCCGAGCGGGCTACCCGCGAGTGCAATACATCGCCTACGATGGCGACTGCAAGATTAGAAAAGTCGCCTTTGTAGTGGCGAATGGTGTACATGTCCAGCAGGCCCTGTGTGGGGTGTGCGTGGCGGCCATCGCCTGCGTTTACCACGTGCACATGGGGGGCTACGTGCTGGGCAATCAGGTAGGGTGCGCCTGACTCGCCGTGGCGCACCACAAAAATGTCAGCCGCCATGGCGCTTAAGTTGGCAATGGTGTCTAACAGCGACTCGCCTTTGCTGGCCGACGAGCGTGCGATGTCCAGGTTAATCACGTCGGCCGAGAGGCGCGTAGCGGCAATGTCGAAGGTCGTGCGGGTGCGGGTGGAGTTTTCAAAAAATAAGTTAAATACGCTTTTACCGCGCAGCAACGGCACTTTTTTGACCTCGCGGCTGCTCACCGATACAAAGTTGGCAGCGGTGTCCAATATGTGGGTGAGGATGGCTTTGGGCAGGCCTTCAGTGGAGAGCAGGTGAATGAGCTCGCCGTTTTTATTAAGCTGGGGATTGCGTTTGTAGAGCATATTTATTAACCTCTATTGTGCGTTTTTTAGGCTTAAACGGCACCAGCGCTGTGCACTTTAAAGCTCAGTTGGCCGTCTTCGCTGCGCGCCAGCGCCAGCTGTTGCGTGGCTGGCAACACTACCCGGGCGGCTGCGAAGCTGGCTTCTACAGGCAGCTGCCTGCCGCCCCGGTCTACCAGCACGGCCAGTTGCACTTTGGCCGGGCGGCCGTAGTCAAACAGTTCATTGAGCACCGCACGGATGGTGCGGCCGGTATACAGCACGTCGTCTAACAAAATAATGTCGGCGCCGTTCACGTCAAACGGAATGTGCGTTTGTGCGCTGCTGGCCAGGCCGCGCTGGGCAAAGTCATCGCGGTGCATGGTAGATGAAATTACGCCGTGCTTGCCGGGCAACCCCAGGTCGGCGTGCAGCGCCTGGGCCAGCCACGCGCCACCCGAGGTAATGCCCAGTAGCTGGGTCTGTGGGCCGCGCAGGTTGCGCACACCCTGGAGCAGCTGCGTATACAGCGCGGGCGCGTCTAACAGCAGGGCCCCTGCGCTGGCCGCAGCAGCTTGGGTGTGCCCATGGCCGTTTGAACTGGTACTCATGGCACGTCCCTTAAGAATTGTTCCAAAATAATGCGGGCCGACTCCGCATCTAAGTCTTTGGCCCCCAGCGCCGCCGCCTCCACGCTGGTGTAACGTTCGTCCACCTCATGCACAGGCAAGCTAAAGCGACCGGCCAATTGGCGGGCAAAGCGCTGGGCGCGTTCAGTCATGGCGTGGGCGTTACCGTCAGGGTGGCGCGGCACGCCTACCACCAGCGCGTCGGGTTGCCATTCTTTAAGCAGTGCGGCTATCAGAATAAAACGTGCGTCGCCTTGCGCTTTCACTGTGGTCAGCGGTTGGGCGGTACGGGTCAGGCGGTTGCCCACCGCCACCCCTGTGCGCTGGGTGCCAAAGTCAAAGGCTATGAAAGACTGCTGGCGAACAGGGTGGGCTGCGCTGGCCGGGGTCTGTAAGGAGGTGTTTGTCAAGCCCGCCCCGCTACAGGCGAGATCATCCATTCTTGCAGCCCCAGCAGGCCCAGCGCTTTGCTGTAGCGCTGCTCTAC
>JAYSRE010000199.1:0-7612 GCA_043721235.1 Polaromonas sp. | reverse complement strand
CTGGCCGCTGGTGCGGCTGGTTTCTTTTTGCTTGGCATACATGCTCTTTCGTTTACTCATGTTATGCCTCACACACAAAATTTCTGACAGGCTCATTTATCTCTCGACACCACAGGCTTTGAAACTTCTCGATTGTAAGAATCAGAGACGAGCTGCTCAATTTCCTTTTCACAAATCGCAAAAGCAGTATTGTTTAAACCTGTTAAAAAGATCGTTAGACCCAAATTCCTCCAACACCTATTCATCATCAGTAGTCCAAAGCGCGAATACTCAGCCGCTTTTTCTGTGCTTGACACGTTCATACGACCCTCCGGCAAGAAAGTAATTTGTAGCGCGTTCCGCTCCTAATTGCATCAGCTGGATACCACGCAAAGTGCCCCATTGGGGTCAAGTCTTGCTTTAACATATTCGTACATATTTTGTTCATAAGAAAACCTCCGCAATTCGCGATTGAGGCAAAGGGTTTGGATAGTCTGGTTGATTGGTTTTGTAGCTACATGATTGAAGCTGCGAACACCAAAGAGTCAGGTCTGGCATTGCAGCAAATTGACGTGTTAGCTCGTTCATCCACTCATTCATCACCACTCTCCAAAAGCGCTAGTATTTTGACCCATGTTTTTGTGCACGCCGCGGTCATCCCAAGCTCCAGCAAGGCAGTAGTTTGTAATGCGATGCATTCTTGATGGCGTTGGCGGGCTGGACGACACTGTGCAGCTTTTGCAAACCACTGGCAGCAGCCTGCACACGTTTGTCTAAATGTTTCAACATGGCACTGATTGTGCTGGGGGGGGGAGCTATGTCAATCCACCAAACTGATGAGTAGCGCAGAACCCAGGGAAAGTCCTAGCCCATCAACTGGGGGTGGACAGGGCGGTTGAATCAGCCCGGCCGGGCAAGTGTTAAGTCGCTATCAACTCAATCTTCACCCCCCGCCCCAGTGCCGCCGCTGCACTGGCCAACGTAGTTAGTGTCAAGCTGGTATCCGTATCGTCCAGCAAGCGATTAAGCGCTGCGCGGCTGGTGTGCATGCGTTTGGCCATGGCGGTTTTCGTGAGCTGCTGGGCTTTCATGCCTTCTTGTATTTGCAGGGCCAGCACTTTCTTCATGGCAGAGGCGGTGGCTACTTCGTAGATGCCTTCCTCCTTGAGAAAATCGTCAAAGTTGGTTCCGATGGGCATGGTGTTTCCTTATCTTAAAAATCAATGCGACTGAGTGCCAGCGCAATGTCTTGGGGTAGTGTGGCTTGGGTCTTTTTGATAAACCCGTGCAGCAACACCATTTGATCGCCTTTGACTGTGAACAGCACGCGGGCGATGCGCGTGGATAGCTGGGTACGCACTTCCCACAGTTTGCCCGTGAGTTTTTTGACCAAGGGCATACCCAATGGCCAACGAAACTGCACTGCTTTGATGTCTTCACCAACGGCTAGCTGCTCATGCGCAGGCAGGCTTTTGATCCAATCTCTTACAGGTTCGCCGCCTGCTGTGGTTTGGTAGAAAGAAACCTTGAGTATGGGTAAGGCATGGGGCGGCATTGCCGGAATCGTACCATATTTGATTCACCCCAATGCGCTGCCACCGAAGTCGAGATGAAGGAAAAGAAAGCCCGCGTAGAAGACGCACTGCACGCCACCCGCGCTGCTGTGGAAGAAGGCATTGTGGCTGGCGGCGGTGTTGCGTTCTTGCGCGCCAAGCAGGCTGTAGGCGCACTGAAAGGCGACAACGCCGACCAGGACGCAGGTATCAAGCTGGTGATGAAGGCCATCGAAGCGCCCCTGCGCGAGATTGTGTACAACGCAGGCGGCGAAGCGTCTGTAGTGGTCAACGCTGTATTAAGCGGCAAAGGCAACTACGGCTTTAACGCAGCCAACGACACCTACGGCGACATGATCGAAATGGGCATCTTGGACCCCACCAAAGTGACCCGCACTGCTCTGCAAAACGAAGAGTAAGCTGCGAGCAACACAGCTCATAGGCTGTAGGAGCTCACAACCAAAATTCACGCGACGTTTCTTGTCGCGCCAAGCTCACTACATCCCGCGCTGGCCGGGCCGCCAAATAGCTGATGACCGTAGTTTCTACATAGATGCGAGGCTTCATAAAGCGATTTTACGCCGCTGCGGCTTGTCACCCATCCCGCGCACTTCGGCCCAACACCTTAGGGTCATCGCGCACCGCCGCAGCAGGCGCAACGCTGCCAGCAGCACCGACGGACCGCGCCGCCAGCTCTTGTTCAAAAATACACACCGTCAAAGCCTTAGACGCCTCGTCTTTAGCGGTTAATTGGCCTTGGCTATACGGTCATGTTGCTCAATAATCACTGATTCAAGCCCCGCTTTTCGGCTTTCATTGGTAGCTCAGGGAAAATATTTAGCCAAAACCGCATCAAGCGTCGCTTGCGCCTTTTGAGCTTCAACATCATTCCACTGTGTTTTCCGTATGTGGTACCACCCCCGTCCATAGTCAGGTGAATCTCCCGCAGCCATGCCGGGGAAGATCGTATTGAAGAAAGTCATAAATGCGGCTTTATCTGCAGGTATCAGCGTCCGGTAATACTCAATTCTCGCCTTGATGGCTGGAGATGAAACGAGCCCTTGGGCAGCAATAGCTGCTTTGAGTTTGACTGGGTCATCCGGATGAATGCCCCAGAAATGAATCATTGGGGTGATGTCGGCTTTCGCAGCGACTGAGAGCCGCAAAACTCGACTGTCATCTCTACTCAGGCCGTCGCTAGGCTTGGGTGAGATGTAATCCCTATTTTCCTGGTCGTAAAAATCAGTGAGTACTTTCCAGCCAAAGAGGGCGGCAATATCCGCGTATTTGGCATAGCCGCGCGCCTGATAGCGCATTTCATCTTTGGTGGTGTTGCTACGGTTCATTTCCAAGCCGCTTCCAAAGCCCACAGTCACCATCCAATCCACAGCAGCCATGTCACGTGTGGGGCCGCCATTGCCAAATGAATCAGCAAACGCTTTATCCAACGGCGTTCCAAATTTTTGAGTAGAGACATACACAATCGGAAAATTGACCAAGGCCTCCCCTTCGCCCCCAAACCCTGAGAAGAGCTGCGAATGCCCTAATTCATGGAACTCGGTTTGATTGTTCAAAGGGCTGGTCACTGCATGATGCGAGGCATTGCCCAGCGAATCGCTGCGAGGGTTATAGTTATTATTAACCTGCGGATAGCCAATGCCATGCGCCCCGCCTGGAAGCTGCAGATCGACCTGAGTCCACATCACTACATCATTGCGCTTAGCGGGTGGAATACCCACAAACTCAGACACGCCTTGCATCGACTTGTCCCAATCTTCGAGTAATTTTTTGACATTAGGCTTGGAATGCACCCAATTGCTTGGCACTTGCGTCATGTAGTGGTCAGTCACGAAATCCGTCCAAGGCACGCCAGCTTTGCGCCGTGCTTCCCACTGAGGCTCAGTCATCGCATCGAAACTTCTCAGTGAGAAAAACGGTGCTTCGACTACACCTTGCACTTGCACAGTAACCATGCCTTGCTTGGCTAAATACGGTACTTCAATATAAATACCGCCGCCCAAGGGGCTGCCCACCGAGGTCACCTCTCGCACAATTTCAGCGCGCGTCATCACGCGGTGCATGCGTGAGTGAACTGGTTTTTGGGAGTTATCCCATGAGTGCGCGCCCACGCGAATGGCATAGCCTGCGTTCACAAGTGACGGCGGTACGGTGACGCGAGCTATCGAGCCAGGTGGCAAATACAGGCCTGTTGGGCGTACCTTATCACCGGTTGCGAACGCCACAGGAACACCCCAAACGGGCGGCACTGTGGCGTTGACCTTAACTGTAAAAGCCTTGCTGGTATCCAAAGGCGCTGTCACCTTACCAGGAAAGTAATCAGCAGTTTGCCAACGACGACCCTGTAGTTTGCTGCTGCAGCCTGCAATGGTTTCACTGCGAAAAGCTTCATCATGCACAACTTGGAAGATATCCAGCATGCCACGTGCCTCGCGCACGATGGCTGATTCCCCGGCAACGGGATCATTGCGGATGCCGCCGCTCGTATCGCTACCCACAAACAACGGAGCTACGTTTTTTTCGTATTCATCGGTCAGAGCAAGTGCATTCATTAAAAAAGTCTCGCGTGTCGATATCAAAGCGGCATTTTTGATGACATTGTCCGCAGCTGCATCAAATGCGCTGGCATTGAGCCTGGCCGAGCCATTGAAGTGTTTGCGAAGCTGAGCAATGCCGCTTTCAAGTAACGGATCGGAAAGGCCGAATTGGGCAGCCACATCGAGCCACAGGCCACGCACCTCAGCGCTACTGAGCACGCGCTGATAGCTCTTGATATCAGCAACCTCAAAAGGTGCGTTCGTACCCCAGCTGAATGCCTCTCCAATACGAACAGGCGTACGGTACATGTTGCCGTGCAGCTCGCCCGCTGTCGTAACATTGTTCACCGATATAGATCCCTTAGCCAGTGAATCACCATTTTTATAAGTTAACGTGACATAGGTCCAAGCGTTCTGCTGAACAGGTGTTGAGCGAATTTCCTTGTACTCATTCCCATTTCCAGTACGCCATACCAGGGTGGTAGTCCCCCAACTCCCATCAGGAAAAATCACAAATCCTGGATTATCTAGTTTCCCTATCGTCTGCATTCGCCCACCGCTCAGAATTTGAGCGTACATCCCTTCACCCGCCGTCACTTTGAGCCACATCGATACCGTGAAATCAGCACCGTTTTTGCCCATTTGGGTGCATCCTGAATCTTTCAAGTCAATATAGTGGCCTTTTGCAAACCGATACGAGGTGAGCCCGTTGGAAAGCTTCGTCTCGGTAATGCCTACAGTGCGTGTACCCACAGCGCCAGACGACGTGAGCGATAGACCATCGCAACCTGTTGTAGCGGGGCTCCAGAATTTATCTGCGCATCCTGCAAGTGCACCTGTCCGATCAACGATGCTAGGCGCTGGCACAACTGCTGGTGCTGGTGCTGGTGCTGGTGCTGGTGCTGGTGCTGGTGCTGGTGTTGGTGTTGGTACTGGTGCTGGCACAGGCACAGGCACAGGCGCTGGCATTGGTACTGGTGCAGGCACAACTCCTGGTGCAGGCACAGGCGCAGGTGCGAGCACTGGTGTTAGTGTAGGTGTGAGCACTGATGTTGGTGCAATATTGGAGATTGGCGCGGGAGGAACTGTAGGCGACTGACTGACTGCGTCACCACCTCCACCTCCACCTCCACATCCCTGCAAGCTCGACACGGCTAGGGCACAAAGCATAGTGCCCATGATTCGTTGAAACAACTGATGTCGCAGCATAGAAATTTTAATCACCTGAGTGCTCCTAAAAGTAATGATTGCGTCGTGCAAAGAGGGGGTGATAAGAAACGCAAGCTATCGCAATTTTTATGTAAGTTATTGTTTAATTTGATGTCAAACGCTTTAGTCGCGAAATAAATAAACAACCACCGCAGCATAACAATAATCTTAGTCTACTTTTTAACATTGTCGCCCGTATGACAGTCGATGCAACAACGGATAGGAAATTCAACCATATGATCATAATTATGGCGCAGGTTTGGTGCCTCGAAAGCTCTTGATCTGCGCAACTCGAGCACTCGCAGTAGCTGGATCGCCCGCCCGTTGCGCGAAAACGCTCTTTCAGCCCGCCGCACACGCAGACCTGCCCCGCGGCGTGTACGAGACGCTGCTAGGATCACTGTTTTAATCACTCACCAATTGACTTGGCTGTCGACCTCGTAGTCCGGTGCGGGTTGCCCCGCCATGTCCCAGTCTGGCTCGACTTGGGTGCCCTCACCCACCTGCTCACCAGTTAGTGCGTCGCACCCCGATGTGATCGAGCATTAGCCGAATGCCGGATATCGGCACTGTGCGTGATTGAAGTCGATGATGCGCATTTGCCCGCCGCAGAGCGGGCAAATGCGGCGAGAACACTTCGTAGATGTGGGCGATCAGCACGGCCCACAGGTAGTGTGCTGGCGCGCCTGAAAGGCTCTGGTGCGGGTGCAGGCTGCGCTGCGCAAGTTGTCCTCAGCGGGCCTGCACTAGCCGCGCTATCATCCGAGGTGGTTGGCTCAGCCTGCGCAAGGGTGATAGCCCTGATTCCACTACTTGCGCCTGTGCCATGGCCGTGACCACCGAGCGCAGTGGCAAGTTCGGTGCCAACACACCGAAGTAGCGATACCGATGCGTGCGCGGCGGTGGCACCAGGGCGGCGATGCGATCAATCAGCTCCAATGGTGTGAAGGTGAACCCATCTGCCTTGGCTCCTCGGTTGTTGACTCCACGTTGGTCAGCATGCTTGTCACCGCACGGCTCGCTGCGCGGCTTGATGCAGCGGTTGGGGGTGATGGGGCAGGCGCGTGCGTTTGTTTGATACTGCTGCAGTGTATCTTTATGCACCGCCTGCCAAGCAGGTATAAAAGCTAAGCCCGTAGCAGCGTAGCTGCTGCGGCCAACGCCGTAACCCGCGCCCAGTCGCCAGAGGCCAGCGCATCCGCTGGCGTAAGCCACGAGCCGCCTACGCAGACCACATTCGGCAAGGCTAAAAATTCTTTGGCATTGTGCTCACTAACACCACCGGTAGGGCAAAACTGCACATCAAAAAACGGGCCACTCCACGCTTTGAGCATGGCCGGGCCACCAGCCTGCATGGCCGGGAAGAATTTGAGTTGCGTGTAGCCTGCTTCTACCGCCATCATGATCTCGCTGCCTGTGGCCACACCGGGCAGCAGAGCCAAATCGTGGTCGCGGCAAGCCTGGCCTACTGTGTTGGTAAAACCGGGGCTGACGGCAAACCTGGCACCGGCGGCGGCGGCGGCCTGCGCATCACGCGCGCTGCGCACGGTGCCTGCGCCCACCACAGCGCCAGGCACTTCTTTGGCGATGCGCTCTATGCACTCTAAGGCTACGGGCGTGCGCAAAGTAACCTCCAGCATGCGAATGCCCCCTGCCACCAGCGCGCGCGCCATCGGTACAGCATGCGCAGCATCGTTGAGTACGATCACCGCAATCACAGCGGCATCACGCATCACATCCAGCGATGTGAGGATGGAGGGTAAGGCACCTGCCGCAGAGGCAGCGGCAGGGGAAGTGAAAGACGGGTTTAGTGAGGCTTTTACAACCATGTACATGCTCCTTGTTCAGCGGCCAGTGCATTACGGCGCATGGCGGCAAATAGTTCGCGGCCCATGCCCAAACCGTTCGATTCTGTGTGTGCAGCGGCCATGGTGGCCAACGGGCGGGCAGCCCATTCAACTTCGCTCACCAGCGCTTGCAGGGTGCCAGCAGGTGCGTCCAAGCGCACCATGTCGCCATCACGCAGCTTGGCCAGCGGACCACCTGCCAGTGCCTCGGGGCTCACGTGGATGGCAGCGGGCACTTTGCCTGATGCACCGCTCATGCGGCCATCCGTCACCAGGGCCACTTTGTAGCCTTTGCCCTGAAGCACTGCCAGCGGCGGGGTGAGCTTGTGCAGCTCGGGCATGCCATTGGCGCGTGGGCCTTGCCAGCGCACCACCACCATCACCCCTTGGGCGGGGCTGGTCTGGCAGACGCGCTCTACATCGCCTGCTTTGAAAGCCGCCAACATCGCATCTTGGCTGTCAAACACCA
>JAYSRE010000198.1:0-7746 GCA_043721235.1 Polaromonas sp. | reverse complement strand
GACACAGCCGCGCAGCCATTTGGCTTGCAGTGAGGTGTGGCTGCGTTCATGCCAAAGTTGGTAGTAGATCATGGGCGGAAAGGGTATAGGAGATTCTAGTAGCTTGACCGGCGCACTGGCTGCGTAGCGCTGGCAATACTGTTTGCCTGTGGTTAGCACTAGCAAAGTCGATGCCACCATGGCCGGTATCAGCCCAAAATGCGGGCAGCGGGCGCTGATGTTGCGTGCCAAGCCCAAGCTGGCCAAGTGCTCGTCTATCACCCCCTTGGCCCCCAGGTGGGTGGGTGTGGGGGCAATGTGCTCGGCGGCCAACCAGCTGTCTTGCGTCCAGCCGCGCCGGGCGGCGGGGTGGGCCGTAGACACCATGCACACCACTTCGTCAGCAAACAGCTTGCCCATGTGCAGATCTTCAGGTGGCTGGGCCCAATTGCCGATCACCACGTCGCACTCGCCCAGGGCCAGCTGCTGGCGGTAGTCGCCTGCAGACGATAGAGGCAATATTTCAATACGGCACAGCGGTGCCTGTTTTTTAAGCAAAGCCACCAGTTGGGGCAAAAACAGGGGGTCTAAATAATCGCTAGCCGCAATGCGAAAGGTAGCTTGCGTGGTTTTGGCAACAAAGCCGCGCGCGTCGCTGAACAGCGCCCTGGCGGCCCGCAAAATACTGGCCGAGGGCTCTACCATGCGCAAACCTGCCTCGGTAGGCACCATGCCCGAGCCTGAGCGCACCAAGAGCGGGTCGCCCGAGAGGGCCCGCAGGCGCTTAAGCGCGGCGCTGACTGCAGGCTGGTGCATGCCCAGCTTGGTGGCTGCGCGCGAGACAGATTGTTCCGTAAGCACTGTGTGCAAGACCCTGATTAAATGAAGGTCTATCTTGTCAAAAAGCGCTGGCGATTTCATAGTCATGCGGGCATGGTGTGTATACGATTGGCCGTATAGTCGCTGTGTAAATACGTTCTACCCTTGAAGTTATGCAAGTTAAACCACTGCGACTGATGCGGCGCGGTCAATGGACCGAGATAGCCAATGTACCACCCACACGCACCTTGCTGCAGCTGGTAAGGGAAGACCTAGGGTTAACCGGCACCAAAGAGGGCTGCAATGAAGGCGACTGCGGTGCCTGCACCGTGGTGCTGGGCGAGCCTGACGGCCAAGGCGGCCTGGCGCTCAAAGCGGTTAACAGCTGCATACGGCTGGCGCACTCAGCCGACGGCTTGGCACTGTGGACGGTGGAAGATATAGCCACGCAGCAAGGCAAAGCGCGGGTGCTGCACCCTTGTCAACAGGCCTTGGTTGACTGCCATGCCTCGCAATGCGGCTTTTGCACACCGGGCTTTGTGATGAGCTTGTTTGCCATGTACGAAAAGCATGGCGGTTCTGGCGCGCGCGGTGGCCACGCTGTGGCCGAACAGTCTTCGATCAGCCGCGCCGAAGCGCAAGACGCGCTGTCTGGCAACCTGTGCCGCTGCACCGGCTATCGCCCTATTTTGGACGCAGTGCAGCGCATGCACAGCTACCCAGCGCAGATGCTGGACAGGCAGGCCATATTGGCACAAATACTATCAAATAATGAGCATTCCGCGCAGCATTTGCTTGGGCGAGAGGACGAAATGACCTCTAAATTAGCCCCTACAGCAAGCGCTGAGTCTGCCGTAAGCGCCGAGTCTGCCAATGCCTACCTGCAGCCCACCACCCTACAAGCACTGCTCACAGCGCGCGCGCAGTACCCCGCAGCGCAGCTGGTGGCTGGCTGCACCGATGTAGGTTTATGGGTCAACAAACAGCATATGCAAATGGCCCAGATCATCGACACCACCCGCGTGCGTGAGCTGCGCCGCGTTGAGCGTTACCCCCACCACATTGCCATTGGCGCAGCAGTGACCCTGCAAGATGCCTACACCGCACTGGTGCAAGACCGGCCGCAGCTGGCTGACTTTGCAGGCCGCTTTGCCGGGCTGACGGTTCGCAACTCTGGCACCCTGGGCGGCAATGTGGCCAATGGTTCGCCGATTGGCGATTCGATGCCGCTTTTGATAGCTCTTAAAGCCAATGTCGTGTTGATGAGCCGCCGTGGGCACCGAGAGATGCCGCTAGAGCAGCTGTACACCGGCTACCGCACCCATGTGCTGGCCAAAGACGAGGTGCTGGCGTGGGTCAAAGTGCCGCTGCCCACAGCCGGTGAATTTAGCCGTGTCTACAAGCTGTCCAAGCGCTACGACGACGATATATCGGCGGTGTGCTTAGGGCTGAGCTTGCAGCGCACTGGCAAGCAGGTGCTGCGGCTGTCTGTGGGCGTGGGCGGCGTTGCGGGCACCCCGGTGCGCGCTATTAAAACAGAAGCTGCTTGTCTAGGAAAACCTTGGGACAGAGTCACTTTTGAGCATACAAAAGCCACCTTGCAGGCTGAATTTCAGCCCCTAAGCGACATGCGCGCCAGTGCCGCCTACCGCCGTGCTGCGCTGGGCGCTTTGATGGAGCGGTTTTGGCTAGAAACCCAGGGCCTTAGCGTGATCAGACTAGAAAGCCTGCACAGCGCAGCGCTAATTGACACGGTGGAGGCGGCATGCAACGCGACCCCAGCTTAGCCCACACTGCAGCAGGTCCATTCGAGGCAGGCGCCACATCCTCTGCCAGCGGCCTATCTTCTGCTTGCGGCCAGTCACCAGCCCACGAAAGCGCCCGCGCCCAAGTGATGGGCGCGGCCCAGTACGTAGACGACCTGACCGAACTGCAAGGCACCCTGTACGCAGCACCCATTACCTCGCGCACGGCCCATGGCAGCCTGCACGGCCTGGACGCAGCCGCTGCACTGGCCCTGCCCGGCGTGCGCGGCTTGGTCACGGCAGCCGACATCGCAGGCGACAAACTGCTGGCCGCTTTTGCCCACGATGAGCCTATTTTTGCCATGGGCACCGTGCAGCACGTAGGCCAAGTGCTGGGCTTGGTCGTGGCCACTGATATGGTCACCGCACGGCGCGCCGCGCGCCTGGTGCAGCAACACATTACGCCACTGCCCGCCGTGCTTACCACTGCGCAGGCCATGCAGGCCAACAGCTTTGTGCTGCCCCCCGTGCATGTGCGCCGTGGTGACGCAGCCGCAGCCTTGGCCAGCGCACCCCACACCCTGCAAGGCAGCTTTAGTGCAGGTGGGCAAGAACATTTTTACCTGGAAGGCCAGGTGGGCTACGCCGCTCCGCTAGAGCAAGACACCTGGCTGGTCTACAGCAGCACCCAGCACCCCGGCGAGGTGCAGCACTGGGTGGCGCATGCGCTGGCCCTGCCGCTGGCCCAGGTGCGGGTAGAGTGCCGCCGCATGGGCGGCGGCTTTGGCGGCAAAGAAACCCAGGCTGGCCACGTGGCAGTGTGGGCGGCCCTGGCCGCACATAAATTTAATGCGCCCGTCAAACTGCGGCTGGACAGGGATGACGACTTTTTAATCACTGGTAAACGCCACCCTTTTGACTACCAATTCAGCGTAGGCTTTGACAGCAGCGGCAAGCTGCACGGCCTGCAGGTTGAAATGCGCGTGAACTGCGGCTTTAGCGCTGACTTGAGCGGGCCGGTGGCCGACCGGGCGGTGTTCCACGTCGACAACGCTTACTTTTTAGAGCATGTGGCCATCAGCTCCTACCGTTGCAAAACCCACACCCAAAGCCATACCGCTTTTCGCGGCTTTGGCGGGCCGCAAGGCATGATGGTGATAGAGACCATCATGGGCGATATTGCGCGGCACCTGCAGCTAGACCCGCTGCAAGTGCGCCTGCGCAACCTGTATGCCGCCAGTGGTCAAACCACCCACTACCAAATGCCGGTCGAAGACAACATATTGCACGACCTGCTGCCCCAGCTGGCGCAAACCTCCCAGTACGTGCAGCGGCGTGCAGCCATTAAAGCCTGGAACCAGCAAGGCACCAGCATCCAGCGCGGCATGGCGATTACGCCGGTGAAGTTCGGCATCAGCTTTACCGCTACGCTGTTTAACCAAGCCGGCGCACTGGTCAACGTGCTGACTGACGGCAGCGTGCAGGTCAACCACGGCGGCACCGAAATGGGCCAGGGCCTGCACACTAAAGTCTGCCAAATCGTGGCTGACGAGCTGGGCGTGCCGTTTGCACAGGTGCGCATTACCGCCAGCGACACCAGCAAAATACCCAACGCCAGCGCCACCGCTGCGTCTGCGGGCACCGATCTGAACGGCCGCGCCGCCCAGTACGCTGCACGCAACGTACGCGACAAATTGGCCGCTTTTGTCTGCGGCCTAGACCAGTGCGGCGCAGGCGAAATTAGCTTTGCGGCAGGCCAAGTGGTATCACCCAAAAGCAGCCGCGCATTCAAAGACGTGGTGGCAGGGGCCTACGCCAACCGCATTCAGCTGTGGAGCGATGGTTTTTACGCTACGCCCAAAATCCATTACGACAAGGCCACGCTGAGCGGCCGCCCGTTTTACTATTTTGCCTACGGCGCAGCCTGCACCGAAGTGGCCATTGACACCCTGACGGGCGAGAGCCGGGTGCTTAAAGTAGACATCTTGCACGACGTGGGCCGCAGCATTCACCCGGCCATCGACGTGGGCCAAATAGAAGGCGGTTTTGTGCAAGGCATGGGCTGGCTCACCACCGAGCAGCTGGTGTGGAACGACGCGGGCAAGCTCACCACCCACGCCCCCAGCACCTACAAAATTCCGGCCACCGGCTGCATACCAGCGCACTTTAAAGTTGCCTTGTGGCCCCAGGCTAACCGCGAGGACAACATCTACGGCAGCAAAGCCGTAGGAGAGCCGCCTTTCATGCTGGCCATCAGCGTGTGGGAGGCGCTGCGCGACGCAGTCGCCCAAGCGGGCGGCAATGCCTGCGCGCTACAGGCACCCTGTACTGCTGAGCATATTTACAACGCGCTGCAGTCCAAGCCCAGCTAGTGCAGCTTACGGTAGCGGCCCAGCGTGTGCGAGGGCAGCTCACCAAACAGCGCTTGGTAGTCGTTGGCAAAATGGCCAAAATGCCAGTAGCCAAACTCAGTAGCTGCCTGCGTCACCGAGGTGGCGGTTTTAAGTTGCCTGCGCACTGCATTAAGCCGCAGGGTGTTGAGCCACGCCAGCGGGCCCATGCCTTTGGTGGCCTGAAAGCAGCTTTGTAAAGTGCGGCGGCTGACCTGCAGCGCGCAGCACATGTCTTGCACGGTGGGCGGGTTGTCTAGCCGCGAGGCCAGGTAGCCGTTGGCCCGCGCAGCCAACGCGGTATGGTGCTTTGACTCGGCTTTGCACAGCAGCAGGCTGTGCTGCGCAGGCTCTGCAGGGGCCAGCGCGTAGGCAATGCGCTCTAGCAGTGCGTCGCGCAGTTGGCTGCTCTGGCTGGCATTCAAACACTGCGCCGGGCTGTCAAAACAGGCCGCAGCAAAACGCCCCAGCTCGGCCAGCGCTGCACCGCGCGCACTGTGCAGCCCAGCGCTGGCACCAAGGGCTGTGGCGGCACCGGCACCACGCTGCGTGTCAGCCACCAGTGTGTCAAACAAAGGCCGGTCTATCTCTATGCCCAGCATGGTGTGGCGCTGCGGTGTTCTAAACTCAAACCCGCTGGCACCTGAGAACACATGCAAATGCTGCGCATCGCTGCTGCGGCCACAAAAATAGGCCTGGGTGCTTTGCGCCAGCGGCACACCCAGCGCCACTGTGGGCGGGGCTATGTAGCCAGTTTGGTGCACCGACTGGGTGAGGCTTTCGGTAAACAGGCTGATACCGTCCCAATGCATGCGCGCCACGTTGCCCAAAAACGCCCCCGCTGAGGTTTGCATGTACTGCTGGTTCCAGCCGCCCAGCGCAGCAGCCTGCGCGTCAATATCGTCAAACGTGCTGTAGCTGGTGTGGCTGGTGTGGCTGGTGTGGCTGGTGTGGCTGGTGTGGCTGGTGTGGCTGATTTTGCAGTTTACAGGTGCCATAAGCTGTGCTTTTGAACTAAAGTTTTAACAAGCTACTTGACCAACATCATCAAGCTAACAGACAAGCCATTTAGCAAGTTCAATGCAACTCCACTTTAGCAAAAATTGCCGAAATGGGATAGCCAGCGTGACTGATGTCTCGATAGTATGCATTTTTGTGTCACTTAAAAGTGACTAAACGTAAACCCTATTTGGAGAAAAACTATGTCCAGCGACCCAAGTAAAAGCACAGATGAGGATGTCAAGCTCTTGCACAGTATGGGCTACGCCCAAGAGCTGGCGCGCAACATGAAAGGGTTTCAAAACTTTGCCATTTCGTTCTCCATCATTTGCATCTTGTCGGGCGGTATCAATTCGCTGGGCCAGGGCATTGGCGGTGTAGGTGGCGCGTCCATCGGCATTGGCTGGATTATTGGTTGCGCGATCAGCTTGGTGTTTGCACTGGGCATGGCGCAAATTGCGTCGGCCTACCCTACCGCAGGCGGCCTGTACCACTGGAGCTCTATATTAGGTGGCCGGGGTTGGGGTTGGCTTACAGCATGGTTTAACCTGCTGGGATTGGTAACCGTGCTGGGCGCCATTAACGTAGGTACCTACAACTTTTTTATGGGCGCATTTGGCCCCGCGCTGGGCTGGGAAAGCAGCATAGGGTTGCAAGCCGCCTGTGTGATTGGTATCACCCTGGTGCAGGCCATCGTGAACCACATGGGCATTCGCATCACGTCCATGCTGACTGATTTTTCAGGCTACCTTATTTTTCTGGTGGCCATTGTGCTTACCGTAGCTTTGCTGTGGTTTGCACCCAGCTGGGACTTTGCGCGTTTAATTACCTTTAAAAACTACAGTGGCCCAGCCGGCGGCGACGTGTGGCCCGCGACAGAAAACATGCTGATGCTGTTTGGCCTAGGCCTGCTGCTGCCCATCTACACGATCACCGGGTTTGACGCATCGGCCCACACCGCTGAAGAAACCCGCGATGCAGCCCGCGCCGTGCCCAAAGGCATTGTCAACTCGGTTTTGTTGTCGTCCTTATTTGGCTTTCTAATGCTGTCGGCTTTTGTGCTGGCCATACCCGACATGGACAAAGCCGCAGCCAGTGGCTGGGGCGTGTTTTTTGTGACCCTGGATGCGGTGCTGCCTGTTTCGCTTAAACAGCTGTTGTACATAGGTATTTTTATCTGCCAGTTTATTTGTGGCTTGGCCACTGTCACATCGGCCTCGCGCATGATTTATGCCTTTGCCCGCGACAATGGCCTGCCAGCGTCTGGCGCACTTAAAACCGTGCACCCCAAGTTTCGCACGCCGGTGGCCGCCATTTGGACAGCCGCTATTATCTCTATAGCATTTACGTTATACACACCGGCCTACACCACCATTGTGTCGGTTACGGTGATCTTTTTGTTCTTGTCTTACGGCATGCCCATTGTGGCGGGCTTGTTTGCCTACGGCAGCAGCTGGAGCAAGATGGGGCCGTGGGACATGGGCGGTATTTTCCGCGCAGTGGCGGTGCTGGCCGGTGTAGCAGTGGCATTGATTTTCTACCTCGGTGTACAGCCGCCCAACGACAACGCGCTGTGGATTACAGGCGCATTTTTAGCCATGACCGCTGTCATATGGTTTGCTTTTGAGCGCAAGCGCTTTCAAGGCCCACCGGTGGGCGACGAGGTAGCGCGCAGACAAGCCGCTATCGCCAGCGCTGAGAAAACCTTAGCGGGCTCTTAGGCTGAGCGGGCGTTAGTATTACCGCCCGTGCCGCTACCTAGGCACCTACTGTATGGGCTACCACCACACCATCGGCGCGCGCGGCTATGCGTT
>JAYSRE010000197.1:0-3000 GCA_043721235.1 Polaromonas sp. | reverse complement strand
GAGCATTCAAACTGCCACGACCCCAACGTCAATTTGGTGGACAATATCTAAGAGATCAAGAATCTCTAAACTGTCCGTGGAAACGGGGCAAGTCCAGTGCCTCGTTTGGCGTGGGCTTGTTCAGTGTTTCCTTAAATAAATAGCTAACTATGCAGCATTTCCTTGGGAGACAAAGGTATTTAACCACCCTAAATGGCCATGGTACTTGTTGATTGCACTTGGCTTGCAGTGCAGGTTGAACCGGCCTACTCTAGCCCCAGCTCTTGAATTTTGCGGGTGATGGTGTTGCGGCCAATGCCTAGCTTGACAGCCGCTTCTATGCGGCGGCCGTGGGTGCTGGCCAAGGCTGCTGCAATCAGCTGGCGCTCAAAGCGCTGGCTCAGGGTGTCCCACACATTGCCAGCGTCTTTTGCCAGCAGGGCCAGCGCCACTTGCGTTAGGTCTGACTCCCAGCCTAGGGCGGTGGCGGCTGGGTTGGGGGTGTAGGACTGCTGCGCTGCTGGCGCATGCTGCTGTAGTGGCAGACAAGCTGCTGGTAGCGCTACCTCCGCAGGAGCCGTAGTGTGAATATGCGCTTGAGAAATTTGCTGCGCGCTGGCGGCTGTGTTGGCGGCTGCATTGTGCAGTGAAGTTGCCTGTTGTTTGGCCACTTCGCCCTGCACTTCGGGAGGCAGGTCTTTCTCGTCAATCACCTGGGTAGGGGCCATCACGGTCAGCCAATGGCAGACGTTTTCCAGCTGGCGCACATTGCCGGGAAAGGCAAAGCGCGACAGCCGCTCTAGGGCAGCAGGTGCAATACGCTTAGGCTCAACGCCCAGTTGCTTGGCAGAGATTTGCAAGAAGTGTTTGGTCAGCGCGGCAATGTCCTCGCGGCGCTCGCGCAGGGCTGGCAAGCGCAGGCGAATCACGTTTAGGCGGTGGAACAAATCTTCACGAAAACTGCCTTCCTTAACGCGCTGCTCCAGGTCTTGGTGGGTGGCGGCAATCACGCGCACATTGGTTTTCACTGCGCTATGGCCGCCGACGCGGTAAAAGCTGCCGTCAGACAACACCCTGAGCAGCCGGGTTTGCAGGTCAAAAGGCATGTCGCCAATTTCGTCTAAAAACAGCGTACCTGCATCGGCCTGTTCAAAGCGGCCCCGGCGCAGGGTTTGGGCCCCGGTAAACGCACCGCGCTCATGGCCAAACAGCTCGCTCTCTAGCAGGTCTTTGGGAATGGCAGCGGTGTTAATTGCTACAAACGGGCCTTTGGAGCGCGTGCTGTGCTTGTGCAGGGCTTTGGCCACCAGCTCTTTGCCACTGCCAGATTCACCGGTAATCATCACCGTAACGTTGCTTTGGCTCAGCCGCCCTATGGCGCGAAAAACGTCTTGCATGGCGGGCGCTTGGCCCAGCATTTCTGGGGTGTCGGCCAGGGCTTCGATGGCCACGTCTTCGCGCTGGCTTTCTTCTACAGCGCGGCGAATCAGCTCGGTCGCTTTAGAAATATCAAATGGCTTGGGCAGGTATTCAAACGCGCCGCGCTGAAACGCATTAACCGCGCTGTCCAGGTCGCTAAATGCCGTCATGATGATGATGGGCAGGCCGGGGTGCTTTTCTTTTACTTTGGTAAGCAGGTCCAGCCCCGAGCCGCCGGGCATGCGGATATCACTGACCAGTACCTGCGGTGGCAGGTTGTCAAGATCATGCTCGTCGGTATTGCCCAGGGCGGCAAGCAGGTCGCGCGGGTTGGTAAAACTGCGCGTGGGCAGGTCTTCGCGCAGCAGGGCTTTTTCTAGCACAAAGCGAATCGACTGGTCATCATCTACGATCCAAATAGGCTTCATGCGTAGTGTCCTCTGGTCCTGTTGCGCTGTGTCATTTTGTATAGCGTCATGTCAATTCTTCAAGGCAACGGAATCAATATTCTGAATTCAGTACGCCCACTTTGGCTTTCGCATTCGATCAATCCATCATGCTGCTGAACAAAAGTTTGCGCCAGTGTCAGCCCCAAGCCAGAGCCACCTTCTCTGCCCGACACCAGCGGGTAAAAAATGCGGTCTTTGATCTCATCCGGTATGCCCGGTCCATTGTCTATGACATGCAATTCCAGTGCCAATCTATAGCGCCGCTTGCCAAATGTGACTTGTCGCGCAATCCGCGTCTTCAGCGTAATGCAGGCATCGCCTTGTAGCATGCGCTCGCCCAGCACCTGCGCAGCGTTGTGTGCAATGTTAAGCACTACTTGAATCAGCTGCTCTTTGTCGCCGCGAAAATCAGGGATTGAGGTGTCGTAGTCGCGCACTACGCGCAGGCCGGGCCGCCCTGTGCCCCTGGGGCCTGCTTGAAATTCGGCCACGATCAAAGCGCGCACTCTTTCGCATACTTCGTGAATATTCACATCGTCCACCACATGCGGTTTGCGGTGCGGTGCCAGCAGCCGGTCTACCAAGGTTTGCAAACGGTCAGCCTCGTGGATGATGACCTGGGTGTATTCGGTCAGCTCTTTGCTCTCTAGCTCAAGTTGCAGCAGCTGGGCCGCACCACGGATACCGCCCAGCGGATTTTTGATTTCGTGGGCCAGGTTGCGTATAAGCTCTTTGTTGGTTTGCGCTTGCTCAGTCAAGCGCTCTTCGCGGTCTAGCTTGGCCTGCTGCTGCAAGGGCAGCAGCTCTACAATAACTTCGTCTGCACGCTCGGTTTGCGCAATGATGACGTGCACGGGAATGTGTTCTGCGCCGGGCTTTTTTAGCATGGTATCGTAGCGCAACGTGGCAAAGGCGTTGCTGGCAACCCCGCTTAAAGCGGCCTGTAGGGCCTGTGGCTCAACAAAATGCTCTGTCAGCAGCCCTGCCTCTATCAAGCGCCGCGATGTGCCTAAAGCATCTTCTAGCGCAGCGTTAGCAAACAGCACCCGCGCACGCAGATCGACCACGGCGACCAAAGTGGCCAGTGCATCAAAGGCAATATAGCGCGTAGTGGAGATTTGTGAAGACAGTGTCAAGCACGTACTGTAGCAAG
>JAYSRE010000196.1:0-7841 GCA_043721235.1 Polaromonas sp. | reverse complement strand
AAGACAACGCCGACTCCCGCACCGAACGGGTCGCCTTCATCTTGAACCTGCACAACGCAGACCTGAAAAGCAAAGGCGTGCTGTTCTCCATCCACGACCAGGATGTCCCCGTGTTTCGCCTGCTGCGCATGCGCGCACGCCGCCTGCCAGGCTTGATTGAAGACTCCCGTGATGTGCTGCTCAAGCTCTACGATGCCGATGCCGAATATTCTGCTGACGCGTTAGAGGGCGTGCACGATGCGCTTGAGCACATCAGCGGTAAAGTCCTCAGCGGCGCGGTGACCGACGAAGTGGCTGCCGAAGTGCTGGCCACCATCGCCAAAGAAGAAGATTTGAACGGCCGCATTCGCCGCAACATGATGGACACGCGCCGCGCCTTGAGTTTCATGATGCGCAGCCGCATGCTGTCGGGCGAGCAGAACGAGGAGGCACGGCAAATTCTGCGCGACATTGATTCGCTGGACAGCCACACGGTATTTTTGTTCGACAAAATTAACTTTTTGATGGATGCCACGGTCGGCTTCATTAACATCAACCAAAACAAAATCATCAAGATTTTCTCTGTCGCCAGCGTAGCCTTGCTTCCGCCTACCTTGATTGCCAGCATCTACGGCATGAACTTTGTGCACATGCCGGAGCTGGCGCAAACTTGGGGCTACCCGGCGGCACTGATGCTGATGGCCTGCTCGGCGGTACTGCCTATGCTGTATTTTCGCAAGCGGGGGTGGTTGAAGTAGCGGCTGTCTGAAGCGCTAGTTTTGTGGATTCCGGGCTAGAGAGCCGCCTGTATTGAACACCAAAATTTGCCGGAGACTACCGGTTGCACGCTAACTGGGTCGCACACGGTTGGGTGTTTGCTGACCGACCGATTTCTGGTATGTCCAGTTGAGAGGGCGGTTGGCAAACACCCAACCGTGCAAACGAGATAACTCTGTGAAAACATCTTCGAGCACTACAACACTGCAACACCGTGGCAAACACAGAAACGAGAGTTTTTAAGCGTTTTAGCCTTATCGCCCAAGGAAATGCTCAATGAGTAGCTATTAATTTAGGAGTGTCATTACCAGCGTCTAACGCAACCGCTTGACCAAGCTGGACGTATCCCAACGCCGTCCACCCATCTGCTGCACATCGGCATAGAACTGGTCCACCAAGGCGGTAACTGGCAAGCGTGCACCGTTGCGTTTGGCTTCGTCTAGCACCAGTCCCAAGTCTTTGCGCATCCAGTCCACCGCAAAGCCAAAGTCAAACTGGTCAGAGACCATGGTTTTGCCTCGGTTGTCTAGCTGCCAGCTTTGCGCTGCGCCTTTACCAATCACGTCCAGCACCAAGTTCACGTCTAGGCCGGCTTTTTGGCCAAACGCCACTGCCTCGCTCAGGCCCTGCACCAAGCCTGCAATACAAATTTGGTTGACCATTTTGGTCAGCTGCCCGGCACCGGCTTCGCCCATGTGGGTGAAGGCTTTTGAAAAAGCCATTGCTACCGGCTGGGCTAAGCTGAAGGCGGCTGGGTCTCCACCGCACATCACTGTGAGCTGGCCGTTTTTGGCACCCGCTTCGCCGCCTGACACCGGCGCATCTACAAAGTGCAGGCCTGCGGACTGGGCAGCGGCGTACAGCTCGCGCGCCACGTCGGCAGAGGCCGTGGTGTGGTCTACCAAAATGGCACCGGGCTTCATGCCGGCCAGCGCGCCAGACCCATTCCGCTTACCGCCGCCCAAGCTAGCGCCCAGTACCACGCTGCGCAAGTCGTCATCGTTGCCTACGCAACAAAACACCATGTCTGCGTCTTTAACCGCGTCTTTAGGGGATAGCCCGTGTGTGGCCCCAGCAAATGCTGCGCAAAAAGCTGCAGATTTAGCCGCAGTGCGGTTGTACACCGCCACTTGGTGGCCCGCATTGTGCAAGTGCCCGGCCATGGGGTATCCCATCACGCCCAGACCTAGAAAAGCGACTTTTTTAGCAGGGGTTGGTTCGTAAGTTTTCATCTGGCAGTAAAACAATAAGGCAATGAGGCAATAAGGCAGTAAGCAATTAAAGGCTTACATAATTTGCAAATGCTCGGTGCCTGCGGCCAGGTCTACCGTTTTGGCGCGTTGCGAGTTCAGTTTGATCTGCAGGCGCAGGTCGTTCACCGAGTCGGCGTTGCGCAGGGCGTCTTCAAAGGTGATGGAATTATTTTCAAAACCGTCAAACAGCGCTTGGTCAAAGGTTTGCATGCCCAAGTTGCGGCTTTTCTTCATGATCTCCTTGATCTCAGAGACGTCGCCTTTAAAGATCAAATCAGAGATCAGCGGGGTGTTAAGCATGATTTCTACTGCCGCAAAACGGCCTTTGCCGTCTTGCTTGGGCACCAAGCGCTGCGAGACCATGGCGCGCAAATTAAGCGACAGGTCCATCAGCAGCTGGGTGCGGCGCTCTTCGGGGAAGAAGTTAATAATGCGGTCCAGCGCTTGGTTGGCGCTGTTGGCGTGCAGGGTGCACATGCACAGGTGGCCAGTTTCGGCAAAGGCTACAGCGTGCTCCATGGTTTCACGGTCGCGCACCTCGCCCATCAAAATCACATCGGGTGCTTGGCGCAGCGTGTTTTTCAGCGCCGCTTCCCAGCTGTCGGTGTCCAGCCCCACCTCGCGCTGGGTTACCACGCAGTTTTTGTGCGGGTGCACAAACTCTACCGGGTCTTCGATGGTGATGATGTGACCAAACGAATTTTCGTTACGGTGGTCTACCATGGCGGCCAGCGAGGTAGATTTACCAGAGCCGGTGGCACCCACCAAGATGACCAAGCCCCGTTTGGTCATAGTCACATCTTTAAGCACTTGGGGCAGGCCCAGCACGTCGATGGTGGGCAGCGTGGCAGGGATGGTTCTCATGACCATGCCCACCTTGCCTTGCTGGATAAACGCGTTCACCCGAAAGCGACCCACACCGGGCGGTGCAACGGCAAAGTTGCACTCCTTGGTGCGCTCAAACTCAGCGGCCTGCTTGTCGTTCATGATCGAACGGGCCAGCGCCAGCGTGTGGCCTGCTGTCAGCGGCTGTGGCGAGACTTTGGTGACCTTGCCGTCCACCTTGATGGCGGGCGGAAAGTCACCGGTGATGAACAAATCACTGCCGTTGCGGCTGACCATCAACTTTAAAAGGTCGTTGATGAATTTACTAGCTTGGTCGCGCTCCATGAGAGCACCTCCTTATAAAAATTAGCCTACAAAGTTGTCAGGGATTTTGGCTTTGCTGCGCGCCTCGGCAGACGAGATCATGTTGCGTTTGACCAAGTCGGTAAGGTTTTGGTCCAGGGTTTGCATACCCACGCTGTTACCGGTTTGGATGGACGAGTACATTTGCGCCACTTTGGCCTCGCGTATCAGGTTGCGTATGGCGCTGGTGCCCAGCATAATCTCATGTGCTGCCACGCGGCCACTGCCGTCTTTGGTTTTGCACAGAGTTTGCGAGATCACCGCCTGCAGCGACTCGGACAACATCGAGCGGATCATTTCTTTTTCTTCCGCCGGGAACACGTCAATAATGCGGTCGATGGTTTTTGCTGCACTGGAGGTGTGCAGCGTGCCAAACACCAAGTGGCCGGTTTCAGCCGCCGTCATGGCCAGGCGAATGGTTTCCAGGTCACGCATTTCGCCTACCAAAATAGCGTCCGGGTCTTCGCGCAGGGCTGACTTTAAAGCGGCGGCAAACGACAAGGTCATGGGGCCAACCTCGCGCTGGTTGATCAGGCATTTTTTAGACTCGTGCACAAACTCGATCGGGTCTTCTACAGTCAAAATATGGCCGTATTCGGTCTCGTTGAGGTGGTTAACCATGGCCGCTAGCGTGGTGGACTTGCCCGAGCCCGTGGGGCCGGTTACCAGCACCATGCCGCGCGGTTTCATGGCCAGGTCGGCAAAAATCTTAGGGCAGTTAAGCTGCTCCAGTGTCATAATTTTGGACGGAATGGTACGCAGCACGGCAGCAGCGCCCCGGTTTTGGTTAAATGCGTTCACCCGAAAACGCGCCAAACCGTCAATTTCAAAAGAAAAGTCAACTTCTAAAAACTCTTCGTACTGCTTGCGTTGGCCATCGTTCATGATGTCGTACACCATGGCGTGCACCTGCTTGTGGTCTAGCGGCTCCACGTTAATACGCCGCACATCGCCGTGTACGCGAATCATCGGGGGCAGGCCGGCGGATAAGTGCAGGTCTGAGGCTTTGTTCTTAACGCTGAAGGCCAAAAGCTGGGTAATGTCCATAGGGTGTGTCCATAATAGTTACATCACGATAAGCAACAACCCTATCGCAATTCAAAGAAACACATTATGGGCATGATTTACCAGAATCTACAAACCGTGCGCGCACAGATTGACGCGGCCTGCACAGACTGTGGGCGAAACCCCACCGAAGTGAGCCTTCTGGCCGTGAGCAAAACCTGGGGCCTGGACGCGGTGCGCGAAGCCTACAGCGCAGGGCAGCGCCAGTTTGGCGAAAACTACGTGCAAGAAGGCACCGACAAAATAGCCCAGCTGACCCGCTCGGGAGAGCTGTCAGAGGCGGTATGGCACATGGTAGGCCCCATACAAAGCAACAAAACCCGCGACGTAGCGGCGCATTTTGCCTGGGTGCACAGCATAGACCGGCTTAAAACTGCCCAGCGCCTAAGCCAGCAGCGCCCGCCCGGCATGGCGCCGCTGCAGGTGTGCATCCAGGTCAATATTGACGGCGGGGCCAATAAGTCGGGCGTAACGCCCGACGCTGCTGCTGGATTGGCCAACGAGGTAGCTGCACTGCCCCAGATGGAGCTGCGCGGCATCATGGTGATTCCTGAGCCTACTACTGATTTAATAGCTACTCATGCAGCATTTGCTTGGGCGAGAACCTTGTTTGACCATATAAAACAGGCCCATACGGGCTGCGATACGCTGTCGATGGGCATGAGCGCTGACATGGCCGCTGCAGTGCAGTGCGGCAGCACGATGGTGCGGGTGGGCAGCGCTATTTTTGGCCAACGCAAGGCCAAAAGCAACTAAAACAGCCCTGAAGGGCCAAACACTTTTCTGCGCCACCAGCGCGGCAGCCAGCCCCATACACCGCGCGACTTAGGCTCGGGGTGGATGGCGCGAATCAGCGCCAAGCTGGCCAGTGCACGCAGCAGCGCCGGGCGGGTAAGGCGCAGGTGTTTTTGCAGGGTGTCGGCGGTGGTCGAGCTGGTGTCTAGTGCTTTAAGCAAGGCTACGCAGTGGTCACCCAGTGCGCGGTCGCTTAGCTGCGTATGGCGGCGGTGGGTCAGCCGCTGGCTTAAGTACACACTGGGCACCATCTGGGTGAGCAGCCCTTCTGGGCAGCGTTTGGCAAACTCCCACAAGGCACTTTCCAGCGGCAAAATATCAAACGCAGCGGCGGCAAAGCCGCTGGACATGGGCACTGCCTGCAGGTAGGCGGCTTCCAGCTCGCTTACGGTGCATTCGCCCAGCAGGTGAATGCGCCACTCTTGCGGCTCTATCACCGCCAGCAAGCGGGCTCCGTTGCTTAGTTGCAGGCGGTGGGTTTTCCAGCGGCTGCGCTGCTCCCAAGCACTGCGGCCCAACGCGTAGAGCATGCGCAGGCTGATCAGCTCGTTTTGTAGGCGGGCCAAGCCCACGCTAAGCTCTTGCAGCGCGTCGGGGAAAACCAACGAAGCCAGCGCGGTGTAGCCTGAGTCGTTCACCTCTTGTTGTTCAGGGCTGGCACGGCCCAACACGCACACGGGGTGGTGGTTATGCCAACCTTGGGCATCTACCGTCAGCTGGGAATGCTCATAAAAACTACTGTGCCCGCTGCTGTGGTTGCCATAACTGGAACTGGCGATAGGCGTTGGCGCCGATGCACGCGCGTAGCGCACACAGTGGGCATGGGCCAGGTAAATGTCAGACTGCACGCCTTGCGGGGCCAAACGCCAGCGCACCACTTCGCTGATGCGCTGGGCCGCTTGCATCAGGCGCAAAGAATCAGCCGCCGAAAAGCCTACGGGGCGCACAAACACCAAAGGTGCCAAACCGCCTTGAAATCCAGAATCTACCAAACCTATTTACCCAACCATTTTTGTATGCCCAGAGTGAAGCACACCAGGCAGCGCCATCGCACGCGCGAAAGCAATATGGTACCCAGCTTTGTCCGTACACCACGCTCGGGGGCACAAAAATTGCACGATAACGTGCTTACGCCGCAGGCATGTGCTGCGCACGCTACAGGCGGGGGCCCAACCCTATCGTTTTTTGTAGCCTCAAAGTACCAGCCGGGTGGTCTCCTTGACTTCTTCCATCACCGCGTAGGTGCGGGTCTCGCGCACACCGGGCAGCTGCCACAGGGCAATGGCAGCAAAGTCGCGGTAAGCGGCCATGTCGCGCACGCGGGTTTTGAGCAAGTAGTCAAAACCGCCTGCCACCATATGGCACTCCAGTATCTCGGGGCGGGCTTGGGCGGCGGCTTTAAATTGGTCAAATACTTGAGGCGTGGTGCGCTCTAGCAACACTTCTACAAACACCGTCAGGCCCCGGCCCAGCTTGGCCGGGTTAAGCCGCGCCTCATAGCCCAAAATATAGCCGTCCCGCTGCAGGCGCTGGGTACGGGCCAGCACAGCGGTGGGGCTTAAAGCCACCAGCTCGGCCAGTTTAAGGTTGCTGATGCGCCCGTCGGTTTGCAGGGCGTTCAATATCTTCAAGTCAATCTTGTCTAAATCACCATAAATACTGTTTGATGCTGTCATCACCGAATTTTATGCGGTACAGAGCTAAAAATTCCGTTGTATTGTCTGGTCTAGCGCGGTCAAATGCTGTTGGCCTGCGGTGCCCGCAGTCTGTACTAGCTGCGCATAACTGGGCAGGCAAGCTTGCAACTGCGCATGGGTGCGCAACGACTCTAACTCTTTGAGCATGCTGAAGGCCTGCGCGGGCAGGTAGGTAAGCACAAAGGTGGCCATGGTGTCGGTGATGGCCTGCACGCGTTGGGCTACCAAGCTTTCCAGGGACATAGAGGGCGCTTGATCAAGGCCACCGGGCACAGTGGTGACCCAATTTTCAGCCTTGTCACCCGCTTGGGCCTGCGCACCCAGGAGCAGTTGCTTGTCCAACACACCGTCCCTGGTGCTTGCTTGGCCTGAACCGGCACTGCTCGCGCCTTCGTAGTGGGCCGCACCGGAGTCAGCAAACTGGCTTGAAGACGCAAAGCCGCTGTGATCGATGAAACTGCTGTTGCTGGCAGCCTGCTTTTTGTCTTGAATCAAACCTTCGGCCTCTAGCTGCTTTAGCAGCTGCGCAACATTACCTAGCGTGGCATGCTGGATCTCCAACGTGGAAGTGCTAGTTTTACTGTCCACAGCCCGCAGCAGTTTTTTGAGCGTGCCGTCCAGTGTGTTGGAGGGGCCAAAGGCGATAAAGCGGCCTTCGATGGTGCGGGTGTATGTGGAGGCAATGGGCAACATAATTTAAATTAAATCAACTCAGCTAGCAAAATACGTGCAGTTTGTTACATATGGTTCATCGTACGCTAATTCAGACTCAACGGCACTTAGCTAATTTAGCTATCTGGTATAAGTAATATTGCTAATTTTAAAAGTTATGCAAAGGTACTTTAGGCATTTTTCCACCGCACAGCCAGCAATGTGCCGCCTTGTTTGGGTCGGCTAAAGCGCAGCTGGGCTCCCATCAATTTGCTGCGCACCCGCATGGAGTCAAGCCCTAAACCTTGGCGCAGGATCGCTGCAACAGGCTGACCTATAGCCTCTAAGGACACAGCACGGCTCGCAACGGACATACCTGTGCCGTTGTCGCGCAAAAGCAGCTCGCGCTGCGCGCCGTGCTGCCACAGTGATAGCT
>JAYSRE010000195.1:0-3032 GCA_043721235.1 Polaromonas sp. | reverse complement strand
CGCGCACCGCGCCGATTGACCCCTACACAGGTCAGCCTATGCAAAGCACGCCTGTGCCTGGCGATATACCGGGCTGGTCGCTGCCCAGCAATGATCAGCTGTTTTCTTACGCGCCGCCACCAGTAAAGTTTATTGTTACTGGGATTAATGGGGTCCTAAGTTATGCGGGCCTGCCCACCATCCCCACAGGCACACCCCCCAGCCCCGGCACCCCGCTGGCAGCGCAGCCGCCCATCACTACGCCTGTTACACCGCCGCTGGGGCCGGATAATACGGGAGGCAACCAGATCACGCCACCGCAGCCGAACACTACGGTCACAACGCCGACTGTATTGGACAGGATAAGAGACTTTTTGGGCTTTCCAGCTACGCCGCCAGATGGGCCGGGGATTACGATTGCGCAAGGCGCAACCGACCCCAAAACATTGCCAAATCCAACACCTGTAATTGGCACTAATGGCTTGGAATTGGAGTCAATTCCTAAGCATACACTTGGTCCTCAATACCTTAGCGGTGCTGGTGTTGAGCCAAGAAATTCACTTGAATTATTTAACAATTCTGTGTCTAGCCCTAACAGCGCGGACACAAGGTATTCAGTCGACTCAAATGGTGAAATACATCGTTTTTCATACAATAATGTTGGTCAATGGCATTGGTCAGGCAGCACCGGCGATACGGCTTCGCCATTAAATCCTGAAAAAATTCCTGTAACTGTCAGAAGACTTCCAGGAAGTAGCGTAACTCCAGGCGGTCCAGAAAGGCCACCTGACAAACAACGGCCAGCGGGAAAATGAGGCAATTAAAATGATATTTGGAGACCCACGCAAATTTGCAATTTTGATTGAGAAGGTCGATGAATGGAGCAGTGGAACATTTTGTGAAGGTTTGTTCTATATTTATTTAGACTGCGAGAAATTGGGCCCAACCATATGCCGCTCAGAAACTCTAAATGTGCAAATTAATTTGATGCTAAAGAGTTTTTCTAATAAAGTAAAAAATTTTTCAAAGCCAATTTTCTTGCCGCCGCATCTTAACCATTTGCAAGGACTAGAGTTACTACGCAGTTTGTACAAACTAACATATCCTAGTGGACTTGAAGAGGGTGTGGAAAACTGTTGGGACTATGTAATTTCACCTTTTTCACTTTCGGATTGTGGATACGAATTGTTTATTTATAAAAATGAAGATCAAGAAGTTCTAATCGGAGGCAAGGATTTTAGTGGGCCAGCTATTTCGGTCAACTTGCAGTATGGAAGTGCTCTCAAAATTATTCAAGACGCGAGCGTTTATGCGCGCAAAATTACCAGTGCTCACTAGCTAGATTGCACCCATTACGCCCCGCGCACGGTACCAAGCCAATTTAAGTTGACTTGTTAAAGGAACAGAGTTTGATAGACTGTTTATGGGGAAAGTAGACGGCACGCCGCAGCTTATTGAAGCTGTAGAACTGCCAGTAAATTATTTTGAAAATGTAGCCAACCAAGCGTTTGCAGCCTTTAATGCAGCTGTTCTGTCGTACAAGCCAATTTCTATGCTTTAGCAGCCTAACTCCTAAATTGCGTTCAATGCGAGAAGTCTTCAGACTTAGCATCTGTAAACGTTGAAGCGTCTTGCATTTGCTGGCTGGCTTACACTAGAAGTTATTCTCTTTTGCGCTAATCTACACGCAGCAACAGCTGGTAGTAACCTTCACCTTCCCCCATGCCATTTTCTGCCTTAGGTTTTTCGCCCCTCATACTGCCCGCCTTGCAGCGCGCCCTGAAGGATGAGGGTTTTGCTGTGCCTACGGCCATTCAAACAGCAGCTGTTCCGGCTGTCTTGCTGGGGCGCGACGTGCTGGCTTCGGCGCAAACGGGGTCGGGTAAAACAGCGGCTTTTGCGCTGCCATTGCTGCAGCAAATTGCGCTAGAGCCCGTCAGCAAACAGCGCAGCACCCACAGCCTGGTGGTGGTGCCCACGCGTGAGCTGGCGGTGCAGGTGGGCAATGCAGTCAACAGTTTGGCCAAGTACCTGCCCCTGCGCATTAAAGTGGCAGTGGTGTTTGGCGGCGTGTCAATTAACCCGCAAATGATGCACTTGCGCGGCGGGGCCGATATCGTTGTGGCTACCCCTGGGCGGCTGCTGGACTTGCTGGGCAGCAATGCGCTAAGCCTAGCGCAGCTGCGCACCCTGGTGCTGGACGAGGCTGACCGTCTGCTGGACATGGGCTTTGGCGACGAGCTGGGCCGCATACTGGCGCTGCTGCCGCCGCGTAGGCAAAACCTGTTTTTTTCTGCCACTTTTCCGCCAGAGATTGAAGCGCTGGCCAGCAGCATGCTGCTCAACCCGCTGCGGGTTGAGGTGATTGCCGCACCACAGGCGGCGGTGGACATTGCGCAGCGCGCCATTGCGGTGGATGCACCCCGGCGCACCCAGTTGCTGCGCCACCTCATCAGCACTGAAAAATACAGCCGTGTGCTGGTGTTTGCAGCCACCGGGCATACTACTGAAATTATTGCCGTTAAGCTGCGCGCAGCGGGCATCAGCGCCGAGCCTTTTCATGGCCAGCTGAGCCAAGGCAAGCGCAGCCAAGTGTTGATGGACTTTAAAGCCAAAAAACTGCAAGTGGTGGTGGCCACCGACCTGGCTGCACGCGGTATTGACATTAACCAGCTGCCCGTGGTGGTGAACTACGACCTGCCGCGCTCTGCGGTGGACTACACCCACCGCATTGGCCGCACCGGCCGTGCCGGTGAGCGCGGGTTGGCTGTGAGCTTTGTAACTGCGGCCATGCACGCGCACTGGGCTTTGATAGAAAAGCGCCAAAGCTTGAATGTGGTGCTGGAGCACATAGCAGGTTTTGAGCCTACTGCGGTGGTGTCAGAACGCACGGAGGCTGCGCAACTGTCGTCTCCTGGGGAGAAGTCCAACGGCGGTAAGTCCAACGGCGGTGTTAAGGGCCTGCGGCCCAGCAAAAAAGACAAGCTGCGTGCGGCGGCGGCCCGCAGCTAGGCTCCTAGCTGCGCCGCACTAGCCGCGTCGCTCTAGCGCGG
>JAYSRE010000194.1:0-7888 GCA_043721235.1 Polaromonas sp. | reverse complement strand
ATCAAGGGGGAGTAGGCTGCCCTAGGCAGCCATGGAGGACAGCCGCGTAGCTGAGTACACCATCGACCAGATCCCGTACAAAACCAAGATTGCTAGCTAGCCCGCCGCAGATGCTGCTGCGCAAAAGCCACATACCAATCCAAGCAGCTGGGGTTAGCCATCGCATCCTGGTTCACCACCTTCTCCAGCGGCTGGCCCAGCAGCAGCTTTTTGATCGGCAGCTCTTGCTTCTTGCCGCTGAGCGTGCGCGGTATTTCAGCAACCTGTTCAATCGTGTTGGGTATAAATCGTGGCGACAGCGCAGTCTTTATTGCGTGGTTAATTTTGTCTTTCAGTGCAGCGTCCAAAGTAATACCAGGGCGCAGCGCCACAAACAGCGGCATATAGCTTTCTTTTCCCAAATACTCTAGGTCTACCACCATCGAGTCCAGCACCTCGGGCAGGGCTTCTACGGCGCTGTAAATCTCGCTGGTGCCCATGCGCAGGCCCATGCGGTTAATGGTGGCATCGCTGCGGCCATAGATGATGCAGCCACCGTCTGCGCCAATCTTAAGCCAGTCGCCATGCCGCCACACGGGCTTGCGGCCACCTTGGCCGTCCGCCATGGTGTACATGTCAAAGTAGCTCGACAAGTAGCGCTTGTCGCCTTCGTCGTTCCAAAAATACAGCGGCATCGACGGGATGGGCTGTGTGCATACCAACTCGCCCACCTCGCCCATCACGGGCTGGCCATCTTCGTTCCAGGCTTCTACCGCGCAGCCGAGTAATCGGCATTGCATCTGGCCAGGCACTTGCGGCAGCTCGCGGTTACCACCAATAAACGCGCCGCAAAAATCGGTACCGCCTGATATATTGCACCACCAGATCTCTGGTGTGCCTAGCTTCTTAAACTCCTCAATTCCCCAGCGCTGCACATCTTCTGGCAGTGGCGACCCGGTGCTGCCCAGCGCGCGCACGCGGTGCAAGTCGCCGCAGCTGGCAACGTCGAGCCCTGCCTTCATGCAATTGGTGTAAAAAGCCGCGCCTGCGCCAAAGTACGTCACCTTGTGCCGCGCAGCAAAGCGCCACAGCACCGTCCAGTCCACCTTGTCTTTGCTTCCCGATGGGTTGCCGTCGTAAATACAAATGGTGGTGCCTGTGGCCAGGCCCGCCATCTGCGCGTTCCACATCACCCAGCCTGTTGAGCTGTACCAGTGGTAGCGCTCGCCCCACGAGTTAGCGTGGTAGCTGCAACCCACATCATTGCCCAGGCTTTTCATCGACAGCAGCGCCATAATGATGCCGCCGTGGCCATGCACTATCGGCTTGGGCAGCCCGGTGGTGCCACTTGAATACACAATCCACAGCGGATGCTCAAAAGGCAAGCACACCGGTTCAAAAGCAGCTATTTGCGCATCATTTCGGCTTGTCGCCCAAGTATTTGCTAATTGACCAGCTATTGTTTTAATAGTGTTATCGCTGTCTGAAAAAGCAGTCTTTAACACCACCACATGCCGCACAGTTGGTAAGCCTGCGCAAAGCGACTGCACCACAGCGCTGCGGCCTAGTGCCTTGCCGCCGTAGTACACCCCATCCACTGCAATCAACACCTTGGGGGTGATTTGGCTGAACCTGTCTAGCACGGCAAGGGTGCCCATGTCGGGTGCGCATACGCTCCACACCGCACCCAGGCTCATCACCGCTAAGCAGGCCACCATGGACTCGGGGATGTTGGGCATATAGGCGGCCACGCGGTCACCGCGCTGCACGCCCATGGCTTGCAACTGCAGCGCGATGCAGGCGACTTGGCGTTTTAGCTCGGGCCAGCTGAGCTCTTGCACTTGGCCCAACTCGTTGTCACTAACAATAGCTGCAAATCCTGCGGCATGCGCGGCTTGTGCATGCCGCAGCACTTGTTGTGCATAGTTGACTTGCGCGCCCACAAACCATTGTGCATGCGGCATACGGTCTGCCACCAGCGCGCGGGTATGGGGCGTGGGCGACTGCACAGCAAAATAATCCCACACCGACTGCCAATACGCATTCAAGTCTGTGACTGACCAATGGTGCAGCGCGTCATAGTTGGCAAAACTTAAACCCCGTTCGTGCTTTAGCCAGTCTTGGTACAGGTGAATTTGAGGTGTGAAAGACGGTGGCAAGTATGGCGGCAAAGTTTGTGGTAATAGGTGCGCTAAAGGGTGCGCATGGGCCGCACTAGTGTCGAGTACATTCATAGCCAGAATGTTACCTCCAGAAAGCGCGCCCGCCATGTCACTTCTAGCACCTACCCTGAACCATCTGTGCGACCTGACGGTGTTTGTCGCTAAACCCCTGGATGCCGGCCATGTGCAGGGCGTGCGTTCGCAAGGCATGCGCCGTGTCATCCCCATTACTGGCGGCACGGTGCGCGGCACCCTGCGCGGTGCGGTGCTGCCCGGCGGCGCAGATTTTCAGCTGGTGCTGAGCGACACTACGGCCGAGCTGGATGCACGCTATGTGCTGCGGTTAGACGATGGCTCACATGTGTATGTGCACAACCGCGCCTTGCGCCGAGGCAGCGCGGATGACATGGCCAAGCTGGTACGTGGCGAGGCCGTGCCGCCCGAGCGCGTGTACTTTCGCTGTGTGCCCAGCTTCGAGGTAGAAAGCCCGTCCCTGCACTGGATGACGCAAAGTATTTTTATAGGCACTGGGGCGCGCTACCCTGATCGGGTGGAGATGCGTTTTTATGAAGTGATGTAGCCAGTAAAAATATTAATTTCATAGCACAATAATCAATAAATACTTGGGCAGTAGGCCATTTTGACTGGTAAACGCTCTGCTTTGAGTGATTTGTCTTATGTTTTCTATGTTCTGTTATTTGGGAGCGCTGTTTTGGAACGCGCGCTGATGCGGCTTGGGGTTACACACACGACTTCAACACCGCCAACGTAGCCGCATCGGCCGCAAACATATGCTCTACCCGCAGCGACGCCAGCGTGATGTCTTGGGGCGTGCCAAAGGTGGTAAACATGCTAAAAAACGCCAGCTCGCCATGCGCTGTGGCAAAGCGCGATGTCAACACCGGTGCCGCTTGGCCATGCCACGTGGCGTAGGGATTTTGGCCACCTATGCGGTCACGCAGCAACTTGGCAAACGCCTCGATCTTCGGCGTGAGCGCGGGTTGTACCGACGCATCATCTCGCAAATGCGCCAGCAGTGCGGGGCCTACTTCGGCCAGGTTCAGCATGGTTTTGCAAAAGCCTTCGGGTGCGCCAGCATGTCCAGCAGGTTGATCGGTGGGCTGCTGGCGGTTTGTGCGCTCAGCACGTCTGCAGCCCACGGCACCAACGTGCTGGCCAGCCATTTGCCGCCATTGTTCCAGTGCAGCACATTCCACTGCGCATCCAATACGAGCGCAGGCTGCGGATTGTGCACCTTGATCAGCTGTACCAGCGCGTTGTTAGCCTGCGCTAAATTGGGGTCGCCCAGCGGCGCTGCGCTGTATGCCGGCGCATAGCCTGCCTGCAGCATGGCAGCGTTGCGCACCACCAGCGGCGCGTCTAGCTCGTGCAGCCAAGCCATCAACAATTCTCGGCTGGGCTTGGCGCGGCCGCTTTCTACAAAGCTCACATGCCGCTGCGACACCAGTAGGCGCATCGACAGCTCCAGCTGGCTTAAGCGTTTGGCCTTGCGCGCCTGCTGCAAGGTGATGGGCAAGGTATGGGTGAGCACATTCATGCTTGGATTGAACCATAGGCCTGCGCAGATTCAATGACCTCACAGGTAATTGCGCGCATGACGTAAGCACCAGATACTGAACGCCAACCCATTAAAGGACTTGGTATGCAACGCGTAATATTGACCATCATTTTGATTTTGTTTGGCGCATTAAGCGCCGTAGCGCTGTGGCAGCACGGCTACTGGGGCCTCTTCGCGCCACACTTTAAAACTTTCGGCGCAGGCCAAGTGCTGGCCGATTTGGTGATAGCCGTGTCGCTGGCCATGCTGTGGATGTGGCACGAAGCTAAAGCTACTGGCCGCAATGTGTGGCCTTGGCTTGCGCTGTCGCTGGTGGCCGGCTCGTTTGGCCCGTTGCTGTATTTAGTGACCCGCAAGTCCAAGCAAAAAGCGTGGTGAGCTTGCACACCATCCTTATCAAAAAAGAGAGTACCTTATGCAAAGTATCAACCCTCTCCCCTTGGCCGTAGGCCACATGATCGGCATGGGTGCTATCGGTTCGTGTCTGGGCATTGGCATCACCGCTACCGGTATTGGTCTGTGGTTTGCACTGGCCAATCCGTTGAAATAAGCCCTGAGCAGGCCTTCGCCTACCCCACCGGTGTGCACAGCTCCACCAGGCTGCCGTCTGGGCAGCGCAGGTAAGACACCGTTTGGCCCCAAGGCTTGAGGGTAGGCGCTTTAAGCTCGGTAGCGCCTGCAGCCAGTGCCTTGGCGTGCGCAGCGGGTACATCGTCAGTTACCAGCGCAATCTCCATGCCCAGCGGCTGGGGCGAGGCGCTGGCCTCTACATAGCCAGCGGGTAAATTGCTGTGGCCCAGGCTGTGCGCTGCAAACGACAGCGTGGTCTCGCCAGTTACCAGCTCGCCGTAGTCGCCCCCATCGTGCACAAAGCCGCGCTGCAGACCGAAGGCCAGCCCATAAAACGCGATAGACGCAGCTACGTTGGGCACATAGACTATGGTGTAACCTAGTTTCATCATGGCCGTCTTTCGATAAGAAAAGAGTAAGGCGTGCATAGTAAACCAAAGCGCTTAAGTTGCGCAAGCCAAACCGTAACCAAACTGCAGAAAATATTAATTTGATAGCTACTAATGACCAATTTACTTGGGCGATAGCGTAGAAACACTAAAAAATCTAGCCCGCTATGCTAAGACTACATCTTGGCTGGCTCCGTGGGCAGGTCTTGGCGCACAGCTGCGTGCACCGCGTCTATTTTGCCCAGCAGCTCTGCTTTACGCTGTGCCGCAGTTTGTCCAGGGTTAAAACTGGGCACACTGTCTGACGTGTCCACAAACTGCACCCTGCGCTGGGTGCCTTGTGACATTTGGTTAAGGCGTGCTTTAAGCAACTCCATCACCTCGTCGGCCGTGCTGTTTGACGCTGCACCTTGCCAAATGGCCACGTGCTGGTTGAAGGCATCAGGGGTTTTGGCGTTTCTGGCTGCGTGCAGGCAGGCGGCCAAAATACGCGATGACAGCACGGTCAAAGCGTCGCGGCTGACAGGGCCTTCTACCAAAATTAAAAAATGGTCGTTTTCGTAGCGCACGGCGGTATCTACTTCGCGGATGGCGCGGCGCAGGATAGTGCCCAAGCGCTTGAGCACAGCAGCGCGCTGCTGGGTGTGCGCTAGGCCCGACAGACTTTCTGCTGCTTGCCAGCGCAGCAGCAGCACACCACAGCCGCTAGAAAATCGGTTGGCCCGCAGCAGCATTTTAGGCAGGCGCAGCAGGGCAACTTGCGGTAGCGCTAAGCCGGTATCAGCGTCATGGCTGGTCACTACGGCCGAGCGCTCTTGTTCTAAAAGAGCCTCTCGGCTGCGCCAGACCAATGCCAATAGCAACCACAGCATGCCAACGTAGACCAGAATAATACCGATGGTTTGGGCGGTTTCCAAGTGCGCTACCAGCCCGTAGTTAAATGTCAGCCTGACAATAGCGGCGATGCTGATAAGCAGGCAGCCGCCTAACAGCCACAGGTTCCAGCGCTGGCCGCGGTAAGCTAGCCAGCCCAAGCTGCCTAAAATAGCCGCCACGCTGAATGCAGCCCAGGCGTTGAGCAGGCTGCGCGGCAGCATGTTAAAAATCGCCCCTACCAGTCCTGCTACCAGCAAGCAACCCAGCGCTACGCCAACCAACAACCAGTACAGAAAGCGGTGGCTGTCCCGCGCGTAGCTGGCCTGGGCGCAAAACCAGCTGCCTGCAGCTACAGACAGCAAAGGTGCGACCCATGTCATGACCACATTGATGTAGGCGCTGTGCGGCCACAGGTGCCAGCCGCCAAAGCCCAGCCATATGAGCTGCGTCAGCAGCAGCGCCAGCACCCAAAGGCCCAACCAAAGAAACAACTTATTTTGCCCCAGCACACTGGCGGCAAGGCACAGTACCAATAACAGCGCGGCGACACCCAAAACACCACCCGTGATCATGCTCATGAACGAAGCGCCTTCCATATAGTTAACCGCCGTGAGCAGCATGGGCCGCTCAGACAGCGGGCTGTGGTGCTCAAAACGGAGGTAGTAAGTGCGCTCTGTGGTGGCGCTTTGCAGTTCAAATGCAGGCGTGCGGGTGCGCAGCGCCCAGTGGGCGGGTGCTATTAAAGTACCTGCTGACTGCACGTTCCAGCCGGTTTGGGCATCTTGGCTGAAAACACTGACCCTATTGACCCCCACGCGTGCCATGCGCACGAACCACACCTGCGGTTTGCTGGTGGCTGCCAGGGTAAACCTGGCCCACGCATCTTGGTTTTCGGTGGTGGGCAGTACCGTGCTGGGTGTGTAGGTCTGAAAAGACCCTGCTTGCGTGCCTGCGACAAAGGCATTGGGCAGGCCGCCTGTAGTGGCAGGCAGCGCCAACCACTCCAGCGGCGCTGCAAGCACGGGCTGGGGGCTTTGGTCATTTAAACGGTCAAACGCCTGCGCCTGCGCAGGCATATGTATATGCAGTGCAGCTAGGGTAAGCCATCCAAGAATTAACCAGTAAACGCGCAAAACTATTCCTGTTGTTATTAATTTTAAATATCGTAATGCACTTATTGTGTGCATTAGTACATCTTTTAACGTACTTTGGCGCCTAGCGAGCACAATTGCTGTACCGGCAGGGAAGAATCCAGCCCAGTTGCGCGATTTGTCACACTTATGGGTGGATTAACGACGGCTGCCTTGCACTGCGCCTAAGCCGCGATAATCTGGCTATGCGCTTTTCTCCCAAAACCATCGGCATCGCCGCCGCAGTGGTCACTATTTTAATTTGGACTTCGTTTATTGTGGTGGCCCGTTACATGGCGCTGCGCAGCTTGAGTCCGCTGGACATTGTGCTGTGCCGTTTTGTGGGTGCTGCTCTGGTGCTGCTGCCTTGGGGCTACTGGAAGGTGCGCACCATGCGCGCTAACGGGCAGGGGCAGGGCACTTGGCTGGGCCTGTCGCCGCTGCCGCGCCGCACTACGCTGCTGGTAGGCACCTTTGGCGGCTTGGCCTATGCAATGTTGGCCTACAGTGCCTTTGTGTACGCGCCTGCCGCGCACGGGTCGGTGCTGCTGCCGGGCATGTTGCCGCTGTCTACGGCCTTGTTTTCGGTGTGGCTTTTGAACGAGCATTTAAGCCGGGGCCGCATCACGGGCCTGGCAATGATAGTGGGTGGGGCGCTGCTGGTGGGTGGGGTTTCGCTGTTTGAAGCGGCTTTCAGTGCACGGGGTGTTAGTCAGGTATGGAAGGGCGATGTATTGTTTGTCTGCGCATCGACTTGCTGGGCTTTTTATGCGGTAACGTGCCGCAAGCATGCGCTAGGCGCGGTACCGGCCACCATTGCAGTGATAGTGCTGTGTGTGCTGGCCTATATTCCGGTGTATGCGCTGTTGGTGGGCACCGGCGTGCTGCACAGCAAACTGGCCACTGCGCCCTGGGGCGAGATTATTTTCCAGGCCGTATGGCAAGGCGGTGGTTCAGTGGTGATTTCAGGCATCACGTTTACCAAAATGGTCGAGTATTTTGGCCCGGTTCGCACCACCATGCTGACGGCGCTGGTGCCTGGCCTGTCGGCGCTGGGAGCGGTGGTCTTTTTGAACGAGCCGCTGTACTGGAACCTAGCGGCCGGCCTGGCACTGGTAACTCTGGGCATTGTGGTGGGTGTGCGCGCTGCGGGCAAAGCAGCGCCTGCCGCCACCGCCGCATCTGTAACCACTACGATTACTG
>JAYSRE010000193.1:0-23518 GCA_043721235.1 Polaromonas sp. | reverse complement strand
CCAGGGTGTCGTTGTTCAGCTTAAAGCGGGTCATTTCGTCTAGCGCGGCAAAGGGCTCGTCCATCAGCAGCAGGCGCGGCTGTGTGACCATGGCGCGGGCAATCGACACACGCATCTTCATGCCGCCGCTGAGCTCACGCGGGATCACATGGGCAAACTGTGCCAGGCCTACTTTGTCCAGCGCCTCGCTCACCTGAGCCTGCGCGGCACTGCGGGAGAGGCCTTTTAAGCGCAGCGGCAGCCATACATTTTCAAACACCTTGGCCCACGGCATGAGGGTGGGCTCTTGAAAAACAAAGCTGATGTCTTTGGCGTGGTCTTTGGTTGGGCTGTGGGTATGATTTTCTCCGGCCGTGTTGGGCCAGACAATCTGCCCGCTGGTTACGGGTGACAAGCCCGCGATCATTTTGAGTGCCGTGCTTTTGCCGCAGCCCGAAGGCCCCAGCAGGCTGACAAACTGGTGCTCGCCCACCGCCAAGTCCAGCGCTTGCAGTGCCACGGTGCCGTTGTCGTACTGTTTGCCTACGCTGTGCAGGGCCAAAAGGGTGCGCATGGTCAAGTTAAGGGGGATCGTTAGGGGGTAATGTGCGGTGTGGGGTTCAAGGTACTTAAAGGCAAGCGGCTAACCTCCTGCAAGAACTTTGCCAGTTGCACGCCTGCCGCATCAATGATGGCATGGCCCTTGGCCGCCGTGGCCGCCTGCGCATTGCCCGCTGCGCCCATGGCGTTGTAGTCTTGCACCTGCCAGCCCAGCTTGGCCGCAGTGCCGTTGCCCAAAATAGGGTAGTCCATGGCCCGCTGCTGCGCCGTGCTGCGAAAGTACTGCGCCTGCGCCATGTCCACATATTTTTCCCGCAGCGCCAGCATCATGCTGGTTTCCATGTCGCCTGCGTGAATGCCAAAGCGGTGCTCCTCGGGCGGGAACAGCCCCATCACCTCATCACCCAGCGGCAGGGTGTACCAGTTGGTGCTGTAGACAATCAAATCGTGCGCAGTGCGCAGGTCGCGCGCCACTATGTCCATCACGCTGACCTGACCGCCGTGGCTATTGAGCAGCACCAGTTTTTTAAAGCCCGCGCGGGCCACGCACGCACCCAGCTCCATCCACACACTGATCAAGGTTTGCGCGCCCAAAGTCAGCGTGCCCGGGAAGCGAATATGCTCATTGCTTTTGCCCACCTGCTGCGTGGGCATAAACAGCACCGGCAGGCCAGCAGGCAGGTGCGCCAGCGACGCGTCAACAACCCCGTTGACCAAGGTGGTGTCCACGCTCACAGGCAGGTGCGGGCCATGCTGTTCGGTAGCCGCCACAGGCAGCACGGCCACTGCTTGGTCGATGCTGGGGCTTGCCGCTAGTTGCGCAAAATGGCGGCTGGTCAGGTCCGCCCAAAACCGGGATGGTAATTGCATGCTTACATCTTAATCTGAACTGGCGCAACACAGGCAGCCCTGAGTTGCATATTAGCCAGTCGCAAGTTATGCTTAATGTGCCAAGCCGCTTTACCAACGCCAACGGAGGTCTTATGAAGCCCATCACTGAACTGCTGAAAAAGCGTGATGCCCAGTTATTTCAGGTTGCCCCTGATGTGACGGTGTTTGACGGGCTCAAGCTCTTGGCAAGCTATGGCGTAGGCGCCATTTTGGTCATGGAAAAAGACCTGTTGGTAGGCATATTTTCTGAGCGCGACTACACCCGAAAAGTAGCGTTGCAAGGTAAAAATTCCCGCGAAACCACCATTGCCGATATCATGACACGCGAGGTCATCTCAGTGCCGCCCACCGCCGGTACACGGGTGTGCATGGCGCTGATGAGCACCAAGAAAATTCGCCATTTGCCGGTGATGGACGGCAACAAAGTGCTGGGGCTGATCTCGATCCGAGACATCATGGACGACATCATTGCCGACCATGAGCACACGATAACGCAGCTGCAGAGCTATATTTCTGGGTAAGATTTTGCAGTAAGGCCACGCTCAAGCGGCGCAAACGCGCAAAAGTTGGGACAGCCATCTTCAAAGAGCTTAGAAAACCCAAAAAACCAGGATTTCTAGCAAAACAGCCCTATCGCCCAAGGAAATGCTGAGAACATAGCTATTAATATCATAGTGGTGGGTCAATTTTAAAATCTCCCCAAGCAGGTAAAACCGCATAACCGTGCAAACCCTAGCACGCAAATGGCACAAGGTTTGCTACTATTCAAATAGAAACTTGACCAAACGGTCAGTTTTGGCAAACCATCTTTATGTATGCACCGCTTAGGGTCAGGAGTACCACCTATGACGACAGAGCTTTTACCCAACATCCGCGCTGGCCGCTTGGCTGCGCAAGACTATGCTGCACGCTTTGGGGATGCCACGCCGCGCTTAACGCATTCGCAAGCCCTGCTAGAAGCTGAGCGCTGCCTGTACTGCTTTGACGCGCCCTGCGCCACGGCCTGCCCCACCGGCATTGACGTGCCCTCGTTTATCAAACGCATTGCCGATGGCAACCTGCGCGGCTCAGCCCGCACCATTTTGGAATCGAACCCGCTGGGCGGCATGTGCGCCCGCGTCTGCCCTACTGAGAACCTGTGCGAAGCCGTGTGCGTAAAAAACACCCAAGAAGGCAAGCCCGTGGCCATTGGCCGCCTGCAACGCCACGCGGTAGACGCGCTGATGGACAGCGCGCAGCCCCAAATATTTACCCGCGCACCTGCAACCGGCAAAAAAGTAGCCGTCGTAGGCGCGGGCCCTGCGGGTTTGGCCTGTGCCTACACGCTGGCCCGTTTAGGCCATAACGTAACCATATTTGATGCCAATCCCAAAGCCGGTGGGCTCAACGAATACGGCTTGGCCAGCTACAAAACGCCCAACAACTTCGCCCAGCGTGAAGTGCAATGGCTATTGGAGATCGGCGGGATTGAAATGAAGTCGGGCTACAAACTGGACACCGCAGCCCAGTTCGACATGCTGCGCAGCACCCACGAGGCTGTGTTTTTAGGCATGGGCCTGGCCACCACGCACCAGCTTGGCGTGCCGGGAGACAGTTTGCAAGGCGTGCAAGACGCGGTGGACTTTATAGCCACGCTGCGCCAAACCGCTGACCTGGCCAGCCTGCCTGTGGGCAGCACCGTGGTGGTGATTGGCGGCGGCATGACGGCGGTGGACGCTGCCGTGCAGTCCAAGCTGCTAGGGGCCGAGAACGTGCACATGGTGTACCGGCGCGGGCCTGAGACGATGACTTCGTCGAGGCAAGAGCAAGAGTGGGCGCAAACTAATGGTGTGAACATTCACCATTGGCTGGCCCCTGCCGAGGTGCTGGGCACCAGCGGCCACGCCAGCGGCGTGCGCTTTGCGCGCCAGGCCATGGTGGGCGGCAAGCTCACCCCCACCGGCGAAATGCACGTCATTCAAGCCGACATGGTGCTCAAAGCCATTGGCCAGCAGCTGGGCAACCCCGCACTGGCACAAGCAGGCTTTAAGCTAGACGGTGGCCGCATGGCCACCGATGCTGCAGGCCTGACCAGTGTGCCCGGCGTGTGGGCCGGTGGCGACTGCCGCGCAGGCGGGCTGGACCTGACGGTAGAAGCGGTTGAACACGGCAAGCAGTCGGCCAAGGCGATGCATCTCTACATGAGCGCTTAAATCAACGGCTGAGCCAAGAGTTGAAGCAGCCCCCAAAGCCCATAAGTTTTTAAAATCTGGAGAACACCATGGCCCATCTGCAAAGCAGCTTCGCAGGCATTTCTAGCCCCAACCCCTTTTGGCTGGCCTCTGCACCGCCCACTGACAAAGCCTACAACGTGAACCGCGCTTTTGAGGCGGGCTGGGGCGGCGTGGTGTGGAAGACGCTGGGCGAGGCGGGGCTGCCCTTGGTCAACGTGAACGGCCCGCGCTACGGCGCTTTGCTTACGCCTGACCGCCGCCTGATGGGCTTTAATAATATTGAGCTGATTACCGACCGCGACCTGGAAATTAACCTCACAGAGATTGCCCAGTGCAAACGCGACTGGCCCGACCGCGCCATGGTGGTGTCATTGATGGTGCCGTGTGAAGAAGCGGCTTGGAAGGCTATTTTGGCCCGCGTGGTGGACACTGGCGCCGACGGCGTAGAGCTGAATTTTGGCTGCCCCCATGGCATGAGCGAGCGCGGCATGGGCGCGGCCGTTGGCCAAGTGCCCGAGTACATTGAAATGGTTACCGCGTGGTGCAAGCAGTATTCCAAGCTGCCGGTCATCGTCAAACTCACCCCTAACATTACCGACATTCGCCTGCCCGCCCGCGCAGCCAAACGCGGCGGAGCCGATGCCGTGTCGCTCATTAACACCATCAACTCCATCATGGGCGTAGACCCCGCTACGCTGACCATGCAGCCTTCCACCGGGGGCAAGGGTTCGCACGGCGGCTACTGCGGCCCAGCGGTCAAGCCTATCGCACTGAACATGGTGGCCGAGATTGCGCGTGACCCACTTACTGCTGGCCTACCTATCTCCGGCATCGGCGGCATAGGCAATTGGCGGGATGCCCTGGACTACATTGCGCTGGGCTCTAGCAATGTGCAGGTGTGCACGGCAGCCATGGTCTACGGCTTTAAAATTGTGCAAGAAATGACCGATGGCTTGTCTAACTACATGGACGAGATGGGCATTAAAACGGTGGGCGAGATTGTCGGCAGAGCCATACCTACGGTGTCTGACTGGAAGTACCTTAACCTCAACAGCATCTCCAAAGCGGTGATTGACCAGGACAGCTGTATCCACTGCGGGCGCTGCCATATTGCCTGCGAGGACACCTCGCACCAAGCCATTACCCATACGAAAGATGGCAAACGCCATTTTGAGGTGATGGAGGACGAGTGTGTGGGCTGCAACCTGTGCGTGGTGGTGTGCCCCGTGCCCCAATGCATCAGCCTGCGCGACCTTAAACCCGGCGAAAAAGACGTGCGCACCGACAAAACCGTGCTTGCCACCCACGGTGACTGGACTAGCCACCCCCATAACCCCATGCGCACGGCGCAAACGGCTTAAGCCTAGCGGCAAGTCGCATAAGGGCGTAATATAGATCACGCATTTCATTTGCAGAGGACACCTACCATGACCACTCTTTTTATTCGCGGCGGCACTGTCGTCAATGCAGACCGCGCTTTCAAGGCCGACGTGCTATGCCAAGACGGCAAAATTGTCCAAGTAGGCGAGGGCCTGCAGGCTCCAGCAGGCGCTACCGTGGTGGACGCCGGTGGCCAGTATGTGATGCCCGGCGGTATCGACCCGCACACCCACATGCAGCTGCCGTTCATGGGCACCGTGACGATGGACGATTTTTACAGCGGCACGGCGGCGGGCTTGGCGGGCGGCACCACCATGATCATTGATTTTGTGATTCCTGACCCGATGGAAAACATTTATGCAGCGTTTAAAAAGTGGCGCGGCTGGGCTGAAAAATCCGCCGCTGACTACAGCTTTCACGTGGCCATTACCTGGTGGGACGACTCTGTGCACAAAGACATGGCCACCCTGGTGCAACAAGAAGGTGTCAACAGCTTTAAACACTTCATGGCCTATAAAAACGCCATCATGTGCAACGACGAAACCCTGGTGAACAGCTTTAAGCGCTCGCTGGAACTTGGTGCCATGCCTACCGTGCACGCCGAAAACGGCGAGCTGGTGTACCTGATGCAAAACGAGATCAAGGCCAAAGGCATCATGGGGCCTGAGGGCCACCCGCTGTCGCGCCCGCCGCGCGTGGAGTCTGAAGCGGCTAACCGCGCCATTGCCATTGCCGATGTGCTGGGCGTACCGGTGTACGTGGTGCATGTGTCGTCTACCGAAACGGCCGAAGTCATTGCGCTAGCCCGCGCACGCGGCCAGCGCGTGTATGGCGAAGTGCTGGCGGGCCACTTGCTGATTGACGAGAGTGTCTACACCAACCCTGATTTTGTCAGCGCAGCGGGCCATGTCATGAGCCCGCCATTTAGAAACAAAACCAACCAAGAGTCGCTTTGGCGTGGTCTGCAGTCTGGCAACCTGCATACCACCGCCACCGACCATTGCACCTTTTGCGCTGCGCAAAAAGCTGCTGGCAAAGATGATTTTTCCAAAATCCCCAACGGCTGCGGCGGCATTGAGGAACGCTTGGCTGTTATTTGGGATGCAGGTGTGAACACTGGCAGGCTCACACCTAGCGAGTTTGTGGCCATTACTTCGAGCAACACCGCCAAACTGTTTAACATTTACCCGCAAAAGGGCAGCGTGTCTGCAGGCGCTGACGCAGATATCGTAGTGTGGGACCCTGAAGGCACCAAAACCATCTCAGTCAAAACCCAGCACAGCAAGGGCGACTTTAATATTTTTGAAGGCCGCAAGGTGCGCGGTATCCCCAGTCACACCATCAGCCGCGGTGAGCTGGTGTATGTGAAAGGTGATTTGCGTGCTACAGCAGGCGCAGGACGCTACATCAAGCGGCCTGCGTTTGGCGCAGACTTTGCTGCGGGCAAACAGCGCGCCTCTGCGCTGGCACCGCGCGCTGTGGCGCGAGAAGCCGCTCAGGCGGCAGCCGCGCCCGTGGCCCCTGCAGCGCAACGCGAAGTTGCACGGGTGTGACCGTCAAACAATTTAACTACGCAATGCAATGACGCAACGTACTTGTAAATCCATAACAGGACGCCCCCAATGAACACAGCCACTGCCACCGATATTGATGCCCTGCGAGTCAATGGTCAGCGCCTATGGGACTCGCTGATGGAACTGGCCCAAATTGGCGCAACCCCTAAAGGCGGTGTCTGCCGCCTCACCCTGACCGACCTGGACAAGCAGGGACGCGACCTGGTGGTCCGATGGGCCCAAGAAGCCGGTATGACGGTAACAATTGACAAAATCGGTAACGGTTTTATGCGCCGCCCAGGCCGCAACAATAGCCTGCCACCCATCATGACCGGCAGCCATATCGACACCCAGCCCACGGGCGGCAAGTTTGACGGCAACTACGGCGTGCTGGCCGGCATTGAGGTGGTGCGCACATTAAACGACCACGGCATCGAAACCGAGGCCCCCATTGAAGTGGCTTTTTGGACTAACGAAGAAGGCTCGCGTTTTGTACCGGTGATGATGGGCTCGGGCGTGTTCGCCAAAGCCTTCACGCTAGAGCACGCCTACGCCGCTAAAGATACAGAGGGTAAAACGGTGGGCGGCGAGCTGGCGCGGATTGGCTACATTGGCACTGAGGAGCCCGGCGACCATCCGATTGGTGCTTTTTTTGAAACCCATATTGAGCAAGGCCCGGTGCTGGAGGACCATGACATCACCATTGGCGTGGTGCAAGGCGTGCTGGGGATCCGCTGGTTTGATTGCACCGTCACAGGCATGGAGGCGCATGCAGGCCCCACGCCCATGGCGCTGCGCAAAGATGCCATGCAAGGTGCCACCCACATCATGCAAGAGACCGTAGCCAGTGCGCTGCGCCACAAGCCGCACGGGCGCGGCACCGTGGGCATGGTGCATGTGCACCCCAACAGCCGCAACGTCATCCCCGGCAAAGTCAAGTTCTCCATCGACCTGCGCAACAGCACCGACGCACTGGTAGACCAAATGGCCGATGAAGTGAAAGCCTTTGCGGCTAAAACCTGCAAAGACATGGGGCTGGGGTTAGAGATAGAGCTGGTGTCTACCTACTCAGCCATAGGCTTTCACCAGGAATGTATTGATGCAGTAGCCCGCGCCACCCACAAGCTAGGTTATTCCAACATGCCAGTTGTTTCAGGTGCAGGGCATGACGCGGTGTACATGGCCAAGCTAGCTCCAAGCGGCATGATTTTTATTCCGTGCAAAGACGGCATCAGCCACAACGAGATTGAAGACACCAAGCCTGAGCACATTACTGCGGGGTGCAATGTGCTGTTGCATGCCATGCTAGAGCGCGCTGGGGTAGTTTGACCGTGCGCTTACTTTGGGGCCGTGAAAGGTTTGCGTAGTTGCGCTTTATTGAAAACGATAAAGCCTCAAGCCGCCTCTTTGTAGAAATATCCCCGCTGCACTTTGCGCGCAGCCAACGGCTCCACAGCCAAACGGATCGCGTCAATATGCTCTGGTGTGGTGCCGCAGCAGCCGCCCACAATATTGACCAAGCCTTCTTTGGCAAACTCATGCAGCAAGCGCGATGTGACTTCTGGCGTTTCGTCAAAACCTGTGTCACTCATCGGGTTAGGCAAGCCTGCGTTCGGGTAACAGCTGATGTACGTGTCTCCTGCCACCCGCGCCATTTCCTGAATGTAAGGGCGCATCAGCGCTGCACCCAGTGCGCAGTTCAGGCCCACAGCCAGTGGCTGGGCGTGGCGCACACTGTGCCAAAAAGCGGTCACTGTTTGGCCAGAGAGCAGGCGGCCCGAGGCATCGGTGACAGTGCCGCTGATGATGAGCGGCAAGCGCTCGCCGGAGGCCTCAAAAAACTCATCAATTGCAAACAACGCTGCTTTGGCGTTGAGCGTGTCAAAAATAGTTTCTACCAGCAGCACGTCTGCGCCGCCGGTAAACAGGTCTTCTACTTGCTCGTAGTAGGCCGCGCGCAATTGCTCAAAGCTCACATTGCGCGCGCCGGGGTCGTTTACATCAGGGCTGATGCTGGCGGTTTTGGGTGTGGGGCCCAGAGCGCCCACCACAAAACGCGGTTTGCCGGGGGTGGAAAATTTGTCGCAGGCTGCGCGGGCTAGCCTGGCCGACTGCAGGTTCATCTCGCGGGCCAAGTCTTGCATATCGTAGTCGGCCTGCGCAACGGTGGTAGCCCCAAAGGTGTTGGTTTCGATCAAATCGCAGCCTGCAGCAAGGTATTTCTCGTGAATATCACTGATCACGTCGGGCCGTGTGAGGCTGAGCAGTTCGTTGTTACCTTTAATGTCTTTGTGAAAATTGGCAAACCGGGCGGTGTGCTCGGTTGCGCCCAGGTAGCCAGCGCCACGGTACTGGGCTTCGCTGAGTTTAAAGCGCTGAATCATGGTGCCCATAGCCCCGTCAAGAATGGCGATGCGCTGGTTCAAAATAGCAGGAAGTGCTTGGCCACGGGTGTAGCTGGGGGTGTTGTTTGGGGTACGGTTAAGCGGTTTCATAGGCTCTATTGTAGGAAGAGTTGCATAAACTTAGAGATAATCATGCTGTGAAACATTTAGAACCCTGCGCCGCTTGGCTTGAAATTCAAAACACCCCGCAAGCCCTGTTTGTGGATGTGCGGATGGAAATCGAATGTTTGTACGTGGGCCGTCCGCCCGGCGTGGAGAATATTCCCTGGTACGAATACCCTGACATGCAGGCCCATACCGCCCAGTTTACGCAAGCGGTACAGCGCGAGGCTGGCGACCTTGCCCGCCCGGTGTACTTAATTTGCCGCAGTGGCAAGCGCACCCTAGACGCTGGCTTGGCACTAGAGGCCGCCGGGTTTACCAATGTGACCAACATCCTGCACGGCTTTGAGGGTGAGCTGGATGAAGCTTTCCACCGCAGCACGTTAAGTGGCTGGCGCTTTGACGGCTTGCCGTGGGAGCAAATGTAGGCTTCATACCGTTGCCACTACAGAAAAGTTCGGTAGGGCCGCTGTGGTCTTTGCGCTGCATAATTGGCGCGCTTTACCGCCTTTGTGTGCAGCGTTTGCGCCCACTGCGCAGGGCGGCACCACTGCCGCCAAGCAGCCCACACAATGCCTGCCTCTACCAGCAGGGATGGATGGCTAAGCAGGTTGAGCCAAGTGTTGTCAAAGCGGCGCGGCACCACCATCAGCACATAGGGCGTGGTCACCCAAGGCCAGAGCCACCAAATACCACCGGCCATGGTGTCTAGCACCAAGTGCAGCAACCAGCCTGTGCAAAATAAAGCCCACACACTGCGCCAGCGTGGCGGCGCACGCCACAAACACAGGCCGACCAGTGTTGTGGTGAGTAGCCATACCACAGGCACATGCGGCGGGTAGACATGGTGGTTGATGCTGCGGTCAGACACCAGGTAGAAGTACAGTAAGTCCAAGTCAGGCGCTAAGCTGCCTAGCAGCACAGCCGCCCAAGCGGCAGGCACCATGGTCTGTGGCCAACGCCGCGCCACCAGCGCACCCAGCAAAAAACCTGCAGGCATATGGGCAATAAACATGGTTAGACTTTCAATGCACTGGTTTGCGAACCCGGTGTGGTCAGTGCATACCAGTTCACTTTGCGGGTCAGCGCCATGATCAAAGCCAACACCACAAATAACGCTACGCTACCCACGGCCAGCGCGGTTTGCTCAAGCTGCAGCAGCATAAACAGCAGGCCGTAGAGCAGCCCCGTGCCTGCGCCAAACGGCATACCCCGCCACATGCTGCCCAGCATGTAGCTGGCGTAGTACATCAATAGCATCACGCAGGCACTGGCGGCGGCGGCGTAGACCCAGTTAAAGCCAATATGCTCGCTCAAGCTCACAAGTAACAAGAAGAAGCTGCAAATAGCACTGCCCACTAAAAAATACTGAACCGGATGCACACGCAGACGCTGCATAAACTCGAACAGCCCTACGGCTACAAAAGTCAGCACTACAAACAAAATACCGTACTTGGTAGCCCGGTCGCTCAGCGAATAGCTGTTGATCGGGTCAATAAAAGAGATTTTCAGTGTTTCTAAGCACTCGCTTTGTTTTTCGCTGGCTGCGTCGCTGTCCAGCACACACACTGGGCGAGACTGGGCTATGCTTTCTCCTACTGTGGTGGCCAGTGAGGAGATACGCCACAGCGCCTCAAAACCGTCTTTGCGTACCGTGGACTCTGAAGGCAAAAAAGTGCCAGCAAAAGAAGGATGCGGCCAATTACTCTGTAACTGAATCTGCGTACTGCCGCCCAAGGGCACAACGGAGAGCTTTTCAGTGCCTAGCAATTCCAGCTGAAAGTCAGCAGTTAAGGTGCTGGTGAGGTTGCGCGTATTCTCAGGCAGCATGGCGTGCACACCGCGGCTGTAGCGTGGGTGAAACGTGCCCGGCTTGAGTGTCTGCGCCACGCCATTGAGCCCCAATGTGGCTGAGCGAATGCCTGTCGCATCAGAAACCGACAGCATAACAATGGGTGAGCCGCAAGACAGGCGCGAGTTTTTCACTGTTTGTGACATTTTCAAACTCTCTAAGCTGTTCCACTGCGCCGTAATGTGGGCTTTGAGGTTAAACGTGTTCACTTGGTGCAAACTGCGTGCGCGCTGATTGACTGCGGCATTGGATTTGACATTCAAAGTCTCTGGCAAAGCAGTGAGGAAAAACTCGCGCCGTTTTTCTTCCACACGGGGGCCGTCGTCGGTCTTTACCGTCACATCCCAAGCTTCCACGCAGGCGCTGTGGATCAATGGCCCAGTGATGGTTTGCTGGCTGCCAATGCTGGCAATGGCCACGTTGCGGTAGTTTTGGCGGTCTAGCACAATGCCCTGCAGCAGGCTCAAACCTGCCATCAGCGCAATCACAACTCCGACAATCGCTGCGATTTTCATAAAAACGGGACTTTTCACAATAGCACTCCACAAGTTAAGGTGAAGGCAGTGTCAACATCCCGCGTGGGCTGGGAATGAAGTTTGTGAAGTGGGTGTGAAGTGGCCAGCCAATGGGGACGGCAGCGCACAGGCGGCTGCTGATGGCTTGCCTGCGCGATGCGTGCAGCAGGCTAAGCAAGGCTAAAAATCAGTTCGGCGCACAAACCGTCCGCTATGTTGGTGATACGCAGACTGCCGCCGTGCAAGGCCATAATTTGCTTTACGATGGCTAAGCCCAGACCTGAGCCACTGCGTTCGCCATTGGGGCGCGCCGTGGTGAAAAAGCGTTCGCCTAAGCGCGCTAGCGCATAGTCGGGCACACCGCCCCCTTGGTCTTGCACGCTGATGCTGCGCCTTGTGCAGTGAACATGGATGGTGCTGCCTGTGGGTGCAAAATCAATCGCGTTGTCTAGCAAATTGCTCACCGCCAAGGTCACCAAATCGCGTTCTACTAAACACAGGGCCGGGGCTGCTTGTGTTGTTTGCTGCGCGGGCTGCTGCAAGGGCTGCATGTGCACCGTGATGCGTTTGAGGGCGCACTGGGCCTGCAGTGCCTGCACGGCATCTTGGGCGCAGCTTAACAACGCTGTCGGGGTCGACAAAGCTAGTTTGCCTTGGGCTACCGTGTGGTGCTCCAGACTGCGCTGCTCTAGCCGCGTCAGCTCCAGCATACGGTCAATCAGCCGTTGCACACGCTGGGTTTGCGCGATCACTTGCCCCGCAAACTGCGCGCGGTCTTCAGGTGGTAAGTCGTCTTGCAGCAATTCACCCGATGCGCGAATGGCGGCCATGGGGCTTTTCAGCTCATGGGTCAGTGCGCGCACATAGTCTTCTATGTACTCACGTCCTTCTAGCCGCAGGCGCATGGCCTGCATGGCCTGTGCCAAATCGCCCAGCTCACCCGGCACACGTGGAATGGCCAAATTTTGTCCCGCCTGCACGCTCAGCGCGTACTGGCGCAGCTTGCGAATATTCCATACTGTCCACAGCGTAACCACCACGCCCACCAGAGCAGACAGCGCCAGCAATAAGAATCCATTGAGTACCACTTTGCGCTCAGCGCGGTCAATAAAACTTTGGATCGAACTGAGCGGCTTTGCAACGGTGAGTACGCCAATGATTTTGTCATCTTGCAGCACAGGCGCGGCCACGTACATGATGGAGGTACGGTCGTCAGACTGCACTTCGCGGGTGGCGCGTGCACCGTACTCGCCGCGCAAGGTGCGGGCCACGTCGCGCCAGCGCGAATAGTCTTGGCCTTGGGCCACGTTTTCAGAGTCAAACAGCACGATGCCTTTGTCATCGGTGACGTAGACGCGAAAGTCAAGTGACTGTTTGGACAGGCCCCAAATTTTGGCATCAATAGGGCGGGTGGCATAGCTGCGCACATTGCTTGCAAATCGACCCTCTTGCAGGCGCTGTGCGGCCAGGTCGTCGCTGGCCAGCTCGGCCAAAATATTGGCGGTGTCTACCATCATGTCTTCCATTACTTCGCGCACGCTGGGCTTGATTTCAGCGGTGAACACGCGCAGCACAAAGAACGCGGCAATGCCGTTGATAAAGAAAAACACGAACAAGAGGCGTATGCCAAGTTTCATAAACCAGCCTTGTGCTCTTGCCTCATGTCAGCAGGCTGTAGCCCATGCCTCTGTGCGTGATGATGTATTCGCAGTCCGCGTCTATGGCACGCAACTTGGCGCGCAAGGTTTTAATATGCGTGTCCACCGTGCGGTCCGCGCTGTCTGCATCCATACCCCACACTGCGTTAAGTAAATTATCGCGCGACAAAATACGCCCTTTAGCCGCTAGCAGCACGGCCAGCAAACCATGCTCGCGGCGTGTAAGCTCCAGCACCTGTCTGTTCATATGGATGCGTTGGCCAGCAGCGTCCAAGCTAAATACGCTGGCCTTGGCTACAGTTGCGGCTGCGGCTGCGGCTGCCGGTGTTGTAGCCTGCGCGCTGCTGCTGCGGCGCAGCAGCGCCCGCAAGCGGGCCACCAGTTCGCGTGGACTAAACGGCTTGGCCATGTAATCGTCAGCGCCAAGCTCTAGGCCCACAATGCGGTCTAGCTCTTCGCCACGCGCGCTGAGCATCAGCACCGGCGTGGAGCCTGCAATGCGTATTTCACGGCACAGGTCCAGTCCATTGCCATCGGGCAAGCCTACATCCAGCACCAGTGCATCAAACTGCTGGGCCGCTAGCGCCCGGCGTGCATCACGCAGCAAAGGGCAGTGCACGACCGTATAGCCCTCACGTTACAGGGCAAACACTACCGTCTTGGCAATCGCCGGATCGTCTTCTAAAAGCAGCAGTGTAACCACAGCGTAAGCCGCTTAACGTGCCAAGATAGGGAACAGCTTTTGCAGTCCATCGGCCATCACTTCTACCGCCAATGCTGCCAAAATCAAGCCCATTAAACGGGTCATCACGTTGATACCGGTTTTCCCCAGCACCCTCGCAATAGGCTGCGCCAAACTAAAGCATACAAAGGTGGCCAGCGCGATAACCACACCATAGCCTACCAGTGTGCCCAGTTGCCAAAAGTTTTTGGCTTTTTCGGCGTAAATCACCACCGCCGACATAGTGGCAGGGCCCGTCAGCAAAGGTATGGTCAAGGGCACCACGGCAATGCTGGTGCGGGCAGAGTGGTCGGCCTCTTCCATGTCACTTTTGGCCGACTTGGCCTCGGCAGGTTCGGCGCTCAGCATCGACAGCGACGAGGTGAGCAGCAGCATGCCGCCACCAACTTGAAAGCTGGCCAACGAGATACCAAAAAACTCTAGCAACTTTAAACCCAGCAAGGCGCTGATCGAGATAACTACAAAGGTGCTGAAACTGGCTACAAGGATTGTTCTGCGCCGCAGCTCGGGCGAAAACCCCAAGGTATAGTGAATGAAAAACGGTACGCAGGCCAACGGATTAACGATGGCGAGCAAGGTGACGAGTGCTTTGGTGTCCATAGCTGCCAAGTGTAGCGCTATGCCTGCCGCTTACAGCGCTCTGTCCAAACCCGTGGTCAGACCGCTTGCCATTGTCCGCTGTGCCCAGAGGCGTAGATGGCATCCAGTGCACGCATATTGCACAGCGCATCGTCTAGACCATAGGGTAACGCTATGTCACCGCGTATAGCCTGCGCAAAGGCATCACACTGCAAAGCGTACTGGTCTGCAGGTGCAAAAATCTCTGGTACACCGCCTTGGTTGCCTAGCGTTTTGCCGTTGTCCAACCATAGGCGAGTCGCACCTTGTTGGGGCGCGTTAAAGGGCACTTCTATTTCTAATCGCTGGGTAGTGCCTACCAAGTGCAGGCGCTGGTAGGGCGCAGACTGGGTGGAGACAGTAAAGTTCAGATGCCTGCCGCCGCCAAAGTCGGCTACCACAGTGGCAGTTCGGTCAACGCCAAAGTCTGGGTCGCGGTCGAGCAACGCCATCACCCGCAACGGCTCTGCTTCAAAAAAGTAGCGCCCAGCCACCACCGCATAGCAACCAATGTCGTACAGCGCACCGCCGCCAGCGGCCAAGCGGTTGCGGATATTGCTTGCATCGCGGTTAAAGTACGAAAAAAACACTTGGATGCTGCGCAGCTCGCCTAAAGCGCCGCTGCGTGCCAAAGCACGGGCACGCAGCCACTGCGGATGAAAGCGAACCATAAAACCTTCCATGATGTGCACTTGACCTGCCACCTCGTGCAGTGCGGCGGCTTCGTTGGCATTCAATGCCACTGGCTTTTCACACAGCACATGTTTACCACCGCGTGCAGCTGCCAGTGTCCAGTGCACATGCATGTCGTTGGGCAATGGGTTGTAGATGGCCTCAATGTCGGGGTCGGCAATCAGCTCTTCATACGAACCATAAGCCTTCGCTACATGCGCTTTGTCCGCTGCGCTGCGCGCTTGGGCCAGCGTGCGCGAGCCCATGGCGTGGGCCTCGCCCCATTGGCTGCGCTGTATACCAGGGATCACTTTTTCCAGCCCGATTTTGGCCGTGCTTAAAATACCCCAGCGTACTTTTTTCATGCTGCGTTCCCAGTCAATCGCTCCGCCTGCTCCTTGCCTTCAGGCTTTTTACCGCCAATGATCATACCCAGCACTTCGTCTTCAGTTACGTCTTGGGTACGGTAGGTGCCTACGACACGGCCGTTTTTCATCACCGCCAATCGGTCGCTCAAGGCAAACACATCATGCATGTCGTGGCTGATCAGAAAAATACCCACCCCTTCTGCTTTGAGCTGGCGCACCAGGTTGCCCACCATCGCGGTTTCTTCAGGGCCCAGCGCTGCTGTGGGTTCGTCCATGATCAAGATTTTGGCATTGAAATAAATTGCCCGCGAGATAGCTACCACTTGGCGCTGGCCGCCTGAGAGGCGCCGCACCGGTGTGCGTACATTTTTAAAGTTTTTATTCAAACGCAAAAATACTTTGCGTGCGTCCGCGTCCATGCGGTGATCGTCCAGCGTGCGCCAGTGCGTCAGCAGCTCACGGCCTAAAAACAGGTTGGCTACAGCATCTAAATTGTCGGCCAAAGCCAGCGTTTGGTAGATCGATTCAATGCCCAGGTTTTGTGCTTCCAGCGGCGTGCGAATCTGCGCCTTGGTGCCGTTAATGACCACCTCGCCGCTGTCAATAGGGTAGGCACCAGCCAGCATTTTCATAAGCGTAGATTTGCCTGCACCGTTGTGACCCAGCAAAGCCACTACTTCGCCGGGGTACAGGTTAATGCTGGCATTTTCCACGGCGTGTACGCCACCAAAAGCCTTGTTAATGTCGCGCATCTCCACCAAGCAGCGGTTGCGGTCTAAGGTATCGCTCATACGGTGTCTCCCGTAAACTTTCGGTACAACACGTCAAACACCACGGCAGCAATCAGCACTTGGCCAATGATGACATAGCGCACACCAATCGATACGTCCAACAGCAGCATACCGCTGTCAATCGACTGCATAATCAGCGCGCCCAACACAGAGCCCAGTATGGAGCCGCTGCCACCCGCCAGTGCGGTGCCACCAATCACAGCCGCCGCAATCACGTACAGCTCCATGCTGGTGCCTAGCGAATTGGTGCCCGCATTAAGGCGGGCAATCGACACGATGGCCGCAATGGTAATGAGCACACCCATCAGCGCAAACAGCATCAGCGTGACCCGCTTGACCGGAATGCCCACCAAGGCTGCAGCTTCGGGGTTGCCGCCCATGGCAAACACATAACGACCAAAACGCGTGCGGTGGACTAAAAATGACAATACCAGCGCGACGACCGCCCAGATCAGTACCGGAATCGGAATGCCCTGCGGCGCTGTTTTGCTGGGAATTTGGTACCCGTTCATTGAGGCAACAAAAGCCACGACGATAGCCACAGGCACCAGCACAATAGTGGCATCCAGCCAAACCGGGTTGTTAGGTACACCGTAGGCGCTTTTAGCCCGGCGTTTGCTTACCATAGCCCAGGCCAATGCCGCGCACATCACTAAGGCCAGCGCCCAGCTGGCACTGGTGCCAATAGCCCCATCAAAACCACCGCCTAAGCGCTGAAAAAATGCATCGGTTACAGGCTGTGTTTTACCATCAGCCACCAAAAACGCCGCGCCACGAAACGACATGAGGCCGCCCAGCGTCACTACAAACGACGGCACGCCCAGCATTGCCGTCAATGCGCCTTGGTACATTGACACTGCAATGGCCACCGCCAAACCCGCGAGCGACGCAGCAGGCCATGACCACCCACCGGTGTACATGAGGGTGGCGATCAGCACACCTACAAAACCCATCACCGAGCCTACTGACAGGTCAATATGGCGGGCTACGATGACCAGCACCACTACAGTAGACACTACGCCCACCACTGCGGTTTGCTGCGCTAAGTTGTAGAGGTTTTCAGGCGATAAAAAGATACCACCTGACAAAATATTAAAAGTTAGTGCAATGGCGGCAAGCACCAAGCCCATCAGCACCAGTCGCCAATCGATAGCAGCATGCTTTAAAGAAACTAAAATTTGGTTCATACTACCGCTCCTGCCCTGAAAACCAACTATGAAAAGTTCAAAAAAAACTGCGGGCATGGTGCCCGCAGTTTGAATGACTTAGAGCCTAGGGACTCTGAGAAATAGACTTACTTGCAAGCAGCAGGACCAGTGGCCTTGTCAACACCTTTGCACAGGTCATCTTTCTTGATCCAGCCGGCAGTTACTACCACGTCCAAGTTGGCAGAAGTCACAGGCACTGGCTTTAAAAACTGGGCTTGCAAGGCAACTTTCTTCTCGCCACCGCTCCACTCTTTAGCGCCGTCCACTTTTTTGCCTGCAGCCAATGCTACTGCAGCTGCTGCAGCGTCTTTACCCAGCGCACGTGCATCTTTCCATACTGACACAGTTTGTGACCCCAAGGCTACACGGTTCAAAGCACCGTGGTCGCCGTCTTGGCCTGATACGGGCACGCCTTTGATGCCTTTAGCGTTGAGTGCTGCCACTACGCCGCCAGCCATGCCGTCGTTAGAAGCGATCACAGCGTCAACCTTGCCACCGTTTTTGGTGATGATCTGTTCCATGTTCTTTTGTGCAACTTCAGGCTTCCAGCCGTCGGTGTACTCGTCGCCCACGATTTTGATGTCGCCTTTTTTCACAGCAGCGTCAATGATTTCTTGCTGGCCGCCGCGCAGGAAGTTAGCGTTAGGGTCAGTTGGTGAACCTTTGATCATGACGTAGTTGCCTTTTGGCTTGGCTGCCAAAATAGCGCGTGCCTGCATGCGGCCCACTTCCACGTTGTCAAACGTGATGTAGAACACACCTGGGGCTTCGATCAAACGGTCGTAAGCCACAACAGGAATTTTTTGCTGATTAGCTTTGTTTACGGCTGGCAAAATAGCGTCTTTGTCCATAGCCAGCACGATCAGTGCTTTAGCGCCTTTGGCGATCAAGCTGTCGATGTCTGCCAATTGCTTTTCTGGTGAACCGCCAGCGTCCGCGCTGATGTACTTGGCGCCAGATTTTTCCAGCTGGGTTTTGATGGCGGCTTCGTCGGTCTTCCAGCGCTCTTCTTGGAAGTTAGACCAGCTCACGCCGACGGTGGTTTGTGCAAAAGCGCTCAGGGCTGAAAGGCTTAGGGCCAATACGGTGAGATGGTGTTTTTTCATCTTTGTTTCCAAAAAAGTTGTACCTTGGAAGGTATGGGTTAGTTGCATCGGCCAACGAATTTTTAATTATTCAAAAATACTCCAACCGATAGACTAATTGTCCCGCACTTATTTTCTGCGGATATTAGAGCTAACCCTGATCAAGGCTTAAGCTTAAGTGCAAGCACTTTTTGCGCTACGCAATTGCCCTGTGCCTGCCCGCCCACCACCGCAGCGCGATAGTGGATACCTGCATACAGGCGCGAAAGGCCTGCCTCGCTGGCTGCGGCTTTGAAGTTTTTAAACGTCCGGGGCCCCCAGCCACGGTCATTGTGGGTGTTGTCTGTAAAGCTGATATTGTTCCCGAATGCTGCGTCTAGCACACCTGAAGCGGCACTTGACTGCACTGAATGGCCTGATGGGTAGTCAGGAAACGGGGGGGTGTGCATCAGTGTAGGCACCCAGTTGCTGTCCATGGTGAGCTGAATATAGGTGACAGGGCGCAGTAAGTTCAAGCTGTACTTGGTGTGCCAAGCGGCAATGAACGCGTCGGCCATGGCCATGTTCAGGCGAGCAAACGTTTCGCCTGCAGTGGCCAAGTTGGCTTTGCGGACTTTCAAAATATCGTTGGCAATAAACGCCCAGTGGCCAGCGGGCGTGGGGGTTTTGCTGGGGTCATCGGCCCAGTACAGGGCAAACTGGCGCTGCTCTTGGGTGATCTGTGTACTTACGCGTAGCACTTCGGCGGCTTCTTTGTAAAACTCAGAGGTAGGTTGCTCGGAATAGGCAGGTGGCGGTGGTGCTGGGCATGCAGCGGCACTCTTGAGCACAAATGGGCGCACATTACCCCAGCGCGGTAGCAGGGGTGCGGCAAATGCAGGCGGTGTGGCCACCCACTGGCCGTCGCCACTGGGCGGCACGTAGTTGGCTTGGTTGCGGCGCAGTGGCCCCCAAGCTTCGTGGCCGCCATCGGTGCGGGCCCTGGTCATGATGGCCATGGCCATGAGCTTGCCAAAGGTCTCTGAGCGGTTGGTAATTTCGGGCGTGACCGCGTTAGGGTCAAAGTCTTGCGCGTATTTGAGCGGCAAGCTGCGCTCTAGTAAATCAATGCGGGCTTTGTTTTCAGCGCTGGCGTTGCTAAACATCATGCGGGTCATGGTGGCCAACGACGCGTTGGCCACCGTAGGCCAGTGCAGCGGCTCGTCAGGCTGGGCCAGCGGCAAGGAGTCCAGCTCGTTTAACTGGCCTGCTAAGCTGATGCGGTCGGGCATGCCAGGCACGATGGACTCGTACAGGGTGATGCCCATGTAGCCCAGCGCACGGGAGGCCACAGGAGGACTAAAGCCGGGGGTTTGCTGCACCAGCTGCAAAGCCAGACTGAACCATTCGGTGGCTACGTTGGCGCTGTAGGCATTGGCGGGTTGTGCGGTTACAGCAGGAGCTGTTGCCGATTGCGCCCAGCTTGGCGCGGGCAGGACGCTTAAAGCTAAGGGCAGTGCCAGCGCAGTGGCGCAGGCGCCAGCCCAGCCCTGTTGGCGCAATGCGCGGGCTAGCGAGAAGGTACTTGTGAAGAAAGGGGTTTTCATGGGGCCTTCCAAGGCGTGATGCCGGTGTCTTTGTCCATTACATAGTGGCCGTTCGCGTTGGCGCTTTTCCAGTCGCTCCATTCGCCCTGGGGCCATTGCACCCGCAGCTTCACCTGGGCTGCGCTGCCCAGGCCAAAATGCATCCAGCCCATGTGCCCGCTGGCATGACCCCCGCCTACCGTGAGTTCTTGGCGGATGGTGCGGCCACCTAAATCGACCTCAACCCATGCGCCCACAGCATCGCGGTTGCCGTTGGCCTGCTTAAGCCTAAGCTCCAGCCAGTTGCCCATGGCAGCTGGGCTGGATGCACTGCCGCTGCCTACATTGCGCCACAGCTGGGCTTTGTCCCAACGGTTTACCACCAGCATGTCCAGCATGCCGTCACCGTTGAGGTCTACCATCATGCCGCCGCGCCCGCGCTTGAAGCTGGCAATGCCGGCAGCTTGGCCTACCTCGGTGAAGTTGCCGTTGGGTTCTTGCAGCAGCAAGTTGTTCGGGTCCAGCGTAGCAAAGTCGGGCATGGTGGAGACATTACCTTTGACAATAAACAGGTCGGCATAGCCGTCGTTGTTGGCATCGGCAAATTGTGCATGCCAAGCGGTGGACGGGTGAATGTCGCCGCCCACATAAGGCCGGTGCGCAGTGATGCCGCGCTTGTAGGCTGTGTCCACATACTGGGGCTGTGCGGCGCCTGTGGCCAGCGCGCTGTCTAGTTGCTGCAGCTTGTTGTCAGACATGCTGGTCAAAAAAAACTCGGGAAAACCGTCGCCGTTCAGGTCATGGCTGGCAATACCCATACCCCAAATCTGCAGTGGCTTCCAGCCCTCGGCTACGGTGTACAGGGTGGGCGCTTGGGCAGGCGCAAGGCGCCAGAGTTGCTCCTGGCCATTTTTATAGTATTCGCGGTCATTGCTTATGCGCAGGGCTGGCTCCCCTTTGCGGTTCCAGTCGGTAAACAGCATCGACAGTGCGCAGTGGCCGGGGGCCAAGGGGGTGGGGGGGGCAAATTTTTTGCTCTCAGCATCAGGGCGCAGCAGCATGCCGGGCGTGCAGCTGCCCCACGGAAACTCTGGTTTGGTGCGGTCTACATAAGTGCCGATAGCCAGCGTGGGCCAGCGGTTGCCCCTCTCCCATGTGGCGGCAAAAGCGGTGTGCCAGCCGTTGCTGCTTTGCACGGCCCAGGCATCGTTTGCGCGCTGAAATTTGCAGCCGCCCAAACCTTTGAAAACCTGCACCTCGCCAACACGCAGCACCACCAAATCGGTATTGCCGTCACTGTCTATGTCTAGCGGGTAGGCTCCAATGGCATTGGTCAGCTCTAGGCCCGAGCGCTCTTCTTGCAGCTTTACAGGGCCGCCGCGTGTGCTGCGGTTGCGGTAAAACTTGGCCTTGTTCACACCTGCCGTGACGTACACCTCGGGCAAGCCGTCGCCGTCGCAGTCAAAGGTGGCCACACCGCCGCCCACCATGTATTCGCCTTCGCCCTCAAACCGGCTTTGCAGCCCGGACGTGTCGGTTTCTTCCACAAAGCGGGGCAGTGCGGGTGCGCTGCTGGCACTGGCGTGCAGTACCAGCAAGCCTAGCCCTGCCAAACTGCGCTTAAGCGCAACGAATTTTAAGAAGCAGTACAGCACAAAATTTAACCTCGGCAAAAACATGAACGAATAATTAACAAGCCGCTATGTTATCCGGTTAACGTCCGCCCGTCACATCCAGCACAGCGCCAGTGGTGTAACTTGACGCACCAGACAGCAGCCAAACAATCGCCTGGGCTACCTCGTCAGCTGTGCCTGCGCGCTGCATCGGCACCTGTGGGGCGAGCTGGTCCGCCCGGTGGGGCAGGCCACCGGATGCGTGGATTTCGGTCTTGATGATACCGGGGCGCACGGCGTTGACACGAATACCCTCGGCGGCGACCTCTTTGGCCAAGCCGACGGTAAATGCGTCTATGGCCGCCTTGCTGGCCGCGTAGTCTACATACTGCCCCGGCGAGCCCAGGCGCGCCGCTGCGCTAGACAGATTGACAATGCTGCCGCCTGCACCGCCGTACAGGGTGCTCATGCGCAGCACAGCCTGCCCCGCACACACAAAACTGCTGGTGACATTGGTGGCCCACATACGCTCTAGGCGCTCGATGGGCATCGCGTCGACCCGCGAAGGTACATCGACCACACCGGCGTTGTTAACCAAACCGTCTATCCTGCCCAGTTTGGCATCCACCGCCTCGAACATGCGCAGTACCTGGGCGTGCTGGGCTACATCGGCCTGCACTGCCATGGCGGTACCACCGGCTGCGCGAACATGCCGCACTACTTCGTCTGCTGCCAGCGAGTTGGTTTTGTAGTTCACCGCTACCGCCCAGCCTTGCTGCGCCGCCAAGAGGGCCGTGGCAGCGCCTATGCCGCGCGAGGCACCGGTAATTAAAACGACTTTGGCCATAGGGTTCCTGTGGTGAGTGAATTTACCAGGCTAATATGCTGGCCGCATGCCCTGTGCAGCCGCCAGCACGCTATGGCAATAGCCGGTACAGTGCGGTACAGCATTAAAGGAGCATTCCGTGAGTGTAAGCATTGATTATTATCTAGCCCCGCAATCCCCTTGGACCTACCTGGGTCACGCCCGCTTGGCCGCTATGGCAAGCGCCGCAGGTGCGCAGATTAAGGTGCTGCCGGTAGATTTGGGCGGCAAAATATTCCCTGCCTCTGGCGGGCTGCCGCTGGGCCAGCGTGCGCCACAGCGCCAAGCCTACCGGCTGGCAGAGCTTGCGCGCTACAGCGCATTCTTACAGCTACCGCTGCACATAAAACCGCAGTTTTTCCCAGTAGCGGGTGACGACGCGGCCCGGCTCATTATTGCGGTGGGTTTGCATGACGGGGCCGACGCTGCCATGCGCGTTACCGGGGCAGTGCTAGCCGCCTGCTGGGCCCAGCAGCGCAACATTGCCTCAGAGGCTACTTTGAATGAGCTGCTCAGCGAATGCGGTCTGAGCAGCCAGCGCATAGAACAAGCCCATAGCCAAACCGTGCAAGAGCACTACGACGCGAACACCCAGCAAGCCATTGCAGCCAACGTGTTTGGTTCGCCCAGCTACTGCGTAGGCGGTGAGATTTTTTGGGGCCAAGACCGGCTTGACTTTGTGGCCCGCCGCTTGGGCCTAGCGTGACAGGGCGTGGCGCAGACCCACAAAATCTAACCTAGGGAGCACCATGGGACACATGCTGGAACTGCGCAGCTTTGACAGCGCGCGCATCCCCACTTACGAGGCGCGGCCCCAAGGTGCCCCACGCGGTGCCATGGTGGACGGCTATTACGCTATAGCACCGGCCACCTTTGAGCGCC
>JAYSRE010000192.1:0-3049 GCA_043721235.1 Polaromonas sp. | reverse complement strand
CTTGCTCGGAAGCTTTAACTGCATGCTGGGCCGCTTCAATTGCGCTGTTGTCGCGGGCGTGGACAGGCGCTGCTGCTACTGCTGTTAACGCTAATGCCACCGATACAAATAGCATTATTTTTTTAAACACGATTATTTTCACATCAAAAACTTAATGGTTCTAAAAACTAGTGTGGGCATGGAAATGCAGTTATTTTGAGACTGGCTCAGCTCCAGTCATTTTGTCAACTGCATCTTGGGCTCTTTTAGAAGCTTCCTCGCCAGAAGGTATCTGCAGCCGTTTTGCCGTCTCCTTTACTCCCATCGCAGCGCCACCTACCGCTAGAACTTCATTATTTTTGCAAGCAACATCCAAAAAAACTTCAAACCCCGTGTATTCTTTGGCCTTGTTGACACCACTTTTAGTTTTCTCAACTTTTTTGGCTACCCCTCCCACAGCAGGGGCTTTCTTTAGCCAACCCAATCCAACACCAGACTCTCCTTCTTCGGGATCGCAGGGCACGCCAGCCCCTTTAAACGGACCATCCCATGCGTAGCCAATAGCACCTCTGCGGACACCTTTATCAATAGCGTCGTTGATAGGAGCATTGCTGCCAAGTGGCCCTGCACCATCCTCAGACTTAAAGTAATCTTTTACAGATTGTTTTGCTTTGCTAATTGCGTCCTCGGCTCGTCCAAGCAAATTTTCCCGTCTCTTTGCCTCTAACTCTGCAGCCTCGCGAGCGGCTTTGGCATTAGCTTGTTTTTCTTCAAATTCTCTGTCTTCTCTCGTTTTTTTCTCTTTTGTAGTTTCGGGTTTAGGATCCGCTGAAGAAGGTGAATTTTTACCGTTCTTGCCCGCTATGACACCTCTGGTTTTATTGCTTGTTACAGGGGGCGCATAGTCCGGAGGCATCTCGTCGGCAGCCCCATTTTGCCCATCTTTACGCCATGTATAAATCCCAGTTTTCGGATTATATGTAACTTCAGTATATTCTGACATTTTTAGCCTACCTTCACGTTCATATCCACCTCATCGTCAACACGAGCCACCATTCGGTCTTCAATAAAAACTGTTCTGCTGCCTTCGACGATATTGGTGTGTCCGTTACCCAAAGACACTCCTGAATCAAGGCCTCTGCCAGCATTGCCTTTGACACCTGCAACAATACTTTTGACCAGCAATATCTTTTCATCCTTTGCAAAAACAGTTGTTGAATAGCTGCTCTTTTCAGGCGGCAAGAACTGCACTGGTTTAAACGCCACAATATGCTTGCCAACTTTGCACATATCCGGCGTAACCGCCATACAAAAAAATTGTTGCTCTGCATCTGCAACGTGCGGGGTATCGCTCATTATTTCTCCGAGGTCAGTTCAATAAAGCTTAGATGTATCTTCTGTTCGTGTGCCAAGCTTAGCCGCCAAGTAGCGTGCAGTTGCTGTGCGTCCAAGTCCACATGCAAGGTGTCTAAACGCATTTGGCCCAACAGCTTTTTATAGTCTTGGTCGTAGCTTTCTACCTTCAGCTTCCAGCCCGGTAGCTGCACACTCACAGTCTGTTTGTCTGCAAACACGCCGACTAGTTCAATATATTCGTTGCCTTGTAATGCACCTTTGATCATCTGGTCTGGTGGCGCGCAGTTGAAATAGCTGTTGTTGAAATCTTTGGGGTAGTCGGCAAAGCCGAATTTGTTGTGGTGAAAGTCTTTCATCCAAGCATCGTCATACGTGCCCTGACGCTCTACACGCGGACTCCACCAGCGGGCAATCGGCCCCCAGCCTGCAGGTTGGTACTTTTTAAAGTCAATATCACCACTGTCGCTGATGCTGTCAGACTCCCATTCAATCTGCGGGCCAGGGTAGCGCTGATTGGGGTCGTGCGTGGGGCTGCCTTTGCTAAACAGGCTGTCGGTAGGGCCGAACAGGCCGCTGCCTGAGGGGTTGCCGGCAAAGGTCTCGGTGGCTTGGCTGGGGTCTTTGTCTGTGTCAGCGCCTTTTTGCTTTTGCAGTGCTTTGGGGTCAAGGTAGTGGCCGCCGTACGCAAGCTCGTATTGCAGCTGTACTTGCGTGGTGGGCGTGGGCTTAGTAAGCCGCCATTCGTCTTTGCTTTTATGTTCCCACTGGCGGGGGCCGCTGAACTTGAGGGTTTTGTTGATCAGCTGTTCTTTGCCTCGGCGCACGCGCAGCAGGCCGTGCCAGCTGGTTTGGGGTTTGGCTTGGTAGGTTTTGACAGTACCGGTGACATACACGTCGGTAAACGGCTTGTGCAGCATGGTGTCGCTCACCGCTTTGAGGCTGGAATGCTCTGATGCGGCTTCATTCCAAAATTCATCGACCAAGCAGGGCCCGGCTTGATCGCCAGACAGTTGGCCGATGCCGTCTTTCAAATCAAAACTGGCTTTGACGATGACTACGTCGTAGAATTTGCGGCCTTGGCCCATGTCCATGAACTGGAAATGGGGCAGCCTAGTGACGTTGTGTAGCTCTTGCAGCTCGGGACAAGGCAGTGTGCGCTGGGATGGGGGAAACGACTCCTGAGGCTGCGCACCAGCCTCTTGGCCAGCGCTGGTTAATGTTGCTTTGTTTTCCAACATGTTGCTTACAGCTTGGTGCCGCCGCCAAGCTGGCCCATACCGCCCATAGCGCCTAGAGTGCCAGCGGCACCTGCAGCAGCCTTGACCTTCTCAGGCATGACCTTTGCCACACCTTCTGCTACTTTGCCCAGGGCCACGGTTTTAAGGTCAATGCCTACACTGCCATCCGCAGGTGCATGTACCGCTTGTTGGGCCAATTGGCCCAACACCTCGTCGCTGACCCACGCGCTGGGTACAGCGGGCACGGCTGCCAGGGTCTGCGCCATCGCGGGTTGGCCCCTAAAGCTCTCAGGTGCTGCACCCGCTGGCATGGCGTGCTTGATTTGGTCGGGTGCGCTGCGTACTATGGGTGCAGCGGGTGCGCTGGGCTTAGGTGTTGGGCGGTCTGGCGCAGGTTTAGCAGGCGCGGCTGCCGCTGCGGCTGGGGCGGCTGTTGCACCCGCTTTGCCGCTGCTGAACAAACTGACCGCTTGCTT
>JAYSRE010000191.1:0-7993 GCA_043721235.1 Polaromonas sp. | reverse complement strand
ACATAAGGTAGGCGTGAACCAGTATGCCTGCGTCTGAGAAGCCCTTGGTGACGCGGGCCACTTGCTCAACGGACACGCCTTTTTTCATCAATTTCAGCAGGCGGTCAGACGCTACTTCTAGACCGCCGCTGATGGCAATGCAGCCGCTGTCGGCTAACTCTTGGCACAGGGCAGGGGTGAATGATTTTTCAAATCTTATGTTGCCCCACCAGCTGATGGCTGTGTTGCGCGCTTGCAGCTCAGCGGCCAGGGCTTTGAGGGCTTTGGGTGGGGCGGCTTCGTCTACAAAGTGAAATCCGGTTTGTCCGGTCTCGGCGACTATGGCGTCGATGCGATTTACCAGTTCTTCGGCTGTGGTGCCTTCGTAACGGCTGATGTAATCCAAGCTCACGTCGCAAAAGCTGCACTTCTTCCAATAGCAGCCGTGCGCCACGGTTAGCTTGTTCCAGCGGCCGTCGCTCCACAGGCGGTGCATGGGGTTGAGCATGTCTAGCAGGCTGAGGTATTTGTCCAGCGGCAGGCCATCCCAAGTCGGGGTGCCTACGCCGCTAAAGGGCACGTCGGGCTCGGCCAGGTTGGTGTATTTGACTGCGCCGCTGTCCTCACGCACAAACGTGCGCACCAGGCGTTGCGCGCCGCGCTTGCCTTGCACATGTTCCAGCAGGGCAAGCAGGGGGCGCTCGCCTGCGTCTAGCGTGACAAAATCAAAATAATCAAACACGCGCGGCTCAGCCAACTCGCGCAGTTCTGTGTTGACATAGCCACCGCCCAAAACGATGACCGTGTGCGGGCTGTGCGCCTTGATGGCCTGCGCGATGCGAAAGGCGGCGTACACCGAGCCGGGGAAGGGCACAGACAGCAACACCACCGTCGGCTTGTATTGGTCAAATGTTTTTAAAGCGATCTCAACGAGCGCGCTGTCCACCAAGGTCAAGGGCTGCGCCAAGGCCTCAGCCAGCGGATCAAACGAGCTCTGGCTACCCGCCAGCGACTCGGCATAGCGCACGAACTCAAAGCGCGGGTCGATCGCGTCTTTCAGCACATCGGCCAAGTCGTTGAGATACAACGTGGCCAAATGCCGCGCTTTGTCTTGCGCGCCTAGCGCGCCAAAGGCCCAAGCCAGCGGGTCGCCGCCCTCGTCGTCCACATACACCTCCAAGCTTTCGAAGCGTGGGCCTTCGGGCAAGAAGCTGCGCGAGTTGATGCGGTGGGCCAGGGTAGCGTCTTTGCCTTGCAGGAAGTTCATCGCTGCGGTGATGGTGGCGCCGTAGCGGGGGAACTGCTCCATGAACAGTGCCACGCGCTCAGTGGTCTGCTCGTGCTGGTCAATCTCTGCGTGAATTTGCTGCAACCCCTCTTTAGAAAACAAACGCAGCACCAAGGCCAGCGCCACATCGGCCTGCACCGCATCCACCCCGCGCGAACGCAGAAAGCCGGTGATGTAGGCGGTGGACGGGTAGGGCGTGTTGAGCTGCGTCATCGGCGGGATGAGCGACAGCACGCGCAGAGGTGGTGTGGGCATGGTGTGATTATCCCGCTAGTTCTGTGCAATTGCTTCGCTGCAGGGCATGGAATGTTGCGTGCACAGAGCGGATAAGCTGTTTTTGCTGCGGACGCACGGATGGGCCTATATCGTCCGCCCTCATACTGGAGTACCAGAAATCGGTCAGCCGATAGAGGCCCATCCGTGCAGCGATCAAAGTAGCGCTCTACTGGTAGCTTCGCCAAGGTGCTAAATCGAGACTACCTGTAGCGCGCTACCGATTGCGCAAGGTGAGAGAGCGTATGCAACGCGACCGATTTCTGGTACCCCAGTATGAGGGCGGTTTGCATACGCTGTCTCACCCTTGGCTACAACAGTTGCATAGTCGTCATATTGCCAACAACAGCTTGCCCGCCGCCTCTTTAATCGCCAAAGTCAGCTTTGATGCCTGCGGAGCCTCGCGCTGCCAGTGGTGCCAAAACAGCGGCACGTCCACAAACTGACCCGGAAACAGATCAACCAAGGCACCGCTGGGCACATCGTGGGGTGCTTGAATATCGGCCTGCATGCCCCAGCCCTGGCCGCTGAGCAAGCCTTGACGGTAAGCATCTACGGCAGGGATATAGTGGCGCGGATAGGCCAGATCGGTGACCCCAAAGCAGTTGCGCAAAAAGTGGTCTTGCAGGTCGTCTTTGCGGTTAAAGCCAATGGCCGGCTGGGTAACCAGCTGGTGCAAGCCGAGCGTAGATTTTTTGCCCAGCAGCTTGGCTTGCAGCGCAGGCGCAGCCACGCAGCGGTAGCGCATGGTGCCCAGCGGCTCGGCCACGCAGCCGCGCAGGGGCGTAGGCAGGGTGGTAACGCAGCCAATCACGTCGCCGTTTTTAAGCCATTCCAGCGTGTGGTCTTGGTCGTCTACCGTCACGTCCAGCGTGAGCTTGTGCTTTTGCAGGGCGGCTTGGATGCCAGGGAAAAACCATGAGGCCAAAGAATCTGCATTGACCGCTACGCTGATGTTTTGGTAAGCCTGCGCTGCAGCGCTGCTGGCAGGCTGCAGGGTGTTTTGCAAGTCGGCCTCTAGTAATCGCACTTGTTTGATGTGGGTGAGCAAGGCCTGGCCTGCGGGCGTAGCGCGCGCCACTTTGCCGCGCACCAGCAGGCGCTGGCCCAGCGATTCTTCAAGCGCTTTGATGCGCAGGCTGGTGGCTGCTAGCGTGATACGCAAAGTAATGGCAGCGGCAGACAGGCTGCCGGTTTGCACCGTGGCATCAAAGGCGGCGAGCTGGCGGGGGTCGAATTGCATGCATGCATTAAACCAAATTTAAGCAAATGAAGAAATAGTTAATTTGGTTTAATATTTTGCGCAAAAGGCAGATGATGCTATTTAGCCAGTTTTATAGCTTTTCTCATAAGCCCACCAGCGCGCAGTCAACCTACACGCTAAACCAAAAATACTTAGATTTCAAGGAAATTCCCCCATGACCGCCGCTTTCTCAGGCATGCTGCTTAGCCTGTCGCTGATTATCGCCATTGGCCCGCAAAACGCCCATGTGCTGCGCATGGGGCTGCTGCGATCGCACGTGGGCCTCACGGTGCTGGCCTGCGCGGTTACCGATGTGATTTTGATTGGCATTGGTGTAGCGGGCTTGGCGCAGCTGGGCAGCTTGTCGGCGGGGGTGCATGGCGCGATGATCGGCGCGGCGATGCTGTTTTTGCTGCACTATGGCTGGGGCGCAGCGCGGCGCGCATGGGCCAACCAGTACACCGGCTTGTCTGCAGCAAAGCAAGGTGCACCTGCATCGCGCGCACAAGCCTTGGGCACGGCACTGGCATTTTCGTGGCTTAACCCGCACGCTTGGCTCGACACAGCGGTGCTGATTGGCACGGCATCGTTGGCTTACGGTCGGCCTGACAACTGGAAGTTTGGTGCGGGTGCGGCTGCGGGGTCGCTGCTGTGGTTTGTAGCACTGGGCCTGGGCGCGCAGCTGCTGGCCCATAAACTGGCGCGGCCCGCAGTGTGGCGCGCAATTGACGCCACGGTAGCACTCACCATGTGGGGCACTGCCGCGTGGCTGGGCTATGGGTTGCTCCATACCGCTTCTTAAATGCTCCGCTTCGTACATTATTAATTTAATAGCAAACTATGCAGTATTTCCTTGGGCAGTAGGGCTAAAACACGGGTGGATACTGGCACCGAAGGTTATTTTTCTAATTTGCAAGTGCTGAAAAAATAGGCTGTTTGTGCAGCCTTTAGGCTAAGCCCAGTGCGCGCAGCCTAAAAGCCTGCAGTGCAACCCATCCTGCACCCCATACTGCACCCCATCACGCAGACCAGTAGGTTGCCTGGCCGTAGCTGTGTTTCAAAAAATCCACCCACAGGCGCACCCGCAGCGGCATGTGTTTGCGCTGTGGGAACACAGCGTAAATGCCGTTAGGCGGCGCGGCAAATGCGTCTAGCACGGTGACCAGCCTGCCCGCTGCTATGTCACCGTCCACCTCCCAGGTGCTGCGCCACGCAATGCCGTAGCCGGCCAGGCACCATTCGTGCAACACCTGGCCGTCGCTGCAGTCCAACGGGCCGCCGGGGCGCAAGTGCTGCAGCTCGCCATCGATGTTGAAAGCCCAGCCACGGGTTTGCGAGGCGTCACTGGACAGGGTGAGGCAGTCAAACTTGTGCAGGTCACTGGGCTGCGCAGGTTTGCCGCGCTGCTGCAGGTATTTGGGGGTAGCTACGCACAGGCGGCGGTTGTCGGCCAGCCGCACGCTTACCAGCGACGAGTCGGGCAAATCGCCCACGCGCACGGCACAGTCAAAGCCTTCGCCTGCCAAATCGACCACCCGGTCCGACAAATTAAGCGATATCGACACATCGGCATGCAGCTGCCTAAAGCGCGGCACCAGCGGCGCGACGTGCCTGCGGCCAAAGCCTGCGGGCGCGGTGATGCGCAGGTGGCCGCTGGCTTTAACACCGCCCGCACTCACGCTGGCCTCGGCATTACCCAGGTCGGCCAGCACGCGCTGGCAGTCTTCCAAAAACGCGCTGCCTTCGTGCGTCAGGCTGATGCGCCGCGTGGTGCGCACCATCAGCTTGACACCCTAGCGCTCTTCCAGCGCGTCGATGCGCCGCCCAATGATGGCCGCAGCCACGCCTTCAGCCTGTGCGGCAGCGGTCAGGCTGCCTTTGGCCGCGACAGAGGTGAAAGTTTCTAGCTGTTTGAATTTGTCCACAGCACCATTATGGCGGTTGAGGGCAGAGCTTGGCTTGCACACCGGCTTGGAGAGACCTGGCTCCGTGTTTACACAGCGTTTTGAGGCATTTAGCCTCCTTGCCCAAGGAAATGCTACGTAAGCAGCTATGAAATACATAGTATTTTTTTGCACTTAGGCGTTTTCATGGCAGTTGCACAGTGCGGCATTACCGCTAATTTTGTTGCGGATTACTAGCCTTTAGCTAAATTAATCGGCATTGCAGTATCGAATACAGTTAAGCCATGAACACTTTGCACACCGCCACTGCCCAGCGCCCCAAGGCTGTCTTGTTTGACGCATATGGCACGCTGCTGGACGTGTACAGCGTAGCCCTGCTGGCTGAGCAGCTGTTTCCCGGCCACGGGCAGCGTTTAAGTGTGCTGTGGCGCGACAAGCAGATTGAGTACAGCCGCTTGCTCACTACCAGCAACCACGGGGCGCACTACCAGCCGTTTTGGCAGGTGACTGAGTCAGCGCTTAGGTACGCTCTTAAAATAATAGCTGCTAATGCAGCAATTGCTTGGGACAAACCGGTGTTTGTCGCTGACTATCTGGCCCAGGCATCGTCCCAGCTAATGAACCAATACCGCCACCTCAGCGCTTTTCCTGAAAATACAGAGGTGCTGCAGGCTTTGAAGGACCAGGGCATTCCCACGGGCATTTTGAGCAATGGCGACCCCGCCATGCTCCAAGTTGCCGTCAAATCCGCTGGCCTGACCGGCCTGCTGAACCACGTGATCAGCGTGGACAGCGTTCGCAAATACAAAACCCACCCCGATGCTTATGCGCTGGGTTGCCAAGCCACTGGGCTGCAGGCCAAGCAAATGCTGTTTGTCAGCAGCAACGGCTGGGACGCGCTGGCCGCAACTTGGTTTGGCTACCAAACCCTGTGGGTTAACCGCGCCGGTCTGCCTTTTGAAGAGCTGGGCACACAGCCTACACGCACGGGGTCTAGCCTGCGTGATGTACTTGGATTTTTTGCTTAACCAACTTTTTAATACCTTTTTGAACACTTCAAAATTTACCATTTCACCTAGGAACCCACACATGACCCAGCGCACCACCGCCCACAGCCTGCAAGTTGCCACCAACCTGTACAACTTTGTCAACGACCAAGTACTGCCCGGTACGGGTGTAAAGCCAGCCAAATTTTGGCAAGGCTTTGACGCGATTGTGCAAAGCTTGGCACCGAAAAACATCGCTTTGCTGGCAGAGCGTGATCGTTTGCAAACCGAGCTGGACACCTGGCACAAAGCCAACCCAGGCCCGATTGCCAACATGCCCGTCTACCGCAAGTTTTTAGAGAAAATTGGCTACCTGGTACCCGAGCCGAAAAGCGTCAAGGCCACTACCCGCAATGTCGATGCCGAGCTGGCCACCCAAGCTGGGCCGCAGCTGGTAGTTCCCATCTTAAACGCACGCTACGCCCTGAACGCGGCCAACGCCCGCTGGGGCTCTTTGTACGACGCGCTGTACGGCACCGACGCGCTCAGTGAAGACCACGGCTGCGACAAACTGGGCGCAGGCGGCGTGGCCTACAACCCCCAGCGCGGCGCTAAAGTGATGGAGTATGCACGCCACGTGCTAGACCGCACGGCACCACTTAAAAATGGCTCGCACGTCGACAGCACGCTGTACAGCATCAAAGCAGGCAAACTGGTTGTTACCCTGCAAGGCGGCAGCACCACCGCGCTGCAAGATGCCAAGCAATATGTGGGCTACCAAGGCAGCGCCAAGTTTCCCTCTTCGGTGCTGCTGCAGCACAACGGCTTGCACCTGGACATTCAAATCAACCGCGCCACCACCATCGGCGCGGTGGATGCGGCAGGCGTGAGCGACTTGATCGTGGAGTCGGCACTGTCTACCATTTTGGACCTGGAAGACTCCGTGGCCGTGGTAGACGCAGACGACAAAGTGCTGGCCTACAGCAACTGGCTGGGCCTTCTTAAAGGTACCCTCACCGAGACGGTCACCAAGGGCGACAAGACTTTCACGCGCGGCTTGAATGCTGACCGTGAATACACAGCGGCAGGTGCAGCGGCAGGTACAGCAACTAAAAAAATTAAGCTGCACGGCCGCTCGCTCATGTTTCTGCGCAACGTAGGCCACCTGATGACCAACCCGGCCATTACCTACACCGCAAAAGACGGCATTACCCAAGAAATTCCTGAAGGTATTTTGGATGCTGTAATCACCACCACGATTGCCATGCACGACTTGCAGGGCCATGCTAAAAATGGCATCCGCAACTCACGCAAAGGCAGCGTCTACATCGTCAAACCCAAAATGCACGGCCCATTTGAAGTGGCATTTGCATCGGAGTTGTTTGGCCAAGTTGAAAAATTGTTGGGCCTCAAAGCCAACACCGTCAAACTGGGTATCATGGACGAAGAGCGCCGCACCAGTGCCAATCTGAAGGCCTGCATCGCCGCCGCAAGCAGCAGAGTGGCCTTTATCAACACCGGCTTCCTCGACCGCACCGGCGACGAGATGCACACCGCCATGCAAGCTGGCCCGATGATTCGCAAAGGCGACATGAAAACCAGTGCATGGATTGGCGCCTACGAGAAGAACAACGTATTGGTAGGCTTGGCGTGCGGCCTGCGCGGCAAAGCCCAAATCGGCAAAGGCATGTGGGCTATGCCCGACCTGATGGCCGACATGCTGAAACAGAAAATTGGCCACCCCTTGGCTGGTGCCAACACCGCCTGGGTGCCCAGCCCCACCGCCGCTACCCTGCACGCCATGCACTACCACCAGGTCAAGGTGAGCGATGTGCAAAAGCAAATTGAAAAAGCTGCCAGCAAAGTCAAAGGCCAACGCGACATCACACTGAATGCTTTGCTGCAAATCCCGGTAACCAGCACCCCCAACTGGAGCGCTCACGAGAAGCAGCAGGAACTAGACAACAACGCCCAAGGCATCCTAGGCTACGTGGTCCGCTGGATCGATCAAGGCGTAGGCTGCAGCAAGGTGCCCGACATCCACAACGTAGCCCTCATGGAAGACCGCGCCACCCTGCGCATCAGCAGCCAGCACATCGCCAACTGGCTGCACCACGGCGTGGTCAGCCTCAAACAAGTAGAAGAAACTTTCCAACGCATGGCGGGGGTGGTGGACCAGCAGAATGCCGGCGACAAGCTGTATAAAAACATGGCGGGCAATTTTGCGACGTCTGCTGCTTACAAAGCGGCGACTGATTTAGTGTTTAAAGGGTTGGAGCAACCCAGTGGTTACACCGAGCCGTTACTGCATGCTTGGCGG
>JAYSRE010000190.1:0-8003 GCA_043721235.1 Polaromonas sp. | reverse complement strand
TTTGGTCTGTACTTTGGCTTCTTCTGCGGCCCGCTGTTGGGCGGCTTTTTTCAGCTCGGCGGCGGTGGGCGGTGGTGGCGCTGTTGGTTTGGGTTTTACTTTGGGCGGGGGCTCAGGCTCGGGTGGTTTTTCGGGCGGGGGCACGGGTTTCTTTTTCAAGGGCTTGTCGACTTTGTCCACTATGTCGGGGGCCTTCTGCGGCAATTTTTCGGGCGGTGGTGCGGGCGCTGGGCTGAGTTTGGCCACCGGTTTGGGTTCAGGAGGCGTGGGGGCTGGTGGGGGTTGTACCGCACGGGGCGCGGCCTGCTGGGGCAGGCTAGACCATAGTTCAGCCTCTGCCGTGGTGAGCTGGGTGGCTTTGCTCTTCCAGTTGACCCCCCAGGTCAGGGCGGCCACCAGCAGCAAGTGCGCCAAAATGGCCAAGCCCATCGCACGCAGCATGCCCGGCTGGGCCGGCGGGGCAAACTCGTTGCGGTGGGCGGTGCTGGACATGACAGGCAGTAGCTGGGGCAGGAGGGCAGGGGCAGGAGGGCAGGGGCAGGAGGGGGTGTCGAGACAGGGCAGTGTGTAGTTATTTGACCAACTGCACCGACAAGCCCACCCGCGCTATGCCCGCGCGCTGCAGGCTGTCCATCACCTTGACCACTGTTTCGTACTTAACCGCCTTGTCCGCACTGATGATGACGGGGGTGGTGGTGCTACCGGCTTGCAGAGTTTTAACTTGGCTTGCTACGGTACTAATAGCAGACTGTGTAGCATTTCCTTGGGCGCTACCACTTTTTATCTCTAAAGACTCGTCTTTTTTAATGACAATCTGGATCACTGTGTCGGGCTGCTTGGCCGCCTTGCCCACGCTGGGCAGGTCGATCACGCTGGGGCTGATCAGGGGTGCGGTGACCATAAAGATAATCAACAGCACCAGCATCACGTCGATAAACGGCACCATGTTGATCTCGTTGATGGTGCGGCGGCCTCGGCCTCGGGACATCATGGCAGGCATGGGGTTCTCCTTAGCGCTAAAGGCCTAGCGGCCCGTAGCCATGGCAGTTTGGGCGCCTTGGCCCGCTTGGCCCGCTTGGCCCGCTTGGCCCGCTTGCGCCGCCTGGCCGCCCAGGTTGCGCTGCAAAATATTAGAAAACTCTTCGATGAAAGTCTCTAGTTTGATGGCCACGCGGTCAATGTCGTGGGCAAAGCGGTTGTAGGCCACCACTGCAGGAATGGCGGCAAACAGGCCAATGGCGGTGGCCACCAAGGCCTCGGCAATGCCAGGGGCCACGGTGGCCAAAGTGACCTGCTGGAGCGACGCCAAGCCGGTAAACGCATGCATGATGCCCCACACCGTGCCAAACAAGCCCACGTACGGCGAGACGCTGCCCACCGAGGCCAGAAACGACAAATTGCTCTCTACGGCATCGAGCTCGCGCTGGTAGCTGGCGCGCATGGCGCGGCGGGCACCTTCCATCAGGGTGGCGGTGTCGGCAATACGGCGTTCGCGCAGTTTTTGGTATTCGCGCATGCCGCTGGCAAAAATGCGCTCCATCGGGCCGGACAGCTTGGCATTTTTAGCCGCCGACTGGAACAGCTCGTTGAGCGAAGTGCCAGACCAAAAATCCCGCTCGAACTCATCATTTAGCGCTTTGACCTTGCGCAGCACAATCAGCTTGCGAAAAATAGCCGCCCAGCTGGCCACCGACACCACCACCAGCAGCAGCATAACGGCCTGCACCACAAAGCTGGCGTTAAGCACCAAATGCAAAATAGATAAATCTTGGTTCACTGCAGTTCCTTGCGCAAATGGGGTGGAATTCGGGCGGGTAGAAGCTTCTCGGTGTCTACCCAGGCAATGCGAATGCGCCCTGTACAGACCACGGGAAGGCTGGAAAGTTCAGGCTTTGCCACTACATATGACTCACTATTTAATAGCATACTATGCAGCATTTCCTTGGGCGCTAACCGTATTTCTTGTGCTATGGTAAGCGTAATTCGGGTGCTTTCCACGATCTGCGCTGTAACCAAAAGTTGATCGTCTAGCCGCGCTGGGGCCAGGTACTCCACCTGGGTGCTGCGCACAACAAACATGCCGCCAGCGCCACTGGGCTGCGCGCCGGGCTCCTGTGCTGGCTGGCGCAGCACGCTTTGCGACAGGCCCAGGCTGCGCAGCCATTCGGTGCGGGCGCGCTCCATGAACTTAAGGTAGTTGGCATAAAACACAATGCCGCCGGCGTCGGTGTCTTCCCAGTAAACGCGTACGGGCCAGGTAAACATCAGGCCAGCACCTGGCGCATGCGCGCAATGGCAGTCTGCAGGTCGGCCATGCTGCTGGCGGTAGAAAAGCGCACAAACTGCTGCGTGCTGTGGTGGCCAAAGTCGCGCCCCGGCGTGATGGCCACATGGGCGTGGTGCAGCATATTAAAACAAAAGTCCCAGCTGGTGCCTAGGCTGGCCTGGGTTGCTTGGGTTGTTTTGGCGCTGGATGTGCCGCACCTGTTGGCCAATTTGCCGGCAATTTCAGAGCAGTCAGCATAGACATAGAAAGCACCGTCGGGCTCTACCGGCACTTTAAAACCCAGGCTGCGCAGGGCCGGAATAAAGTAGTCGCGCCGGGTTTTAAACTCAGCGCGGCGGCGCTCGAACTCTGCCAGGCTAGCGGGTTCAAAACAGGCCAGCGCCGCGCGCTGCGCCAGCGTGCTAGGGCAAATATACAGGTGCTGGGCCAGGTTTTCCAGGGTGCCCACCAAGGCCTCGGGTACCACCATCCAGCCCAAGCGCCAGCCCGTCATGCAAAAGTACTTGCTAAAGCTGTTGATGCTGATGACCTGGTCATCCATGGCCAGTGCGCTTTGGCCAAAAGTTGCATCGTGGCTCAGGCCCAGGTAAATCTCGTCCACCATCGTCACGCCCCCGCGGGTGCTCACCACGTTGTGAATGCGGCCCAGCTCGCCAGGGTGAATCGAAGTGCCTGTGGGGTTGGAAGGGGAGGCGAGCAAAACGCCACGGGTTTTTAAATTAACGCCACGGGTTTTTAAATCAGCCTCACCGCCCTTGCCATCGCGCCAAGCCGCCTCTACCTTGTCCGCCGTCAGCTGAAACCGCTCCTGTGGTGTGCAGGCAATCAAAGTCGCGGTGCCCTCGGCCGCCGCCACAAACTGGCGGTTGCACGGGTAGCTGGGGTCGGGCATCAGCACTTCGTCACCGGCTTCTACCAGCGCCAAGCAGACCAGTTGCAGCGCTGCAGACGCGCCCGCGGTCAGCACAATACGCTGCGCAGGCACCTGCAGGCCAAACCGGCTGGCGTACCAGGCGCTGATGCGTTCGCGCAGCTCGCCCATGCCAGTGGCTTGGGTGTACTGGGTATGGCCCAGGGCAATGGCGCGCTGGGCAGCGTCTTGCACCAGGGGTGGGGCCGAAAAGTCAGGCTCGCCCATGTTGACAAAAATCATCGGCCGGTCGGTGTGCGCCACCTGGGCGGCCAGCTTGGCGGCAGCCTTGCCCACCTCCATCACATAAAAAGGCTCGATTTTCTGTGCGCGCTGGGAGAGGTGCATAGGCAGGGCTTAGATGGCAAACTTAAGTGACGGCCTTAGCGGGTTGCCGGACATGGCTGGCGTTTACGCAGACTTTTCTGCTTTGGCAGGCCGGTAGCTATGTTTGTTGGACGGCGCTTTGTCGCTGCCTACCTCGGCGGCGCGCAGCTGAGGGGCCAGCTTGTTCAAAACACCGTTGACATACTTATGCCCGTCGGTGCCGCCGAAGGCTTTGGCCTGTTCAATATATTCATTCAGCACCACGCGCCAGGGCACGTCCAGGCAATGCTCTAGCTCGTAGGCACCTAGCCACATCACCGCACGCTCTACGGGCGATATTTCGGCCAGTGGGCGGTCTAGGTGGGGCACAATTTTTTGGTCCAGTGCGTCGGCTTGTTCTACGCAGCCATAGAATAGCGCGTCGTAATGGGCTGCGTCGGCCTTGTTAAAGCCTTGCAGGTCGCGGGTAAAAATGTCAATCTCGCTGGCTTCGTTTTTACCTACCAGGTGCTGGTACAGCGCTTGAATGGCAAATTCGCGCGCCCGAGCCCGGCCCGAGCGCACAGGGGCTTTGGCTTTGGGGTCACGCTGTTGCGTAACATTGTTTTTTGTGCTGCGCACTGGCGGTGATTGCGTCATAGGGTGTTGCATCGGGTTATGCCAGTTCGTTTAGGCCAGTTCGTTGAGTAAATTGGCCATTTCCACCGCCACACGGGCAGCATCTTGGCCTTTGTCCGTCTGGCGGGCCACGGCTTGCGCCATGTTTTCCGTGGTAATAATAGCGTTGGCAATCGGTAATTTGTAGTCTAGCGACACCTTGCTCACGCCCGCACCCGACTCGTTGGCCACCAGCTCAAAGTGGTAAGTTTCACCCCGGACAATGCAGCCTAGTGCAATCAGTGCGTCGTACTGGTTTTTCTCGGCCAAGGCCTGCAGCGCAACAGGTACCTCCAGCGCGCCGGGCACCATCACGTGGTCAATGTGCTTGTCTTGCACGCCCAGTGCCAGCAGTTGTTTTTTGCATGCCTGGGCCAGTGCGTTGGTAATGTCTTGGTTAAAACGCGCCTGCACAATGCCGATGTACAGCCTGCGGCCGTCCAGCATGTCGCGTGCGGCCTTGCCTTTGTCTGCTCCAAACATAATCGTCCTTGTTGGTTTATTCTGCGTGGGCTACAAAGCCCGCAACTTCCAGGCCGTAGCCTGCCATACTGGGCATGCGGCGTGGTTTGCCCAGCAGCATCATGCGGCTTACGCCCACTTCGCGCAGTATCTGTGCACCAATGCCGTAGGTGCGCAGGACCATGCGGCCGCGCTCGGGCGCTTGCGATGCTTTGGCCACGCCCTCAAACTGCGCTACCAATTGCGCGGCACTTTCACCGCAGTTGAGCAGCACGGCCACACCGCGACCTTGCTGGGCAATGTATTTCAGGCTGGCATCCAGGCTCCAGCTGTGCATGGGGCGGTTAAGCTCCAGCGCGTCCAGCACGCTCATGGGCTCGTGCACTCGGGCGGCAATGGTGTCGGCCGGGCCCCACTGGCCTTTGACCAGGGCGATGTGCACGCCATGGCTGGTTTTGTCTTTGAAAGCGATGGCGGTAAATTCGCCGTAGCCGGTGTGCATGGCGCGCTGGCCTATTTTTTCTACCAGGCTTTCGGTACGGCTGCGGTGTTCTATCAGGTCGGCAATGGTGCCGATTTTGAGGCCGTGCTCGGCGGCAAACAGTTGCAGGTCAGGCAGGCGGGCCATGGTGCCGTCGTCTTTCATGATCTCGCAAATCACCGCGCTGGCCGAGCAGCCCGCCATAGCGGCCAGGTCGCAGCCTGCCTCGGTATGGCCTGCACGCATCAGCACGCCGCCGTCTACCGCCTGCAGCGGGAAAATATGGCCCGGCTGCACCAGGTCATCGGCCTGTGTGGCTTTGGCCACGGCCACTTGCACCGTGCGCGCGCGGTCTGCCGCGCTGATGCCGGTGGTCACGCCTTCGGCAGCCTCAATCGACACAGTAAATGCGGTGCTGTATTTGGTGCCATTGCGCGTGGCCATGGGCTGGAGCTTGAGAAATTCGCAGCGCTCTTTGGTCAGCGTCAGGCAAATCAAACCTCGGCCAAAGCGGGCCATAAAGTTAATGGCTTCGGCACTTACGTGGTCAGACGCTAAAACCAAGTCGCCTTCGTTTTCGCGGTCTTCTTCGTCGACCAAGATCACTATCTTGCCCGCCGCCATGTCGGCCACGATGTCCTCTACTTTGGAGATGGCCACGGGTGCCAGTGTGGATTTAATGGCGTGTAACGACATGCTGTTGTCCTTCATGCAGGGTGGTGGGATGGCTGCACGTTGGCCGTGCTTGACAGTGACAACATACGCTCCACATAGCGCGCCACAGTGTCAATTTCTACGTTGACAGGCGAGCCTGGTTTGAGTGCCCCTAGGGCGGTGTTGTCAACGGTGTGGGGAATCAGGTTAATGCTAACCTCGCAGCCATGTGCGCTGTCGTGCACCGCGTTGACGGTCAGGCTCACCCCGTTGATGGTGACAGAGCCTTTGTACGCCAGGTATTTGGCCAAGACAGTCGGTGCCATGACGCGCAGTTCCCAGCTTTCGCCAATTTGCGCAAAATAGCTGACATGGCCTACGCCATCGACATGGCCGCTGACAATATGGCCGCCCAAGCGGTCATGTGCGCGCACTGCTTTTTCTAGGTTGATGCGGGCAAGTGCGTCCAGGCCTGCAGTTTTGTTTAGCGATTCGGCAGAGATGTCGATGGTGAACTGCTGCGCTGCTGCATCCAGGGTGGTGACCGTCATGCATGCGCCGTTAAGCGCAATACTGTCGCCTAAGCCCACATCGTCCAAGTAAGCAGCAGGCACAGCAACGGTTAGGCGCTTGCCATAAAAAGAGCTGTTGCCGAGTGGGTGGACGGCGGCGATGCGCCCCACACCTGTGATGATGCCTGTAAACATGCCTGTATTTTCGCAGGGTTTGGCACCACGGCTACGCCAAAAGGGGGGAATCCCTAAAAATCAGGCGATTAAAACTGATCTCGCCCGCGCAGCCTGGCCACAATGCGCAAGTCTTCCCCTACTTTGTCAGCCGACTGAAAGTCAAGCTGCACCGCGTCGCCTAGCTGGGTTAGTTCGGGCAGGCTGGCTATCCCCATGCCAGCGCCCAGCAGCTTGGGCGCGGTGTACACCAGCAACTCGTCTACCACGCCTGCCCTCAGCAAAGAGCCGTTAAGCTTAAAACCCGCTTCTACATGCAGCTCGTTAATCTCACGCTGGCCCAGGTCGCGCACCATGGCTTGCAGGTCTACTTTGGCCCCACTGGCCCCACTAGCCCCACTAGCCCCACTAGCCCCACTAGCCCCACCAGCCCCACCAGCCCCACCAGCCCCACTAGCCCCACTGGCCTCAGGCAGGTAAATGACCGTGGCGCCCAGCGCTTCTAAAGCCTGTTTTTTAGCCGCATTAGGCACTGCAGCGTAAATCAATAGCGCACGGCCAGCTATTGAGTCCATCACATCTTGCGCTAGGCCAAATTTCTCGCCTTGCACAGACTGTTTGCCCAGGGTGGTAAATAGCTTGGCGTTCAGCGGAGTCTCCAGCTTGCTGTCCACAATCACCAAATGCGGCTGGCGCGGGGTGTCTACATGCCGCACATCCAGCAGTGGGTCGTCTTGCAGTACCGTGCCAATACCGGTCAGCACAGCACAAGCGCGCGAACGCCAAGCATGCCCGTCAACGCGGGCGTCCATCCCGGTAATCCACTGGCTGGCCCCATTGGGCAGCGCAGTCACCCCGTCTAGCGACGCGGCAACTTTCATTCGCACCCAGGGCACCTTGCGTACCATGCGGCTAAAAAACCCCATGTTAAGTTCGCGCGAAGCTACTGCTTGGGCACTGTCAGTGGCCAGCACTTGCACCGCCACCCCTGCAGCGCGCAGCATCTGCACCCCGCGCCCTGCCACCAAAGGGTTAGGGTCCAAAATAGCCACCACCACCTTGGCAATACCCGCGTCAATCAGCGCGTGGCAACAAGGCGGGGTACGCCCAAAGTGCGAGCAGGGCTCTAGCGATACATAGGCAGTAGCGCCTTTGACAGAGATGCCTTGGGCCGCAGCCTCACGCAGCGCCATCACCTCAGCGTGGGCATGGCCTCGGGGTTGGGTATGGCCGGTAAATGTGTAGGCACCCAGCTTGAGGGTGCAGGTAACCCGAGGGTTAGGGTTGGCCAGCCAATCTGATACAGGCCGCCGCATTCAAGCTTACTTCCAGCATTTGGCAACAGTAGAGCCTGAAGTATCCTTTAAGCCTGCTTGGTTCAAAGTTAAGTTACCGCAGCTGTCAGCCGCTTGGCCCGCCAAAGGGGTAGCTTGCAGGCGGTAGGCTTGGGTTGTGGGCGCAACAGCAAAAGTAAAGGTATAAAAGTCAGCCACACTGGTGGTGCAGCCTAGCACCGGCAGCGTGCTGGTGCTGTCGTAC
>JAYSRE010000189.1:0-3107 GCA_043721235.1 Polaromonas sp. | reverse complement strand
CCCATTCCCGACCCCTGCGGTAAGTTCGGCAAACTCATCTCAACCATCGTCGGCGCAGGCACGGGCTTGGCCAACAGCTTTGAAGCAGACACCCTAGTTCACACCAGAGTGCTCACCGACAGTGGCTATCAAGCTAGGCTCGAACTCATCAAAGACATTCAAATAGGCGACGAAGTGCTGGCCTGGGACGAGCTGCAGGCGCATGACAATGCGGCACTCGCCATGGACGGGCAAGCGCAGCACACCTTGCAGGCCGCGTACCAGCAGCGCAATGAGCAAAACAGCTTGAACAGCAAAAACAACGCTGCAGAGGCCAATTTAACAAGCAAATCGGCTAGTAACCCAAGTAAATGCTGCTCAAGCAGCTATGAAAATAATAGTGAAAGTATTGATACTAACCACCCCAGCATTAGGGCCGCAAGCAAGCCCACCAGCGCCCAACGCTACGAAAAAGTCACCGACATCGCCAGCTCGTTCAAAGCGCAAACCTTGCTGCACATTACGCTAGACAACGGCCAGACCATTCAGGCTACTGCGGGGCATCCGTTTAAGACCCAAGAAGGCTGGCGCGATGCGGTGATGCTGAAGAAAGGTGGCAAGTTGCTGCTCAGGGGTGGGGATGCGGATGCGAATGCAGATGCGAATAGCGCAGAACGCTACGCCACTATCACCGACATTCGAGAGGAAGTTAAAACTACGGCGGTGTTTAACCTTGAGGTGGCGAATCTGCATACCTTCTTTGTGGGTGAAGAGGGCTTGGTGGTGCATAACGGGGATGGTTGCTCTATACCAAAGCCGCCCAGAGGGAAAGGATCGGTACCCCCAGCTAGCCGTGATAAAAAACGTGCATTTAGCCGAGACGATGTTAAAAAAGATTTAGAAAAAAACGATGGCAAATGTCCGTTGTGCAACAAAGATCTCGATTTGAAAGATGCCAAGGGTCATCATATATAAAGGCATGCAGATGGAGGTTCAACTACGACAGACAACTTGGCGACAGTTTGCCCAACGTGCCACATAACGCTGCACAGGCCTTAATCAATCAGATGACAGATAACAATCGAAACCTAATGCTCGAGTTGATAAAAGTCAACATTGCGCAGCATGGGCATCACATTTACTTAATTTCAGGGGAGTCGTTACCTCGTTACGCATACACAATAGGTATGAGTCCATCGTTAGGATTTGAGCTGATTTTGCCGGGTGCTATTTTTTATTCAGCCGACGAAATAAAGCAGATTGTAAATTCTATTTCCGCACAATTAAGACGACAAAATTCTAAGCAAGATGTTAGTTTCATAGTCGAAACATTGGGTGCTTTTTCGCTCCGAAAAATTGATAAATCCTGGGCAACTTCGTTGATGCTAGGTGCTTTAGATTACTACAACGTAAAAGTAATTCATGCATTGCAGATCGTTCCAGAGTCAGCCAATTGGACCATTGATATTCCTGATCTAAGTAAGCCGTGGAGCGCGATTGCAGAACCTATTTGGCGGTGGTTGTATGAGCCGTGGAGTTACGCAGTTGAGTTTACGTCAGTCGCGGTAACAAATCTCAGTGCCCTCCGAGGTGAACGTATTACTGAAGCGATGCGATGGGAGAAAGACCAATGGGAGATATTTGCAGGTTCAGGGGCAGATGTAGCAAAACAAGACATGCGTGTCGTCCCGCTGGGGGTGCTGCTGGCTGTATTGGATACCCCTGAAGTGATCACCGATCTTAAAGTGGGCGGCGGCGTGTTGCGCGATGCTGATAGCTCTGAATGGAGTTCTTGGGACTAGAAATGGATTGTGGTCAAGTTTATACAACCCTTTGTATGCGATTTAAATCAGTATGTTCAAAAATCTCACGCCTCAAAAAAAATTCTTAATGGATGATTCGTGTGGTTTGCTATGTTCTTACGCTCCCTTTTATGCATGAATCAACCTATGATCCAATTAATCAATGAGCAAAATGCCATGAAATTAGTACTTCTATTGATTTGCAATTGCTTAGCTGCTATGCGATGAAAGTGGCGTTGAAATGTCTAACATCTTCCCTAAATTACGCACTCCGTAATTTGACTACCAATTCATGAGCTTCCTGCGCCTAGTCCTTAGCCTCACCCTCGCGCTTACGCACGTGGAAGCCTTTGCTTTGCCTGCACAAAGTTCACATAACCAATACAACGCCTACGGCAAAGCCCAAGTCCAAACTACCGCCAGCGTCCAACTGGCCACTGCCAAAGACTGCGCAGCCGACTGCCTATTGAGCATGCTGCCCATCCCCGACCCCTGCGGACGCTTTGGCAAACTGTTTGGTGCGGCCTACCTTGCAAGAAGCGCACAGCGTGCACACCACCTGCAGCGCGCCAAACAACCCCAGCAGCCTGCTACAAGCCGATTTAACAGACAAAACAGCCTTTAGCCCAAGTAAATCCTGCTCAAGCAGCTATGAAAATAATAGTACCTAAACATATTGCATTGCACCCAACGCAGCCCTAATCCAATTTAACCCGATCTCACCATGCCCACCATCTGCCCCAAATGCCGCACCCTGCGCCCTGCTGACGCCACTGTGCCCGACTGGCAGTGCCCGGCCTGTGGTGTGGCCTATGCCAAGGCCGGGGGTGATGCGTCTGCGGTGCCTGCGGTGCGGCGTGCGCAGGCGGCGCATGCTGCAGGTGCCAGCAACAGGGGTGGCGATAGCGATGGGCTGCTTGCCAGCGTGCCGTGGGGCAAGCTGCTGGCGTGCGCGGCCATTGTCTATGGCGCGTGGCTGGGCTTTCACAGGTCGGGTGCGGGGACTGGCTCAGGTGCAGGCATAGGCACACATACAAGCCGCTTGGGCGCTAACCCCACCATCGAACAGCTGGCCCAGCTAGCCGCCAGCAGCCAGGCCAGCGATGTGCTGATGTACAGCGCCACGTGGTGCCCCAACTGCACTGCAGCCAAGGGCTGGATGGGTCAGTATGGCTTTAAAGCGCAGGTGTGCGAGATAGACAAAGACAGCAGCTGCCTGTCGCAGCTCAAAGTGCTAGACCCGCAAGGCGGTGTGCCGTACGTCATCGTCAAAGGCCACCACATGAAGGACGGCTTTAACAGTGATGAGTTTGTGGCGGCGTTGGC
>JAYSRE010000188.1:0-8105 GCA_043721235.1 Polaromonas sp. | reverse complement strand
TGGTCACCACCGACCACAGCGGAAAATACGCCATACCGTAACGCTCAAACCACCAGCCCGCAGCCAGCACGGTGACCAAAAAGCCTACCGAGCCCCACAAGCGCACCCGCCCGTAGCGTTTAGCATCGAAGCCGCCGCCTTGGCTGACCATTTGGGCCATAGCGGCCTCGCTCATGGGCATCATGGCGCTAGAGTGCACCAGCATCACCACCAGCACCACGCTGATCCACAGCACACTGGGCTGGGCCCAGCCTAAGCAGACCGACGACACCAGCGCCGCCAGCGCGCTGTACCTCAGCAGTTTGACCCGCTCGCCCGTGCGGTCGCTCAGCCAGCCCCAGCAGTAAGGCGCAAACAAGCGCGTAGCCGACTGCAGCGAGGCCAGCACGCTGATGACCGCTATGCTCAGCCCAATGTCTTTCAGCCACAGCGACAGGTAGGGGCTGAAAAATCCAAGGTGGGCAAAGTAGCTGGCAGACAAGGCCGCAAACGGCCAGAGCTGGGCAGCTTTGGCCTGCACTGGTGCAGTCAACTAGCGGCCTTGGCAGCCTGCGCCTTGATGATTGGCGTGCCGCTGACTACATCGCCGCACTGCGCGCGGTGCGCCAACGCATGCTCCATCACCACCAGTGCCAGCATGGCCTCGGCAATCGGCGTGGCGCGAATGCCCACGCACGGGTCGTGGCGGCCTTTGGTGATGACCTGGGCGGCATTACCGTCAATGTCCATCGTCTCGCGTGGCACCAAAATTGAGCTGGTGGGCTTGACCACCATGCTCACCTCCAGGTCTTGCCCGGTGCTGATGCCGCCCAGTGTGCCGCCAGCGTTGTTGTTTTTAAAGCCATCGCTAGAAAGGGCATCGCCATGTGTGCTGCCGCGCTGAGTGACGCTGGCAAAGCCTGCACCAATTTCTACGCCCTTGACCGCGTTGATGCCCATCAAGGCGTAGGCTATATCAGCATCTAGCTTGTCAAAAATCGGCTGACCTAGGCCCACAGGCATACCCGTGGCAGTCACGCGCAAGCGCGCGCCGCACGAGTCACCGCTTTTGCGCAGCACGTTCATGTACTCTTCCAGCGCCGTGGTGTCGGCTATGGGCGCAAAAAACGGGTTGTTATGCACGTGCGCCCAGTCTTCAAAACCTATGGTCACATCGCCAATTTGCGTCATGCAGCCGCGAAAGGTAGTGCCGTATTTTTGCAGCAGCCATTTTTTAGCCACTGCGCCTGCAGCCACCATAGGCGCAGTCAGGCGCGCTGACGACCGGCCACCACCGCGCGGGTCACGCAGGCCGTATTTTTGGATGTAGGCGTAGTCAGCATGGCCCGGGCGAAAGGTTTTGGCAATGTCGCCGTAGTCTTTGCTGCGCTGGTCGGTGTTTTTGATCAGCAGGCAAATGGGGGTACCGGTGGTTTTGCCTTCGTATACGCCGGAGAGTATTTCTACCGTGTCGGGCTCGTTGCGCTGGGTGACGAACTTGCTGGTGCCGGGGCGGCGGCGGTCCAGGTCGGGCTGAATGTCAGCCTCAGACAGCGCCATGCCGGGTGGGCACCCGTCAATCACGCAGCCAATGGCCGGGCCGTGGGATTCACCAAAGTTGGTGACTGCGAATAAATGTCCGAAGGTGTTGCCGCTCATATGGTGTGATTATCCCAAAGTCTTTGGGGTCACGCGGATTTTCTTTGGTTTGTGGTTCATCACGGTCTTGGGGTTTTAGTCGCCGGTGAGATGGCGTATGCGAATCGCCCTCATACTGGGGTACCAGAAATCGGTCAATTCGCATACGCCATCTCGCCTGCACACAGCTGAGCGCGCTACCGGTATTGAACACACAGCTATCAAGGAAATTACCGGTTGCGCGCGACTGCAATTGCAACACGGCTAGGTGTGTGCCAATCGACCGATTTCTGGTACCCCAGTATGAGGGCGGTTGGCACACACCTAGCCGTGCCTACGAGACCAAGCAAAAAAATTACCTCTGATAAAAAACCAAACTAGTTAACAGCCAACCACCCACGCAACCGCTCTACCCCCAGCTGCAGTCGCCCCACATCCTTAGACGCAAAACACCACCGCAGCCATCCCTGCGCCTCGGGTGCAAACGCATTGCCCGGCGCCAGACCCAAGCCCGCCTCAACCACCAAGCGCTTAGCCACATCTAACGAATCATCAAAACCATCGAGCTTGAAAAAAGCATACATGCCGCCCTTGGCCGCCTGCACTTGAACGCGCGGCGTGGCTTGCAGCAAAGGCACTAGCGTGTCGCGGCAGATCTTCAAATGCGCCACCACACTGGCCGTTATCTCGTGGCTGCGCGCAAACGCGGCTACGCAGGCGCGCTGCACAAACACGGGGGAGCAAGAGGTGTTGAACTCGATCAACTTGCCCATGTGCAGCGTCATGTTAGGCGGCATGATGAGCCAGCCTGTGCGCCAGCCGGTCATTAAAAAGCTTTTGCTCACTGACCCGACGACGATGAGTTTGTCATCGGGCACGCTGATGTCTAGAAAGCTGGGTGCGCAGCCGTTGGCCGTGTCGCCCGCGTAGTACAAACGCTCATACACCTCGTCGGCCAGTATCCAGGTGCCCGTGCTGCGGCAGTGCTGCAAAATGGTGTGCTGCTCTGCTTTAGACAGCGTCCAGCCTGTCGGGTTATTAGGCGCGTTCAGTACCAGCATTTTGGTTTTAGGGGTGACGGCTGCCAGCAGCTGGGCCATGTCTAGCTCCCACGCACCTGCGCTAGAGGGCTTAAGCGGCACCGTGCGCACTACCGCGCCCATCACCACGGGCTGTGCGGTCAGGTTGGGCCACATGGGGGTGATGGCTACTACCTCGTCGCCAGCGTCGATCAGCATTTGGCAGGCCAGCATCAGCGCGTTGACCCCGCCTGCGGTAATGGCCACGCGGTCAGCGCTGATCGGGTGGGTGGGCGGCAGGTGCAGCTCTGTAGCACACGCTGCCACCGCAGCGCGCAGCTCGGGCAAGCCCAGGTTGTGGGCGTAAAAGGTCTCACCCGCCTGCAGCGACGCAATAGCCACTTGGCGAATGAACTCGGGCGTGATCTCGTCGCTTTCGCCAAACCAAAACTTCAGCACGTCGCTGCGGCCCATGCCAGCATTGGCCACCTCGCGGATTTTGGATTCTTCTAATGATTGGATGGTGTTTCGCATGGCATCACTTTAGCAGGCCGCAGATGCGCACATAAAGCCGAAATATTGCTTTTTATACCTATTTATGGCTATCATTTAGAAGAATCACGCTCAAAACACTATGTTTAAGAAACAAAACCCCACTCCTACTACTGCTGCTACTGCTACTGCCAAGACCACAACCAAAACCAAGACCGCCTCCAGCGAGGCCGACGAGGTGCTGACGGGCCTGGACAAGTTTGACATTCACATTTTGAACCAGCTGCAAGCCAATGGCCGCTTAACCAATGCTGAACTGGCCAACCGGGTGGGCCTGTCGCCCGCGCCTTGTTGGCGGCGCGTGCGCAGGCTGGAAAACGAAGGCTACATTACCAGCTACCATGCCGCGCTGAACCGCCACAAACTGGGTTTGGGCGTGATCGCTTTTGTACGCATTTATGCTGACCGCAACACCGGCGAGGTCACCCGCGCGCTCAAAGAGCAGCTGACCCAAATGCCCGAGGTGATGAGCTGCCACCACATCAGCGGAGAAGGCTCCTTTGAAATCACCGTAGTGGCCACCGACCTAGAGGCCTATTCGCGCTTTGCCATGGACAGGTTGATTAACCTGCCGCATGTGAAAGACCTGCACACCAGCTTCTCGTTGGGCGAGGTCAAAGCGTCCCACGCGCTACCGCTGGGGCATTTGAAAGGCGCAACTTAAACCGCCGCTTGCCACCCATTTTACTCCTAATTTAATAGCTAACTATGCAGCATTTCCTTGGGCAATAGGGCTAAAACGCTTACAGGTTTGGGATTGCAGGTGTTATTTACCGGCCCGTTGCAGAATTTGCGCGATGCTTGGGGTTGCTTGGTATAAGCGCTTGTTAAGTGCCTCTGCGTAGTAGTCTTCTTCTGTTTTTCCGATGAAATCCGCAGGCCATTTGCTCCTGTCAAACCATTGATGGTTCCCATCTTTCTCAAGGTTCAGTTCGGGCCAACTGCGAAATAGGTGGTGAAAAAACTCGTGTTGAACCCACTCGGGTAAATACAGCCGGCGCTCCACTTCAGTGCGAGCGCCTCCCCCTTGGTCAGGCGCTCTCTTTTTGATGATCCAGTCGTCCTCACTGATGAACACGGGTTTCAATGGCGCACCGAATCCACCCATCCCGCTGCCACCTCCAGCATCACCGCCCACGTTTAAATCGCCAGGGTAGACCAGCCAGAACATATCTGTTTTTTCGATCACCTCCGCAGGTAATTGCCTGATCGGCGCGTTGTAGTCGTAGCCATTTACTCTGTCAATTTGAGTGCACGCATCGATTTTGTAAAAATTTAACTCTAGACGCAGCTCACCACCACTGATAGCTAATATATAACTTTGGAACAGACGCAATGACTGGCGCACTACCTCGTAAGAATCTACTTCTATCTCTGGATTCAAGCGGCGATTTAATACTGGCTGCCCTGTTTTAGGAAATATGTCAGAGCAGGCGGGCATCACAATGGCCATTTGAATGGGCCTGGTACCAGGTAAAAGCTTGCTAACGCCAACTTTAGTGATGTCGTCCAACATGCGCAAATGGGCATAGGCACCGGGTTCGCCTAGATGGGGATGGGTGCTTTTGTCATTGCCCGTCTGCAAAATAGACCCCCATACATCGTCGCTGAGCGGGTATGCAGCAATCAGAGCGTCAATGATGGTACGTGCAGCTCGGTAGTCTTCTGCCAGCACCTTATCTTCAGCTTCCAGCAATTTTGTAACCACTTCAACGTACATCAGGGGAAAGCTGTCCTTAGCGCCATAGCGTTCCCAAAATTTTGCCAATGCAGCAGAAGTTTTAGTCGAAGCTGGCGCTGGTGCTGGTGCTGGTGCTGGTGCTGGCGGTACGGCGGCAGATGTTGGCGTAGGCTGTGAAGGCGTAGATGCCGTCCCTGGTACCGGGGTTAAGGGTACAGCGGCAGATGTTGGCGCGGGCTGCATAGGCGCAGACGTCGTGTTTGGCACCAAGCTAGAGCTACCACCGCCGCCACCGCCGCAGCCCAAAACTAGGGTTACCAAAACAACCGCCGTTGCACTATTTAAGGCTCGAAGCACAAACCGACACCCCGCATCAGAACTCATTAACATGACGGTATCTTTCTAAAAGTAATTTGGTAGACGTACAGCTGGACGACCTGTCGACCCACTGTCGTTCTAATACTTAAGTATCTTAAGCCATGGCTTGCAACCAGCATGTAACGCATTGTGGTTGAGGTGTTAGACCAGGTTGCTAGCCCAGTAACTTTCAGGCCCTAGGCATTTGCAAAACCTGCCTGCGGCTGTGATGACGCATTAATACTATAAAAATAATAGCTACTCATGCAGCATTTCCTTGGGCGATAGCCTGAAAACGCTTAAAAACTTAAATGTGAATGGCTCACAGCCCCAGCGTGGTAGCGGCAAAGGCGGGGCTGCTTTTGGCTAGCCATGCGTTGATCTCCTCGCGCAGCTGCACTCGGCGGGCGGGCTCGCTGCCAGCGACGCCTTTGCTGCGCACGGGGTCTAGCCTGCGCATGACCCAGCCGGGTGAATAGAGGGCACTGGGGAAGTCGCTAGGGTCGGCGCTGGGTACGCCCCGCGCTTCTACCAAATGGCTCCATTGGCCGCGCCAGGTGACGAAGCGGTGGTGTTTGGCCAGCAGGGTATCGTAGCGCTTGGCCAGGATGGTGAACTTGCGGCCACTCTGGCACCAGGCCTGCAAGCTGTCGATCACGGCGCGTTCGCCCAGGGGCCAGTCTTCAAAGCTAGGGTCAATCAAGGTGATTTCTCGCCAGCCCTGCACGGCGGCGGTGGCCAGTGCGTCGCGCACCAGCTGGGTGAAGGCGTGGCGGCCGTTGAAGCTGCCTTCCAGCAAGGGCTCTGTGGGGCTAGAAGCCAGGTACCTTATTGGACTAGCTGGCAGGCCTTGGGGCGATGGGGGGGTGTTACTGGGCATGGAGCCAACCTTGTTCTATAAATTGGCCCAAAGCGGTAGCCAGGGCCGGGCTGATACTGGCCAGGTCGGCGGGACCCAGCGAGCGCGCGTCGGCCAGTTTGCGCAGCAGTTTGCCGTCTTTACCGGCTACTTTCCAACTGTCGCCGTTCAAATACACATGTTTTTCATCGTACATCATGCGGCTGCGGCGGTCTAGGCGCAAGGCTTTGAATTGTGGGGGCACCTTGCCCGTTTGCCCCGCTGTGTCTAGCGTGTCAAACCACACGTTGTGTTTGGGTTCGGTCAAGTATTCGCCCAAGATTTGCTGCACCAGCACGCCGTCTTGCAGGGCCTGGGTTACCGCCTGCAGGGCAAAGCTTTGCAGGGCGGGGGGAATGGCGGCGGGCTGGGCCGTGGCGGCTTGGTTGCGGTCGGCGTACAGGGTCTCGTCTTCAATTTCATCGGCTATGCGGTGCATCAGCTCTCTAGCCAGCTCTTCGGTACTGGGGGCGCGAAAGCCTATCGAGTAGGTTTGGCAGTCGTTGTCCAGCGCTACGCCGTCATGCGCATAGCGCGGTGGCAGGTACAGCATGTCGCCAGGCGCTAAGTCAAACTCTTGGGAGGGTTTGAAGTTGGCCAGTATTTTCAGGGGCACGCCTTCTTGCAGGCTCAGGTCTTTTTGCGCGCCAATGCGCCAGCGCCGCCGACCTGCAGCCTGCAGCAAAAACACGTCGTAGCTGTCAAAGTGCGGGCCTACGCCGCCGCCCTGGCTGGCGTAGGAGACCATCAGGTCGTCCAGCCGCGCGTCGGGACAGAAGCGAAACTGCTGCAGCAAAGCGTGCACGCCGTCGTGGTGCAGGTCTACGCCTTGCACCAGCAAAGTCCAGTCTTTGCGCTTGAGCGGGGGAATTTTGTGCACCGGACCGTGGCCAAACGACCATGCATTGTTTTTGCGCTCTACCAGGCGCGACTCCACTGCCTCATTGGCGGCCATCGCAAACAGCGCGTCTCGCGGTACCAGCGGCACCATGGCGGGCACGGCAGCGCGAATCACCAGCGGCTTTTTTTGCCAATAGGTGTGCATAAACTGCGCAGGCGAGATGCCGCCTAGCAGGGCGAGGGGGGTTTGATCATTCATGGGACAATTCTGCCCTATGAATGACACTTTTAACGCCCCCCCACCTGCCCTTCTTTCTGTGGTTACGCCGCAATGCGTGGTAGCCCTCACCTGGAGCTTGACCGACACGTTAGGCGAAGAGCTTGACGTGCTGGACGCGCCGGTAGAGTTTTTTGTCGGTGCCAACGACCTGCTGCCCAAAATCGATGCTGCCCTGCAAGGCCGCGCAGCTGGCGACACGCTAGACCTGCACCTGGAGCCCGAAGACGCGTTTGGCGACTTTATCGACAAACTGATTTTTTTAGAGCCCCGCAAGCTGTTCCCCAAAGACGCAGAAGAAGGCATGCGCTTTGACAGCCTGCCCCCCGGCTGCAACCCCGACGCCCCCGCTGACTTGGCCTACACCATCACCGAGGTGTACCCCGAACACCTGGTGCTAGATGCCAACCACCCCTTGGCCGGCATCGCCATTCGCCTGCATTTGAAAATAAACGCCATCCGCGAAGCCACCGAAGCCGAAGTAGGCGAAGGCAGCGCGGGGGTGGGGTTTTTTAAAATGGGCGGCATTGTTGGGCACACAGAAGATGATGAAACCGAAGATGCTCTGGGCGATGGCGATGGGCAATACCGCTCAATTAAACCTTCAGACCTCAGGAATTTGCATTAAAGAAGCCTGTAGCCCAAGGAAATACTAAATAAACAGCTATTAATTATGTAGCATAATGCCAATCAATGTCGATTCACCATCCCGAACAACTGGCCCGCCAGCAAATAGACCAGCAATTAGCTGCCGCTGGCTGGGCTGTTCAGGACTACCGCCAGTTTCACCCCAACGCCGCCCGCGCCATCGCCCTGCGCGAGGTGCCGCTAAAAACCGGGCCTTGCGACTACCTGCTGCTGGTA
>JAYSRE010000187.1:0-8150 GCA_043721235.1 Polaromonas sp. | reverse complement strand
ATGGCAAATCCTAGTACAGACCCCAGCATTTGTCACTGCAGGCGCATGGGTGTATTCCAATGGGTTTGCGTGTACCCCTACGTTCTTTGAATGCCAGGCGCACAGTTCAAGCATACCGCTTGTTGCGCAAATTGTTCTTCATTTCTTTCAGCAGTGGCTGCAGCTTAGCCCCGCCAATGCGCAGTGCCACGGTGGTAGCCAGTACGTCGATGATCAGCAAATGCAACAGGCGTGACACCATCGGGCTGTAGCGGTCATAGCCTTCTGGGTGGTCTGCGCTCAGGTGCACGTGGCCTGCGCTGGCCAAGGGAGAGCCGCTGGCAGTGATGACAATGGTGGTAGCCCCGTTTTTGCGGGCAATGTCGGTTGCGTCCATCAGGTCGCGTGTGCGGCCTGAGTTGCTGATGACCACTACGCAGTCGCCCGGGCTTAGGGTAGAGGCGCTCATCACTTGCATATGGCCGTCGCTGTAGGCAATCGACGTGATGCCCAAACGAAAGAACTTGTGCTGCGCGTCTTGTGCCACGATGCCCGAGTTGCCTACGCCAAAAAACTCAATCCGGCCTTTTTGGTTATAGGTGTTGGTCAGCGCCTCAGAGGCTTTTTCTATCGCAAAGCTGCTCGCATCGTTGCGGTATTTTAAAAATGCGGCCACGGTGTTATCGATCACTTTGACCAGCACGTCGCCCACTTTGTCGTCCATGTCTACGCTGCGGTGGATAAATGGCACACCTTCGCTCACGCTGCCTGCCAGTTTGAGCTTAAAGTCGCTCAGGCCGTCGTAGCCCATGCTGCGGCAAAAGCGCACCACGGTAGGCTTGCTCACGTGCGACCGGTCGGCCAGTTCGCTGACGGGCAGGTTGGCAAAGGCGCGCGGGTCCGCCAGCACCAGCTTGCCCACGCGCTGCTCCGCAGGTGCAAGGGAGGTAAGGGAGGCTTTGATGCGGTCTAACATGGTGTCTTTCTAGCGGGTTTCTTCTTCCCAGGCGTAGCCATCGCGTGCAATCATGGCGCTGGCGGCGCTGGGCCCCCAGGTGCCAGCGGCGTAGCCACGGGGGGCTACCGTGTCGTTTTTCCAGTAGTCCAAAATAGGTTCTACCCAGCGCCAGGCGGCTTCTTGTTCGTCGCTGCGCACAAACAGGTTCAAGCGCCCGTCAATCACATCAAGCAGCAAGCGTTCGTACGCGCCTACGCGCTCTGTGCCAAACCGTGCGTCAAAGTCCAGGTTCAGTTGCGCACTGGACAGCGTGTTGGTATCGCGGCGGTTGGCTTGGCCTTGGGCCATCAGGTGCAGTTCTAGCCCGTCTTTGGGCTGCAGGTGAATCACCAGCTTGTTGGCAGTACCAGCGGGGGTCTTAAAAATCGAATGCGGCATCTCACGAAAGTTAACCACAATGTGCGCCTCACGCCCGGCCATGCGTTTGCCCGTGCGGATATAAAACGGCACACCCGCCCAGCGCCAAGTCGAAATTTCGGCGCGGATAGCGGCGTAAGTTTCAGTTTGGCTGCCTGGGCTGACACCTTGTTCGCTCAAATAACCAGGCACCGTGGTGCCCGCAATATTGCCCGCCGTGTACTGGCCGCGCACCGTGTGCTGGGCCAAGCTTTGGGGTGTCCAGCGGCTCAGCGCGCGCAGCACTTTGAGCTTTTCGTCGCGGATAGCGTCGGCATGCGCGTTAATCGGCGGCTCCATGGCAATAGCGCACAGCAGCTGCAACGCATGGTTTTGCACCATGTCGCGGGTGGCACCGATGCCGTCGTAGTAACCGCCGCGCTTTTCCACGCCCAAGTCTTCGGCAATGGTGATTTGGATGTTGGCAATATGCTCGCGCCGCCACACGGGCTCAAATAGTGCGTTGCCAAAGCGCAGTGCCAGCAGGTTCTGCACCGACGGCTTGCCCAAGTAATGGTCAATACGGAAAACCTGGCGCTCGCTAAAGTGTTTCAGCACCGTTTGGTTGATCAGTCGGTTGCTGGTCAGGTCAGAGCCCAGCGGTTTTTCCAACACCACGCGGGTGGTGGGGGTGTTCAGCCCCGTAGCGCCTAGCTGCTCGCAGACCTGGGTGAACAGGTTGGGCGAGGTGGCCAAGTAAATCACCGTGGTGTCGGCGGGGCGCTCATGCAAACGCCCGGCCAGCAGCGCGTAAGACTCGGGTTTGGACAAATCCATGCGCTGGTAAAACAGCATGGCCGCAAACTTGTCAAACTCTTCGGTGCTGGGCCGCTTGGCCAGCTCCACTTGGTCAAAGCGCGTGCGGATCAGCTCGCGGTACTGCAGGTCAGACATCTCGTCGCGCGCAGCACCTATGATGCGCCCGCCCTCAGGCAAGGTGCCATGGCGAAAGGCCTGAAACAATGCAGGCAGCAGCTTGCGCCAGCTTAAATCACCCGTACCACCAAACAAAACTAGGTTGAAACTCATAAAATATTAGTTACATAATAGCCAGTAGATAATGTAACTTTATTTCATCAAAAAAACAAGTACCGCTTATTGCAAGATACCAGTACCAACCCGTATGGGCAGCGAACGGGCGACGAAAGAGCCAGACCTGGCAACTGCGCAGCATGCACCTGAGCCGGAACCTATGCCAAACTTCTCTTAATGTGGTTAAATTTTATAATGGTGAATTTGTGGTGCTCAAAAGCAGGTGATAGATGACTCAGCTAAAAAAACTCCTCCGCCTCGCAGGCATTTCACGCATTTTGTTGGCCTTCCTGTCGATGTCAGCATCTTTCGCACAGGCGCTTCCTGTCATGCAGCCCGGCGAATGGCGGGTGAGGGTCAGTGGTGAACTGGTTGACAATAAAACCGGCAAGCGAACGCCTGCCGGTGCGAACACCACGATTTTGCTGTGCCTGACGAAGTCATTTTTAGATAACTATGGACTGGCTGGGTACAGCATCAACGCCCAAAAAGCGGGATTGAAAAATACTGATACGACAAAATGCCGAAGCGCCGTTTCGGAAATGACGGCCTCGTCAGTGGCTTATCAGTTTGTGTGCGGACGGCCAGACAATCAGAGCTCAACGACAGACTTCCAAATGACGGCTGACGCGACGTCATTTCGTACTACGACACTGACGACGCGCAGCGACGGCACAGGCGCGATTGAAGCTACCAACGAGGCAAACTACGTTGGCGAATGCCAGGATGAGCGAATGGCCCGGTTGCTGCCTCCCACTCAACACGTCGTGCCCAACCCGCTGCCTGAAATTCAGACCGTTGAACTTGACGGTGACACCTTCCATCTCGCTGAAATTAGCGACACCACAGTGGCCTACGAAAACGCCTTTGCCTTGAAGGGCGAATCTGTAAAAAAATTCAGTAAGTATTTTGCAGTTATGGCGTTCCGTGGCGGCTCCATCGCGAACTATCTCCAGCCGCAGCTTGACAACGCTAAACGTAACAAAGCGCAGGGCGCACCCGATCCCTCTTCTCGCAAGCTCGGCGACGGTCGCTACTTGCTGGAATTCATCCGCAGGTTTGATGATCGGCACATCGAGCTGTACCTGATGGTCGTGCAACCCGGCCCAGAATACGATTTGAAAGTGACAATGTATACGCAGCGATTTACCGGAAGTTACGCAAACCTTAAGGCTGAGGTTCAGTCTAAAGCTGCGCGTGTTTCGAAACAACTCGTCAATCTAGATTTACCCATCATGATGCACGCCAAAATTTCTGCGCCAAAGTAGGCGAATTTGTGGTGTATGGCGAGCGTGCACACTTCTCGCTGCGTAGGTAATTATGAATATGAAACGACAACTTCCTAGCGCTGCATTCTTAGCCAATCGTAATGTCGATGGGCGCATTCTTTGGATGGACGTGCTCATCTGTACGCGAAACAAAATTTTGTAGTTACACAAAAATCATACGATAATGTAACTTTATTTCATCGTAAACGCAAGCACCGCTTGTTTCGGAACATGCCATGAGCCAACCCACTTCTCAATTACAGGCACTTAAAACCTTCACCACCGTAGTGGCCGACACCGGCGACTTTAACCAGCTAGCGCAATTTAAGCCGCAAGATGCCACCACCAACCCCTCGCTGATTCTCAAGGCCGTGCAAAAGCCTGAGTATGCCCCGCTGCTGGGCGAGATTGTGGCGGCGCACAAGGCTAAGCCGCTGGACGAGCAGCTTGATCGCTTGGTCGTGCGATTTGGCCGCGAGATTATCAAAGTGGTGCCCGGCCGCGTGTCGATGGAAGTCGACGCGCGCTTGAGCTTTGACACCGCGGCCAACATCGTGCGCGCCAAGCGCTTGATTGCGCTGGCCGCCGCAGAGGGCATTGCGCAAGAGCGCATTTTGATCAAACTGGCCTCAACCTGGGAGGGCATTGAAGCCGCTGCAGAGCTGGAAAAAGAAGGCATCCACTGCAACCTGACCCTGCTGTTTGGCTTTTGCCAAGCCGTGGCCTGCGGCGCAGCCAAAGTGCAGCTGATCAGCCCGTTTGTGGGCCGCATTTACGACTGGTACAAAAAATCGGCGGGTAACGCGTGGGACGAAGCCGCGATGGCCAACCGCAGTGACCCCGGTGTCAAGTCTGTGACCCACATTTACAACTACTACAAAAAGCACGGCATTGCCACCGAGGTGATGGGTGCGAGCTTTCGCAACGTAGGCCAAATCACCGCATTGGCCGGCTGCGACCTGCTGACCATCAGCCCCGAGCTGTTGGCACAATTAGCTGCAAGCGAAGCGCCTTTGTCTGCAGCACTGACGGTGGACGCTGCCGTGGCAATGGACATTCCTGCTGTTAGCCACACTGAAGCCAGCTTTCGCCTGGCGCTGAACCAAGATGCCATGGCCACCGAGAAGCTGGCCGAAGGCATTCGCGGGTTCGTGACCGACGCACTCAAGCTGGACCAACTGCTGCTTGCGGCCTAGTACATGGCAGAAAATTTAAACATGCCACGTTGCGACACTACGGCTGCCTGGGCGCAGCTGCACACCTACTATGCCCAGCAGGGCAAAAAATTTGACGCGCGCGATGCGCTGGCCCAGGACCCACAGCGCGTGGCCAAGTTGTCGCAAACCGCGCCGCATATTTTTGCCGACCTGTCTAAAAACCGCATTGACGACGCAGCCCAGGCCCTCTTGTTGCAACTGGCGCGCGAGTGTGGCCTAGAGCAGCAGCGCGATGCCATGCTGCGTGGTGATGCCATCAACAGCACCGAAAAGCGCGCTGTATTGCACACACTTTTAAGGCTAAAACAGCCTATCGCCCAAGGAAATGCTATACAAGCAGCTATTAATAATGTAGCGAATGAGGCCAAACTGCACGACGTACACGCCACCCTTGGTGCCATGTTGGCCTACGCAGAGCAGGTGCGCGCAGACGCGCACATCACCGACGTGGTCAACATCGGCATTGGCGGCTCCGACCTGGGCCCGCAGATGGCCGTGCTGGCGTTGCAGGGCTTTGCCACCACCGGCAAGCGCCTGCATTTTGTCTCCAATGTAGATGGCCATGAGCTGGCGCAAAAACTGCAAAGCTTGAAGGCCCAGAACACGCTGTTCCTCATCGCCTCCAAAACCTTCACCACCATCGAGACCATGACCAACGCGACCAGCGCCAAGGCCTGGTTTTTAGCTCAGGGCGGTACCGACACAGCGCGCCACTTTGCCGCACTGACCACCAACGTCACCGCAGCCAATGCTTTTGGCATCACCACCACCTTTGGCTTTTGGGACTGGGTGGGCGGACGCTACAGCCTGTGGTCGGCCATCGGCTTGCCGCTGGCCATTGCCATTGGCGCAGCTGGTTTTAAGCAATTTTTGGCTGGTGCAGCCGACATGGACGCGCACTTTGCCACCGCCCCGCTAGAGGAGAACCTGCCCGTACGCCTGGGCTTGCTGGACGTGTGGTACCGCAATTTCCACGGTTTTACCTCGCGCTGCGTAGCGCCGTACCACGCCTTTTTAAGCCGCGTGCCCGCTTATTTGCAGCAACTAGAGATGGAGAGCAACGGCAAGCGGGTCGACAAAGATGGCCAGCCCTTGGCCTACAGCACCTCGCCCGTGGTGTGGGGCGAGCCGGGCACCAACGGCCAGCATGCTTTTTTCCAAATGCTGCACCAAGGCACCGACGTGATCCCTGTGGAGTTTATTGCCGTCAAAACACCCGCGCACAGCATTCCAAAGCACCATGCTTTGCTGCTGGCTAATGCACTGGCCCAAGCCCAGGCGTTTTTGCAGGGCCTAAGCGACGCAGGTGGCCACAAGCACTTTCCTGGTAACCGCCCTAGCACTTTCTTTGTTTTAGACCAGCTTACGCCCACCAGCTTTGGCGCACTGATTGCGCTGTACGAGCACCGCGTGTTTGTCAGCGGCGCGGTGTGGGGCATCAACAGCTTTGACCAATTTGGCGTGGAGCTGGGCAAGGTGCTGGCCAAAGACATTGAGGCGCGCTTAGCATCGGGCAACACCAGCGGTTTAGACGCATCTACCTCTGCTTTGCTGCAGCGTTTGCGCTAGGGGCTTTGCATGGCACGTCTGAATGTGGTGTTTGACTTTGGTGCTGTGCTGTTTGCATGGCAGCCGCGCGTGCTGGTGCGCGAATATTTCCCAGAACACACAGCCACCGAAGAGGCTACCGCCAGCTTGGCGCACAGCATCTTTGGCCATCCCGATTGGCAGGCTTTTGATGCAGGCATTGCATCGATGTTTGAGACGATTGAGCGGCTCCAGCAGCGCACCGGTTTGCCTATGTGCCAGCTGCGCAATTTGGTCAGCGACATAGGTAAAAATCTAGCGCCCATGCCGCATGCCATTGCCGTGCTGCGCAGCCTGCGTGAGCGGCGCGACAGCTATAACGGCACTGGCCCAAACATCAAGCTATTTTACCTGTCCAACATGCCCGCACCTTACGCCCGCACGCTGGAACTTAAGCACGACTTTATCGGCTGGTTTGACGACGGTATTTTCTCTGCCGACGTGAAGCTGGCCAAGCCCGATGCGGCCATCTACGCACTGTGCACCCAGCGTTTTGGTTTGCAAGGCGCAGACACGGTGTTTATCGACGACATGCTGCCCAACATTGCAGCGGCCCGCGCACACGGCTGGCGCGCGCTGCATTTGCCTGTTGCAGACGCACTGGAGGCCGATTTATTCAATGAAATTAGCTTATCGCCCAAGAAAATTGGGCACGAGTAGCTATTAAATTTATAGTTCTTTAAGCGCATCTGAGCTGCTCAGCATGCCCTGGCTGAGCGCATTTCTGATCAACTGCTTTTCATAATGCCGGTTGCGTCGGCTCTTTTTGGCACTCGACCGTTTGCCGTTGCGTTTGTCCACCACAATATGGGCCAACTGGCTCAGATCGAAGGTGTCCTGAACTGCGTTGGGGGCTGTGCGTTGGGCCATCAACTGCAAACAAGTGTTGGCTAACCCAACCAGCTGGCGTTATGCATGATTTCATCAAAAAATGCACGCAATGTGGTGGGGCTCATGGTGTAGGGGTCAAAGCTGGCTGAGCGCGAATACTTTAAATAAATCGCCCGATTTGATTCTAAGGACGACAGAGAACCCATAGACCATTCGGTAAATTTACGCGCTGCAATTTCGCCAAAATCAAGTATCGCGGGGTCGCGGTGGCGCAGGTCTAGCAGTATGCGGTGGTAGAGCAAGCTCACCGCGCTGCGGTCGCCTTCTAGCTGCTGCAAAAAAATCCCATTAGCCAAGCACAGCGCCCCTGTGACACCCACGCGCACATTGTTGCGTTTGGAGGCCACCAAAATAGCCCCCAGGTCATCCGGGGTGAGCGTTTTAGAGGTGCGGCTGGCGTAAGTTAGCTGTATCAACATATTTGTTTTCTCAAACATTAATTTTGCCTGCTTTTGTCTTTTTAGCTTTTAGAAGGGGAATTACCACTGAAGGGTATTCAGCTCGAAATTTATGGGGGTATTTAGCCCTGTGACCCAAGAAAATGCTAAGTGAGTGGCTATTTAAACAGCAGCATTACTTGATACTTGGTTGAAAAATAATGGTCAGGGTAGGCATCACCGCATCGGTTGCCTGAGAATTGTTTTCCAATTGGCGGGAGCAGCTTTGCGGATATCACTCAAGTAAATTTCATGGTGCTTGGCGTGCAGGTGGCCTCTGGCCTGAATGAACTGGTGTAGTTTGGCCACCGTGGGGCCTTCCTCG
>JAYSRE010000186.1:0-71041 GCA_043721235.1 Polaromonas sp. | reverse complement strand
ATCACCACCGGGATCAAAAACAATCCTGTCGAGATGGGTCGGTACGCAACCACCGGCGCCACCCCACTGTCGACCACCGATCTTGCTGATATTGCGGGTTATATCAACGCCGCAAGATACGACAACTGCATGGCAGCACCCGGAACCAGCGGAGTCACCGGTACAACTGCGAAAGCTTGTTCGACCTCACTGACGGGTGTTACTACACTGACGACCCCTCCAGCTCCAGCTCCAGCTCCAGCTCCAGCTCCAGCTCCAGCTCCAGCTCCAGCTCCGACCCCGGCGCCCCAGCCACCCGTGCTGGCGCCTGCACCAGCACCCGTAGCCACAGCCGTGGTGTTGCAAGGCTTTGACAACGATTTACTGGCCTCGCTGTCTGCGGTAGTTACGACTCCAAGCCTTTTAAGTGCTGCCCCAGTTGATAGCAACATCAAGGATACCGATGCGTCGATACTTATTTGCCGATAAACGCGTGCTTGGCCTAACGCGGCCCTTTTTGCTGTCCACGCTGGCGCATGCGGCCCGGGCCTGCGCTATGGCTTTTTGCGCTTGCACTTTACTGCCCATCGCTTGGGCGCAAACCGCCAGCTCTGCAGTACCTGCTGCGGCAAGCTCAGCGCCTGCTATTGGCCGCATGCTGTCGGCCACCGGCACGGTCACACTGCAGCCTGCGGGCGGTAGCCCTAAACTGGTTAGCAGTGACACTGACCTGCAAGTGGGCGACATTGTGCAAACCCAAGCAAGCTCCTCGGCAGCACTGCGCTACAGCGACGGCACGAGTGTGCAGCTGGGCCAGCTGTCGCGCATGGCGATCAGCGATTTTGTGGTTAAGCCTGAGCAAGCTTCCCAAGAGCGGTTTGTGATGCGTTTGTTTACGGGCGCGCTGCGCGTAATTACCGGGGCCATAGGCAAGCGCCGGCCCAACAGCGTGCGCGTAATCACCAGCACCGCCACTGTGGGAATACGTGGCACCGACTTTGTGGTGCGCCAGTGCGCGGCCGATTGCCCAGCCAATGACAACCCCGCCCTGAGCAGCAGCAGTGAAGACCCTGCAGGTCGCTTGGCAGCCTCAAGTGGCAGCTTGGTAGCAACATCGGCCCGGGGCGTGCCGCGCACGCTGGTAGCCACGCAACCTTTTGTGCAAGGCGAGAGCCTGCGCACCGAGGCAGGTACCGCCCTGTTGGCACTGCAGGACGGCACCTATATTGCACTGGACCCTAACTCTGAACTCTTGGTGCGCACACTGACCTACAGCGACGCTCGGCCCGAGCAAGGCCGTATTGAACTGGTTTTATTACAAGGAAAAATACAGTTAGTCACTGGCAGACTCGCCGGCTTGCGGCCTGCCCAATTTGTTTTTATGGCCGGTGAAGCAGCCATTCGGGTAAACACTGCAGCGTTGGGTGCGGCTGTGCAAGGCCAGCCCAACCTCATGAGCACTGCGGTGTTTGTGCGCCAAGGCGAGGCGGTAGTGACCGATACAACCCCTGGCAGCAGCCTAAGCCGTCTGCCCGCTGGTAAAGGCATCACACTGCAGCCTGGCTTGGCAGCCCAAGCCACTGGTGAAATCACCTTTGTAGCCCCCGAACCCAAGTTGACAGATGTTGACACCGCGCTGCTCTTTGGCCCGCCCGCGGCAGCGGCAGGCACTGCGCCAGCACCTGGTACCTATGTGCATGTGAACGAGGGTGCCGTGGTACTACTGCAAGATGGCAGAGAACTGCTGCTGTTGCCCAGTGAAACCGGCTTTGCGAACGACAGCCAAAGTGTTCTAAGGCGCGTTAATGCCGGTGCACGTATTGCGGGAGTGAGCGTGCTGGGGCTACAACTGACCTCTGGGCCTATGTGCCGCGCACAGTGAGCTGGCTCATTTACCTAACCCAGGCCGAGTGCCCACGTACTGATTTTCTCTAGCGCAGCGGTTTTATCAGCGTCAGCTAAAAAAGAGGCTCCAGCAGCGCAGCGTGCACTGCGAACCAAATCCTTCAAGCTCAGACCCAGTACGCTGTGCGCTAAGTGCAGCTCACCGCTGTGCGTTACCCCGGAGATAAGCCGGTTGTCGGTTTGCACTGACACCTCTAGCCCAGCGGCCAGCATGGCGGGCAACGGGTGCTGGCTTATCTGGCTGCAAACTCCGGTGTGGGTATTGCTGGTGGGGCACACTTCAAAGTGCACAGCGCGGCCATTGACACGCACAGCGGCCACCTCGGCCATGCGCTGCGCCACGTGTGCTGGGCTTTCACCAGACGATGCAAGGGCAATGTGCACGCCATGGCCGATGCGGGTCGCGCCCAGCTCAATCGCCTCAAGCACGCGGTGCCCACCGTCTGCCTCGCCTGCATGCAGGGTAATGCCCAGTCCTGCTGCGCGCGCTATGTCGATGGCCCGGCGGTGGTGCGTAGCCGGAAAGCCTTTTTCTGCACCCGCTAAATCAAAACCCACCACGCCTTGGCCTGCATAGCGCACGGCCAGGTGCGCAGCACGTTCTACTTGTGCAGCGCTGTCGGTGCGCATGCCGCACACAATAAGTGCTGCGGGTAGGGCGCTGCGTTGCAGGCCGCGCACCATCGCCTCTACAGCCGCCTCGGGCACCATGCCGTGCGGCTCTAGCAGCAGGGGGGCCATGCGAAACTCAGCCAATACACAGCCGTCAAGCCGCGCGTCCTCTGCGGCCTCAAAAGCCACTTGCTCACACGCGGCCGCTGTGGCCATAGCCGCCACGATAGGCGCAAACGCTGCCACATAGCGCTCTAAACTGCCCGAATTGGCATTGCCTTGCAGCCACAGTGCCAGCGCGGCGGCGGTACCTACTGGTAAGGGAATGTTGCGGGCCCGGCACAGTGCTAACAATGTAGCAGGGCGCAGCCCACCATCTAGGTGTTCATGCAGCAGCACTTTGGGTGCGGATTGCCAAAAATTTAAGCCCTGCAGGGCTTGCAAAGGCTGCGCAGCAGCAGTTACTGGGTCATTCATCGGGTAATCCCTCTAAAAATAATGCCCATACAGGATAACCCGGCTAGGCAAAGGCGCGTTGATTCAGGCATGATTATGTCTTTAGACTTATGACTCCCCCTTGCTTACCAGTTAGGGGTTACTTTTTACACTTTTGAGGATGTACCCATGGCACTTAACCTTCGCTCCACTTTGATTGCCGCAGCCGCTTTGGCCGCCAGCACTGCTTTTGCAGAACCTGCTATTGTCTTTGACATGGGCGGCAAGTTTGACAAATCTTTCAACGAAGCAGCCTACACGGGCATCGAGCGCTGGAAAAAAGAAACCGGCAAGACCTACCTGGAGTTTGAAGTCTCCAACCCAACCCAACGCGAGCAGGCTATTCGCCGCATGGCAGAGCGCGGTGCCAGCCCGATCATTGGTATTGGTTTTGCCCAAGGCGATGCGATTCAAAAAGTCGCCAAAGAATTCCCTAAGCTTAACTTTGCCATCATCGACTTTGTGGTGGGCGAGCCCAATGTGCAGTCGGTTGTGTTCAAAGAGCACGAAGGCAGCTTCTTGGTCGGCATGATGGCCGCGCAAGCGTCTAAAACCGGCAAAGTAGGCTTTGTAGGCGGCATGGACATTCCGCTGATTCGCCGCTTCCAGTGCGGTTACGAGCAAGGCGCTAAGTTTGCCAACGCCAAAGTAGAAACCTTTGCCAACATGACCGGCACCACCGGTGCTGCGTGGAACGACCCCGGCCGTGGCGGTGAACTCACCAAGGCCCAGTTTGCCAAAGGCGCTGATGTAGTGTTTGCAGCCGCAGGTGGCACCGGCATTGGCGTGTACCAAGCAGCCAAAGACGCCGGCAAGCTGGCCATTGGCGTAGACAGCAATCAAAACGGCATCCAGCCTGGCACCATGCTGACATCGATGCTCAAGCGCGTAGATGTAGCGGTGTACAACGCTGCTAAAAACCCCACTCCTGGCATTAGCGCCTTGGGCCTGAAAGAAGGCGGCGTAGACTATGCCATGGACGCTAACAACGACAAACTGGTGTCTGCAGACATGCGCAAAAAAGTAGATGCAGCCAAAGCCGACATCGTGAGTGGCAAGGTTAAAGTAGTGGACTACATGGCTGCCAACAAGTGTGAGTGAATTGAGCTGCATTGAAAAGGCGGCAGGCATAGTCTGTGCTACGCTTAGCGCGTGACCACTGACCACCAACCTGCCACCCCAAGCCGCACTGCACCAGCAGCCGTGCGGCTTTTGTCTGTGGAGCAGCACGCTGCTGTAAAGATGGTCGGCATAGAAAAACATTTTGGCAGCGTGGTGGCCAACCGCGATGTTAACTTGAGCGTAGCTGCAGGCACCATCCACGGCTTGGTAGGTGAAAATGGTGCTGGCAAAAGCACCTTGATGTCGATTTTGTACGGCTTTTACACCGCTGACGCAGGCAGCATTGAGGTGGAAGGCCACAGCGCCCGCATTCGCAACTCGGACGAGGCCATTAAACTGGGCATTGGCATGGTGCACCAGCACTTTATGCTGGTAGACACCTTGAGCGCACTGGACAATGTGTTGCTGGGCGTAGAACCCTACTTTAACCTGCGCAAGTCCCAAACCAGCACGCGGGCCAAGCTGCACACCCTGATGCAAGAAACCGGTCTGCAGGTACCGCTAGACACTTTGGTAGAAGACCTGTGCATGGGCGACCGCCAGCGCTTGGAAATTTTAAAGGCGTTGCACCGTGGTGCCCGTATTTTGATTCTGGACGAACCCACCGCCGTGCTCACCGCGCAAGAAACTGACGCGCTCTTTGTGGTGCTGCGCCGCCTGCGCGAACAGGGCAAAACAATTATCTTAATCACCCACAAACTGCGCGAAGTGCTGGCCCTGTGCGACCAAGTTACCGTCATGCGTGCAGGCCAGGTGGTGCACGAATGCCCCACGTTGGGTGCGACGGTAGGCACACTGGCCGAGGCCATGGTAGGGCGCAAACTGCGCGCTCCAGAACAACGCAGCGCCTTGAAAACCGGCGCGCCCGTACTGCTTGCCGCACGTGACCTGCACTGCACTGACCTGCATGGTGTGGCGCGTTTGCGCGGCGTGTCTTTGCAGGTGCATTCAGGCGAAATTGTGGGCGTTGCTGGTGTAGCGGGCAACGGCCAAACCGAGCTGCTGGAAATTTTAAGTGGCATGCGCCGCCCTGCTACAGGCCAGCTTGAAGTGGGCGGCCTGCAATACACCGCTGGCCAGTGGCTTAACCCGCAAGCTGCAAGGCGTGCCGACATGGCACATGTGCCAGAAGACCGGCACGAGCGCGGCTTGGTTATGCCCTTTGCCGCGTGGGAATCGGCTGTATTGGGCTATGAGCGGTTGGCCATTTACAGCCAAGGCCTGTGGATGAAAACCCGCGCCATGCTCAGCGACACCGACACGCTGATGCAGCGCTTTGATGTGCGGCCACCGCACCCACAACTGGGCTCGTCCAAGTTCTCCGGCGGTAACCAGCAAAAACTGATTTTGGCGCGTGAGTTTAACCAATCACCCAAAGTGCTGCTGGTAGGCCAGCCTACGCGCGGGGTGGACATTGGTGCTATTGAATTTATCCACAACCAGTTGCGCATGCTGCGCGATGCGGGCTGCGCGATATTACTGGTGTCAAGCGAGCTAGAAGAAATACTGGCACTGTCTGACCGCGTGATTGTGATGAACCAGGGCCATATTACTGGTGAACTGCCCGTGAACGAATGCAACGAACATAACCTGGGTTTGTTGATGGTGTCGCAAGACTCGTCACAAGTCTCGCCGCAAGCTGCTTGTGCAACCAACACAATGCCTGATACCACGCCTCGCAGCCAGGAGGTGGCCGCATGAGCCAAGGGCAGCAAGACATTCCGCGCTGGTTAGATGTGGGCGTGGTGCCGCTGCTAAATTTGGCCATCGCACTGGTTGCTGCAGGCTTGGTAGTAGCCTTGGTGGGCCAAAGCCCTGCTGAGGTCATCAGCGCGCTGGTCAAGGGTGCTTTGGGCACACAACGGGGTTTAAGCTACACGCTGTATTACGCCACCACGTTTACCTTCACGGGTTTGGCGGTCGCAGTGGCGTTTCATGCGGGTTTATTTAATATTGGCGGCGAAGGCCAGGCCATGCTGGGCGGCTTGGGTGCGGGCCTGGTAGCGCTGTGGCTGGCACCTGGTTTGCCAAGCTGGGCCGTGCTGCCCTTGATGGTGCTGGGCGCGGGTGCCTTTGCCTGTGTGTGGGCGTTGGTACCGGCGTATTTGCAGGCCTACCGGGGTAGCCATATTGTGATTACCACCATCATGTTTAACTTTCTGGCCAGCAGTTTGATGGTGTACTTGCTGGTGAATGTGCTCAAACCTGCGGGTGAGATGAACGTGCAAAGCGCAATCTTTGCCGCCAGCGCCAAAATGCCGGGTGTGCACCAAGCGCTAGGCTGGTTGGGCATTACTTGGCCTTCGTCGCCGCTGAACCTGAGTGTACTGATTGCATTGGTAGCCGCAGTGGGGGTGTATTTGCTGCTTTGGAAAACGCGTATTGGCTACCAGCTGCGTGCCAGCGGTGCCAGCCACGGCGCTGCCGTGTATGCAGGCATTACGCCGCAGCGCCAGGTGCTGATAGCCATGGGCATATCGGGCGCGCTGGCGGGCATGGTGGCCATGAACGAGGTGTCTGGCGTGCATGGCAAGCTGCTGCCAGACTTTGTATCTGGCGCTGGGTTTACCGGCATTGCAGTGGCACTGATGGGGCGCAACCACCCGGTGGGCATCGTTATGGCCAGCCTGCTGTTTGGCATGATTTTCCAGGGCGGTGCAGAAGTGGCGTTTGAGGTCAAGGACTTTACCCGCGACATGGTGGTCATGCTGCAAGGCTTTATTGTGCTGTTCTCGGGCGCTATGGCCTACGCTACTGCCCCGCTGGTGGCCCGCATCTACCACCGCCTGCGCGGCAACCAGCCAAGCAAGGCGCCAAGCTTAAAAGCCAAGGAGGCAGCCCATGGATAGCGCCTTGGTTTTAGACATTATGGCTTCGTCGCTGCGCCTGTCTACACCACTGATTTTTTGTGCACTGGCCGGCGTGTTGGCCGAGCGCGCAGGGGTTATCGATATTGGCCTGGAAGGCAAAATGCTGTTTGCAGCCTTTGCAGCGGGAGCCGTAGGCGTAACAACCCAGTCGACCACGCTGGCCATGGCCGCTGCGCTGGGCGTGGCTATTGCGCTGTCTTGCCTGCACGGTTTTGCCTGCGTTACCTACCATGGCAACCAGGTGATCTCAGGCTTGGCGGTTAACATCATTGCAGCAGGCCTGACGGTGGTGCTGGGCATAGCCTGGTTTAAACAAGGTGGGCAAACGCCGCCGGTGATTGACGCTGTGCGCCTTAAAGCCGTTACCAGTATTCCCCTGTTAGCCCATAACGTGCTGGTGTATGTGGCCTTGGCCTTGGTAGGCGGCGTGTGGTGGCTGCTGTTTCGCACCCGCATTGGCTTGCGTTTGCGTGCGGTGGGCGAGAACCCGGCCATGGTGGACGCTGCAGGCGTGTCGGTGAACGGCATACGCTACTTGGCGCTGGTGGGCAACGGCGCGCTGTGCGGCTTGGCAGGCTGTTATTTGGTGCTGGCACAAAACGCGTCATTCGCACCCAACATGACTGCAGGCCGCGGTTTTATGGCGCTGGCCGCTATGATTTTCGGGAAATGGCACCCCGTAGGTGCGCTGTGGGCGTGCCTGCTGTTTGGGTTTTTAGATGCGGTATCTATCCGCCTGCAGGGCACCAAGCTGCCCGGCATTGGCGAGGTACCGGTAGAGATGATTCAGGCCCTGCCCTACCTGCTTACCGTCATTTTGCTGGCCGGTTTTATTGGCAAAGCCACTGCGCCCAAAGCGCTAGGTTCGCCGTATACCAAGTCGCGCTAGTTGTTTTTTAAACACACAGTCTTCATGTCCATTCCCCAAGCCACCCAAACCGCTATGTTGGCCGCCGCCTTGGCCGCCCGCGAGAAAGCCTATGCGCCCTATTCCAAGTTCTTAGTCGGCGCAGCGGTACTTGACGAGCACGGCAATATCCATGCAGGCTGCAACGTAGAAAACGCAGCCTACCCGCAGGGCGTGTGCGCCGAGGCCAGCGCGCTCAGCGTGATGGTGGTAAGCGGCGGCCGCAAAGCGGTAGCTGTGGTGGTGGCAGGTGTTGCCGATGCTCCAGTTACGCCCTGCGGCGGCTGCCGCCAAAAGCTGCGCGAGTTTGCCGCGCCTGACACCCCCATTTGGATTGCCAATCCACAAGGTGTATTGCTTAGCCTCACATTAGACCAGCTGTTACGCACAGCTTTGGGCCTGAGCATTTGGCACTGTGATAGCCGCTACGGCCATCACAGTGCTACTTAATATATAGCAAACTATTGAGCATTTCCTTGGGCGATAAGGCTATTTAGCCTTCTAAATTCCTTGATCCTTGTCAATTCCGTTGTAATACTTTGGCTAGATAACCCCATAAGCCCGCTGCGCCAAGGCCTCGGCCAGCACCTGCGCAGGGTCTACCCATGACAGCGTTCCCAAAGCAACACCCTGCAAGCCCAGTGGAATTTCGGTACAGCCCATCACCAAAGGCACCTGCCCATAGCGCTGCACCAGGCTGTGTGCTACTTCGCTAAAGCACTGCTGCGCTAACGGCATATTGCCTGCTTTCACACCATCGTAGATACCTTGCATGATGCGTTCGCGCTGCGCTGGCGTGGGCAAGCGGCAGCGCACGCCAGCTTGCGCCAAGGCGCATTCGTACAGGCCTGTTCGGTAGGTGCCTTGGGTGGCCATCAGCGCCGCCTCGCTCACCCCCTGTGCGGCCAGGTGCTTGGCCAGCTCTTGCGCCATGTGCAGCACTTCTAGCTGCGGAAAGCGCTGCTGCAGCGGGGCATGCCAGGCGTGGGCCGTATTGCAGGCAATCGCAACGCTGCGCACACCCAAAGCGGCCAAACGCCCCAAAGCTTGCAACATGGGCTCTAGCGGCTGGTGTGCGCCCACATGGCCCATGTGCGCATCTTCAAGCGCATGGCTGCGGTCGGGCACGGGCACTTGGGCCAGCCAATGCTCAGGAAAGCTTTGGTCTCGCACTTTTTGGCCACTGCGCTGCATGCGCTGGGTGCAGGCCTGCACAAACAGGCGCACAAAATCTGCGCCTGCGGCAGGCCCCATACCGCCCAAAATGCCTACAACGTGCATATCTTTTTGTGCAGTTACTGCAGATGAGCTGCTGGTTTACAGCGCAGGCTTATCGCTGGCGGCTTTGAGGTTGTCGCGCAGCTCTTTGCTCATGGGCAAATTCAGGTTTTGTTTGTTGGGCGGAATGGGCGACATAAACCATTTGGTGTAGAGCTTTTCAAACTCGCCCGACTTCATCATGCCGCCGATCACACCGTTGACAAGCTCTTGAAACTTGGGGTCATCCTTGCGCAGCATGCAAGCGTAGGGCTCTACTTGCAGCGAATCGCCTACGACCTCCCATTCGGCTGGATTTTTAGATTTTCCCATCAAACCAAACAGCAAAATATCGTCCATGGCAAACGCTACTGCACGGCCACTGTCTACCATCAGCACCGAGTCGTCATGGTCTTTGCCCAAGGCAATGTCCATGCCTAAATTATTGTCAGCGTTGTATTTGCGGATAACCTGTGCATTGGTTGTACCCGTGGTGCTGGCAACTGTCTTTTTAGCCAAGTCAGCGTAATTTTTAATGCCTGAGGTTTTCTTGGCCAGCAAGCGGGTGCCGGTGTAGAAGTGGTTGATGCTGAACTGCACGTCTTTACCGCGCGTGCTGTTGTTGGTGGTGGAGCCACACTCCAGGTCAATGGTGCCGTTTTGCAGCAATGGAATGCGGTTTTGTGAAGTGACTGACTGGTACTCAACCTTGATATCAGGGTTGTTTAGGCGCTTCTTCACTGCCTCCACCACAGCGGCTGACAAATCTGCAGAAAACCCCACCGCAGTGGTGCCACCGGTGAGGTAGCTAAAGGGCACCGAAGACTCGCGGTACGACAAGGTAATTTTGCCGCTATCGGCAATTTTCTTGAGCGTATCTTGCGCCCGCACAGCAGACACCGTGGCAACACAGACCATGGCCACAGCAGCCAAGCTTAAGCGATTGAGTTTCATACCAATTCCAGTTTTAAAAAAGTTAAACAAAGGGAACACAAAGCGCAGTGTACGAACAATGGGCAGTTTTAAACAATTCAATTTAACCCTTAGTCCATGACTAAAAGTTATGCCCGATGCACACTAGCAGGTCAACACATACCGCCCCTATCGCTGGGGTGTATAACTTTTTGGCATGTGCGATAGGGCCAACAGCATTGTGCAAAAGCGCGCGTATTTCTTACAGTACAGTTTATGCAAAATGTATGTGTTTTAGGCGCTGGCATTGTGGGCCTGGCCACGGCGTATGAGCTCAATCGCCAAGGCTACGATGTCATAGTGGTAGACCAAGCTGGCAGTGTTGGCGCAGGTGCCAGTGGCGGCAATGGCGCGCAGCTTAGCTACAGCTATGTGCAGCCGCTGGCCGATCCGTCTGTGTGGGCGCAGTTACCCAAGCTGCTGCTGTGGCCAGATTCACCGCTTAAAGTGCGCCCGCAATGGGACATGCAGCAGTGGCGTTGGGCACTGGCTTTTATGCGCGCTTGCAACGCCCGCACCTCTGGGCGCAGCACGGCGCAACTGCTGGCACTGGCAGCGCGCAGCCGTGCAGGCTTTGACTGCATGCGGGCCGCCCAAACTATGGACTGCGACTACTCCAGCACGGGCAAGCTGGTGCTGTACCCCACTGTAGCCAGCTGGAACGCAGCGCAAAAGCAAATGGCATTGCAAAGCACGCTGGGCGCAGCGCAATGCGCTGTGAATGCGCAAGCCTGCGTTGACCTGGAGCCTGCGCTAGCGCTCTACCAGCCACGTATAGCCGGGGCCATTTACACGCCCTCAGAATGCGCTGTGGACTGCCTTAAGCTGTGCCGAGCACTAGAGCGCGTGCTGCGCAGCCGTGGCGTAGCCTTTATGCTGGGTACACAAGTGACGCAGCTGGAGCAGCGTGAGCAAACCATTGTTGCAGCGCACACCACAGCTGGCAACATAGAGGCTTCGCACTATGTGCTGGCCTTGGGCAGCCATAGCCTAGAACTGGCCCGCACGGCCAAATTGTGGCTGCCGGTTTACCCCATTAAAGGGTACAGCATGACGCTGGATGTTGCGCAAGTGGGCCCTGTACCGCAGATGAATGTGACCGACGTAGCCCGCAAAGTTGTGTTTGCCCGCCTAGGCCAGCGCCTGCGTGTAGCGGGCATGGCCGAGTTGGTAGGCTACAACACCAGCGTGCCTGCGGCTGCGCTGAGCAGCTTGCAGCGCAGTGTGCGCCAGGTATTCCCCCAATTGGCAGGATGCGCACTACACCAGCCTTGGGCAGGTCTGCGCCCCGCCACGCCCACAGGACTGCCTGTCGTTGGGGTACAGGCTGGTGGACCCCGCAACTTAAGTGTGAACACAGGCCACGGCGCTTTGGGCCTGACCTTGGCTTTTGGCACAGCGCAGCAAGTGGTTGCGCTACTGCAACGCCCTGCTCCCTAGCAAGGCCTGTAGCAACCTACTTGCAACCTACTTGCAAAACACCTTGGCATAAAGCTACCCACCCAGCGTCTCTTGTATTGCCAGTTGCATGCAGCGCGTCATGGAACTGGCCAGCAGCGAGCTGGGGCGGTTAACAGGGCGCAGCGCATGAATCTGCACGGCAATTTGTGGTAGCAGCGCCAGCACGTCCACCTTGCTGCGATCAGCCGACAGGGCTGTGCACGCATCCACCAGTGCCACGCCCAGCCCGTGGTGCGCCAGGGCCAGGGCTGCGTGGTAAGTTTGCACTGTCACCATCGACTCCAGACCCACACCGGCTTCACGGCAGGCCTGGCCCAGGCGAACACCTACCGGGTCGCGCACGTTCAGGCTAATGACGGGCGTTGTACCCAAATCTGCCAACGAAACGCCGCCTTTTTTCACCAGCCTGACGGGCAGCATGCCCTTGGGTGCAACACACACCATAAGGCCATCGGCCAAGCGCTGCTGCTCCAACGAGGGGTGGGCTATGGCACTGAAAACATAGCCCACATCGGCCTCTTGCAACACCAGCGCAGAGACGATTTGCTGGGAGTGCAGCGAGTCAATGGTGACCACAACGCCAGCATGTTTTTCGCGAAACATCTTCAGTGCGCGCGGCAGTATTTCGTAGCTGAGCGCCAGTACGCTCAAAATATGCAGCTCACCGCCGCTCAGGCCCATCTTCAGATTATTGGCCAAGCGCTGCACATCGTCCAGCTGGGTAAACAGACGCTCGATGTGCGGGTACAAAGTTTGCGCCTCGCTGGTAGGTATAAGGCGGCCCTTGCTGCGCTGAAAAAGTGCAAAGCCCAGCTGCAATTGGGCGTGTGCCAATATGCGACTCACCGCAGGCTGCGTCACGTTGATCAACCGCGCCGCTGCACTGACGCTACCGGTCAGCATCACCGCGTTGAAAACTTCAATATGTCTAAGCCGCATGGTGACAAGCTTAAATCAAAAATACAGACTAATACAAAGCGTCTTAGTAAAACGACTCAAACACCTCACTCACACGGTCAATGTAAGTGCGCTTTTGTGCTGCGCTGGTAAAGCTGGCCTCAAAACTGTTGCAGGCTAACTGGTAAGCGTGCTGGGCGGTCAGGCTGGTGGCAGCGAAGGTTTGGGTAAAGTTCTCATTGATGTAGCCGCCAAAATACGCTGGGTCGTCCGAATTAACCATGGCACACAGGCCGGCGTCCAGCAACTGGCCCAGGTTGTGGTCAGCCAAGTTGGGGTAGACACACAGCTTCTGGTTAGACAGTGGGCACACCGTCAACGGGATACGGTCTTTAGCCAAGCGCTGCATCAGCAAGGCGTCTTTGCTGGACTGCACGCCGTGGTCAATGCGTTCTACTTTAAGTACATCCAGTGCGCTCCACACATAGGCAGGTGGGCCTTCTTCGCCTGCGTGGGCTACCAAACGAAAGCCCAGCTCTTTGCAGCGCTTGAACACTTTGGCAAATTTCTCGGGCGGGTTGCCTACCTCTGCGCTGTCCAGGCCAATGCCAATGAACTTGTCGCGCATGGGGAGCGCTTGCTCTAGGGTTTCAAAAGCTTCCTCCTCACTTAAATGCCGCAAAAAGCACAAGATAAGCGCTGCGTCAACGCCGTAGTCAGCCTTGGCATCTGTACACGCACGGTGCAGTCCGCTCACCACCGTTTCCATGGCCACGCCCCGTGCAGTGTGCGTTTGTGGGTCAAAGAAAATCTCAGCACACGCTACGTTATCAGTAGCTGCCCGTTCCAAGTATGCTTGGGCCATATCGTAGAAGTCTTGTTCTTGGACTAAAACCGATGCGCCCGCATAGTAAATATCCAAGAAGCTTTGCAAGTTACTAAAAGCGTAGGCTTTACGCAGGTCTTCTACACTTTTATACGCAATACTGATCGCATTGCGCTGCGCTAAAGCAAATATCAATTCGGGTTCTAATGAGCCTTCAATGTGAATATGCAGCTCTGCTTTGGGCATGCGCCGCAGCAGGTCAGGCAGGCGCTCTGCACGAACTGGTTTAACCCTAAAATTCATCTCAAAATACTCCAAAAGTGATGCCGCATTCTTGCAAATAGCGGCGGTACGCAGCAGAGGCTTTGTCTGCAGCCGTATGCAGTTCGGCCCGCAGATCTAGCGGCAACCTGGCAGGGCTTTGTGATTCTAAAATCGGTTTGTCCTGCATAAAAATAGTGTTTTGAAAGTTCTGCAGCTCGGCGGCAGGCGTTTCAAAGTCAGCCACCGCCATGGTGAACCACACGCGGCTGGACTCGGGCGAGACCGGGCACACCCACAGGGCAATCGATTCACGGTAGTCTGCCGCCCTAGTGTCCGTTGGCATACTGGCAGCAGTGCGCTGCGCGACCTCCGGCACTTTAACCAAATGCGCGCAATAGGGCGACACCACCTCGTAGGTGTACGACACCTCTGCACCTTGCGTGGTATGCACATTGCTTCGCGGCTGCCAAGCACGGCAACCCTTGGCGCGAATGCCATGCGTCGTGCGCTCTACCGCATAGTCGGCCTGCGCGGTGGTGTCGCGCGCGCCCAAAAACCCTTCGTGCACAAAACCAAAATGCGCCATGTCCAAGAAATTTTCCACCACACGCGGCGCACTGGTGGCTACGTCGTAGGGGCCACAGGCAATTTTGCGCAAGTGGGTGTCTGTGTGTGCGGCAAAGTCTGGCAGCTTGGTGTGCGCAGCCTCTAGCTGCACCCATACCAGGCCATAGGCCTCTTGCGCTGCAAAAGTTTGCGCGCTGTGCGCAGGCGGCGGTGCAAACGCAGGCAACGCAGGCACCAGCGTGCAATGCCCTGCCCCGTCAAACTGCCAGCCGTGGTAGGCGCACTCCAGCGTGCTGGCACCCTGCGCGTTCACATCTATACGCCCCAGCGACAGCTTGGCTCCACGGTGGGGGCACCTGTCAGCCCAGGCATACGCGGTGCCCTGCGCATCGCGCCACAGCACGACATTCTCAGTCAATAGCTGCACAGCCACGGGCTTGTCTGCCAAGTCAGTTGATAAAGCCACGGGGTGCCAAAGCATGCGTTCAATCATGTAGGTATTATGGCTTGGCCAGCGTTTGTCGCTGCCCTTCAAAAGTCTGAAGATAAGTATTTTTTCATACTTACTGCAGTCACCTCCATCACTCTAACAACAGGGAATTTGGTTATGTAACGTTCATGCGGATTGCAGCGTGCTTTTCAATTCCGCTCATGGCATTTGAAAGCCACTTGAGTTGCTTCAAGTGGCTTTTTCTATGGCGGGTTGTTAAGGCACGATAAGGCCGCTGTTGCGCAGGCTAACTGACTCACCGCGTTAGCGCGGCAGGATCCCTAAACGTGTGGCCTCGAACACGGCTTCACTTTTGTTGTGCACAGCAAGTTTGGCGTACAGGTTTTTAATGTGGGTTTGCACGGTGTTCACGCTGATATTGCCTAGCTTGGTGATCTCTGCATATGAAAAGCCGCGGGCAATGCGTTCCAGCACCTCATGTTCGCGCTGGGACAGTGTGGGGGTGCCGGGGTCAACCTCGTATTGCACGGCATTTGCGTCTACGCTTACTCTGTTTTTGATAGCTGCTTGTTCAGCATTTCCTTGGGCGATAGCACTATTTTGTTCTAAATTAAGGACCATACTGCGGTATTTTTCTAGTACGCGCCTGGCAATCATGGGAGAGATAGGGGAGTGGCCCGCTTTGAGCTGCAGCACCGACTGGGCAATGTCGTCAGGGGCCGCATCTTTGTGAATATAGCCCGTGGCGCCGGCTTCGATGCTGGACAGCACATTGTCTTCGTCGCCAAACATAGAGATTACCAACGCCTCGCAGCACGGGTGCTGCGCTAGGGCAAAGCGAATCACTTCTACGCCGCTGCCGTCCGGCAGGCCCAGGTCGGTCATCAGCACATCGATGGCCATACTTTGGGCAGAAAGGGCTAAACAGGCTTCGGCTACGCTGGCCGCTTGGCCAGCCAGCACAAGCTGGGGGCAGCGCTGCACCGAGCTGGCAAAAAACGCGCGAGTTGCGGGGTCGTCTTCGACAATGAATACGCGCCAAGGCCCTTGGCAAGAAAGCATCAACGAAAGTAAGCCGGGTAGTGTGGGTAAGGGGCTGCGCGGCGGCTGTGGCTGCTGCTGTGGCTGTAGTAACCGCTGCTGTTACCCGCGCGAATCACGAACGACGCGCCCAGCACAGGGGCGGGGTAGTAGTAACCGGGGGTCGTCACCACCACTACAGGGGCAGCTTGAGGCTGAAATATCGGCTGGTAAGGCGACTGGGATACCAACACAGCGTTGTCTGCAGACAGGGGCTGGGCCACTTGGCGTACCTCATCTACCTGCGCTACAGGGCGGGGCAAAATCTGTTGCACAGGTGCCACTTGCAGTTGGATGCTGGGGCCGGGGTCTTGCGGCATTTGCACGCTGTACTGTTTGCCTGCGTATTCGTACACCACTTGGTAGCCTGTAGTGCGGTTTTCAATGAAGTTTTGCGTGCTGCAGCGGTTGATGGTCTGCTGGCTGGTGGACACCAGGCCGGGGCTTGCGCCTTCTATCCTGTCACCCAAAATAGCGCCACCAATAAAACCCAAAATAGTGGCTGCTGCACGGCCATTGCCACTACCGATGGCGTTACCTGTTACACCACCTGCAACTGCGCCCATCAGCGCGCCTGCGCCTGACTTGGTACCTGGGGTTTGGCTTTGCACTTGCACGACCTCTTGCGCACATACTTGGCGCGGCACGCTAACCTGGCTGATCAGCGCAGTGCTAGACAGCACGCGACCTACTTCTTGGGCCTGCACAGGGGCAGCCCACATAACGGCAGCTGTGCCGACGGACAACATAGAAGCTACAAAAACAGATGAACGCCGCATAAAACCACCTTTTAAAAATCAGGGCTGCAGGGCGCAAGATCCCTGCACAGCTATAACGTATGACCTGAGCAAATAGTAGACTGCCGAATTGCCAACTGGTTCACACAAACCCCTGAAAACGGCAGTTCAGCAGTGAATTTACAGCAAATTTACAGAGGGATACCCGCTTTTACTGCCCGTATACGGTCTAAACGGCGACCGTCCAGCGCTTTCACCTCAAATTGCCAGCCATCGCAGTCGATCACATCGCCTTGTTGCGGCAAGTCACCGGCCACCGCCATCAGCAGGCCCGCCAGAGTGTTATAGCGATTTTTGTCTTCTTCGGGTAGGTCATCGTCGATGCCCAAGCGCGCTTTTAGCTCGGCGATGGGCATTAAGCCGTCTAGCAGCCAGCTGCCGTCGGTTTGGTGCTGCGCCCAAGCATCGCCTGCCGCTTGGGGCTTGAGCTCGCCTGTGATGGCCTCTAGCAGGTCGCGCGGGGTCAGCAGGCCCTGCACTACGCCGTATTCGTCCACCACAAACACCATGCGGGCAGACTGCTTTCTAAACTGCTCTAGCAGCTCTAGGCCGCTTAAAGTTTCAGGGATAAAAATAGCGGGGCTGGCCAAGCTGGCCAGGCTGGTTTGGCCGTCTGAGCGCAGCATGCGGGCCACGCTGACCAAGCCAATCACGTCGTCCAGCCCGCCGCGCCCCACAGGAAACCAGCTGTGCGATGTTTTCACGCTGGCATCTTTAGAGCCGCCGGCCAAAGCCAAACCTTGCGCCACCGTAAGCTGTGCGTCTAACCACACAATATCGGTGCGCGGCACCATGATCGAAGTAAGCGGCCTGTCGTCTAAGTGAAACAGATTTTCCACCATCTGGCGCTCGTGCACCTCCATGACGCCTGCGTCCAGGCCTTCGTCTAGGCTGGCGGCTATTTCGGCTTCGGTTACAGCGCGGGCATTGTTGGTGTTCACGCGCATCAGTTGCAGCACGCCTTGGGTGCACATGGTGAGCAGCTTAACGAACGGGTTGGCCACTTTGGCCAGCCAGGCCATGGGCCGCGCCATCACGCGGGCTACAGCCTCGGGGTACAGCAGTCCGATGCGCTTGGGCACCAACTCACCAAAAATCAGGGTAATAAAAGTAATACTGGCCACCACAATAGTAGTGGCTGTAGGGGCTGCAAATTTAGCCGCCAACCCCATGGCCTGCAAAAAGCTGGCCACATTGTCGCTGAAAGCTGCCTCGCCCACAATGCCATTGAGCATGCCAATCGATGTAATACCCACCTGCACGGTAGACAGCATTTGGGTGGGGTTCTCATTGAGCAGCAGGGCCGCTTTGGCACCCAGGTCGCCCGCCTCGGCCATGGCCATCAAACGGGTTTTGCGGCTGGCGGTCAGGGCCATCTCGCTCATAGCAAAAGCTGCGTTCAGCAAGGTCAGCAGCGCAATCAGGATAAAGTCCATACATTCATATTTTAGGGGTGCAACACATGGCACTGTATCTGATTGGCGATGTGCAGGGCTGCAACACCTCGCTAGACGCACTTTTGGGCGCGTTAGACTTCTCCCCCAGCCGCGACCATGTGGTACTGCTGGGCGACCTGGTTAACCGTGGCCCCGGTTCGCTGGCTGTGCTGCGCAAGCTGGCCGCGCTGGGCAGCAGCGCCGACTGTCTGCTGGGCAACCACGACCTGCACGCCCTGGCTGTGGCCAGCCATGTGCGTCCAGCGCACAAGAACGATACCCTGGGCCAGCTGCTGGCTGCCCCCGATGCCCCCACGCTGCTGCACTGGCTGCGCCACAGGCCGCTGACGCTGCAGCGCGGCGGCTTTTTGATGGTGCATGCAGGCGTGCTGCCGCAGTGGACCGCCGCGCAGACCCTAGCCTACGGCGGCGAGGTAGCCAGCGCGCTGCAGGCCAATGACTACGCCGACTTTTTGCGCAGCATGTACGGCAACGCCCCGGCCCAGTGGGCTGAAGGCTTAGCAGGCACCGATCGCCTGCGGGTCATCGTCAACACACTGACCCGTTTGCGCTTTTGCACAGCACAAGGCGTGATGGAATTTGCCACCAAAGAAGCCGCTGGCAGTGCGCCCACTGGCTGCATGCCATGGTTTGACGTGCCGGGTCGTTTAACAGCGGGCACGCCCGTAGCATTTGGCCATTGGTCTACTTTGGGTTTGGTTAACCAGCCCAATGTGTTGGCGCTAGACACCGGCTGTGTATGGGGCGGCTGTTTGTCAGCCATGCGGGTAGACGCTGGCCGCCGTGTGCTGGTACAGGTGCCGTGTATGCAGGCACAGCAGCCGGGGTGAGTTTTTTTACACTTTAGGCAGTAGCCTGGTGGACCTTAAGTAAACGCCCTCAAGACAAGGCCCTGTCTAAATGGGTGTAACCCCCATCCACAAACACCCACTGCCCAGTGGTATGGGAAGAGGCATCAGACAAAAGAAAAACGCACATGCGGGCAATTTCCTCAGACGTGGTCATCCGGTGGCCCAGGGGGATTTTGGCGGTAATCGATGCCAACTTCTCGCTGGCGTTGTCAAAGCTGTTGACCCAGCGTGCGTATAACGGGGTCATTACCTCGGCGGGGATCAGCGCATTCACCCGCACGCCATCGCGTAGCAACGCAGCCGCCCACTCGCGCGTCAAAGACAGCTGTGCGCCCTTGGACGCGCAGTAGCCACTGGTGTTCCCCTGCCCAGTCAATGCGGTTTTAGACGATATATTAACGATCGCACCTTTGACCGCCTTAAGGTGCGGCACGCAATAATGCGCCATGCTGTAATAGTGAATCAAATTGCGCTCAAGCGAACCCACAAAGGCATCGCGGCCCGCATCCAGCCCAATGTTGTCGTTGACTCCAGCATTGTTCACCAGGCCATCTACACGGCCAAATTGGGCCACCACCCGCTCTACTGCAGCGCCGCAAGCCGCGTCGTCTGACAACTCCAACTGCACAAACAGATGCTGCGCCGCCGTGGCCTGCAACGACTGCACAAAATCACCTAGCATGGGGCTTTTGCCAAAAATTACCGGTATCGCTCCCTCTTGGGCCAATGTGAGAGATATGGCCGCGCCAATGCCACTGGCACCACCTGTAACGATAACCACCTTGTCTTTCAAATGCAAATCCATGGAAACTCTCGGTGTAAAAAAAATCAATCGGCTATGGCCTGCACATCCAGGCCATAGCAGCGCACAGCATTGCCGCTCCAAAAGGCATCTTGTTCCTGCAGGGTTAGGCGCGTGCTAGCCCATACCTGTGCCAAACTGCTAACGGCATCGTAAGGTGCAGCCAGCTGGCACACCGGCCAGTCCGAGCCGAACATCAGCCGCTGCGGCCCAAAGAACTCCAGTGCTTGGTCAAAGCAAGACAGAATAATTTGGCTAGCTTCAGGCTCAAGGCCGTGGTGCGCAGCCCAATCTGTTTGCGTCACAGCACCCGAAAGTTTGCACACCACATGCGGCAGCGTGGCCAGTGTACGCATGCAACTGCTCCAGTAGCTTAAAACCTCAGGTTTGCGTGCCCAGTCGCGCAGTGCAGGCTTGCCCATATGGTCTAGCACCAGCCAATGCTGGTCATGGCGGGCACAAAACTCGGTTACCGCAGGCAACTGGTGGTCAAACACCAGAACGTCATAGACCAGTTTGCTGTTTTGTACAGCGCGCAGGCCCTGGTTGACAGCAGGTGCATCCGCCCAAGCGCTGACATCCGGCTCGTCTTGCAAAATGTGGCGCAACCCCTTAAAAGCAGCATGCTCGCCCCACTGTTCTAACTGGCGTACCAGGTCTGGCGCAGCCAGGTCTGCCCAGCCCACTACCCCCACTACCTCGGGGTTATGGTCGGCCAAGTACAGTAAAAAATCAGTCTCCGCTGCCAGCGTGCGGGCTTGCACTGCTACTACCGCATCTACCCCTGCAGCGCTACGGGCTGCAGCGCAGTCCACCGGCATGCAGTCGCGCTGCAGCAAGGGCATGGCATCGTTGATCCACGGGAACTCTTGCGCGCTGTAGCGCCAATAGTGCTGGTGGGTGTCAATCTTCATGGACGACGGTAAGTATGCCGCGCAATCGACTCAGGCTTCATTTCAATAGAAAAACCGGGAGCCTTGGGCGGCATATAAGCCGCATTTTCAATCACGCAGGGCTCCTTAAAATGTTCATGCAGGTGGTCCACAAACTCAATCACACGCCCTTCGCGGGTACCGGCAATGCACAAATAGTCAATCATGGACAAATGCTGCACATACTCACACAGGCCTACGCCACCTGCGTGCGGACACACAGGCAAGTTGTACTTAGCGGCCATCAGCATGACAGCCAAAATTTCATTCACACCCCCCAAACGGCACGCGTCAATTTGCACCACATCAATCGCTTCGCGCATGATCAACTGCTTAAAGATGATGCGGTTTTGGCACATCTCGCCTGTGGCCACTTTTACTGGCGCCACGGCCTCGCGGATCACGCGGTGGCCTTCAATGTCGTCTGGGCTGGTGGGTTCCTCGATAAACCACGGCTTGCAAAAGGCCAGGTCGTTAACCCACTCCACTGCTTGCTGCACGTCCCACACTTGGTTGGCATCGATCATGAGATGGCGGTCTGGGCCCAGCACCTCGCGGGCAATAGTAAGGCGGCGAATATCGTCCGCTTTGTCGCGGCCCACCTTCAACTTCACGTGGTTAAAGCCCGCGTCAATCGCCTCTTTGCACAAGCGGCGTAGCTTGTCGTCGTCGTAGCCCAGCCAGCCCGCCGATGTGGTGTAGCAAGGGTAGCCCTCACGCTCCAGCGTTGCCCAGCGCTCGGCTTTCCCCACCGCCTGCTTGTGCAGCAAAGCCAGTGCTTCTTGGGGTGTGATGCAATCGGTGATGTAGCGAAAGTCAACCAGCTTGACCACCTCCTCGGGGCTCATGCGCGCCACCAGCACCCACACAGGCACACCCTCCTGCTTGGCCCACAAATCCCATACCGCGTTGACCACCGCACCTGTCGCCAGGTGGATAGCCCCTTTGTCTGGACCAATCCAACGCAGCTGGCTGTCTGAGGTGATATAGCGCCAGAAACGGCCCATGTCCTGGGCCACCCACGACATGTCTAGGCCCACTACCAGGTGGCGCATGGCCTCAATAGCAGCGCAGCAGATCTCGTTGCCACGGCCAATCGTGAAGGTCAAGCCATGGCCTTCGAGGCCAAGCTGGTCAGTTTCTAAAATCACATAGGCTGCAGAATAGTCAGGGTCTGGGTTCATGGCATCCGAGCCGTCCAGGTGCAGGGACGTGGGGAACCGCACGTCTGCGACGCGCATATTGGTAACTTTGCTCATGTCAGGCCTGTACGGTCTTCTGCGTTTGGGAACCCAGGCCCTCAATGCCCAAGTGAATAGTTTGGCCAGCACGCAGGTACAGCGGCGGCTTTTGGCCCATGCCCACACCGGGCGGGGTGCCGGTAGAAATCACATCGCCAGGCTGCAGGCTCATGAAGCGGCTGAGGTAAGAAATTAAAAACTGAACCCCATACACCATCGTCGAAGTGCTGCCGTTTTGGTAGCGCTTGCCATCCACTTCCAGCCACATCTTCAGGGCTTGCGGGTCAGGCACCTCATCGGCTGTAACCAGCCAAGGGCCTGTAGGGCCGAAAGTATCGCAGCCTTTGCCCTTGTCCCAAGTGCCGCTGCGGTCAAGCTGGAATTCACGTTCAGACACATCGTTTACCACGCAGTAGCCAGCCACATGTGACAAAGCATCGGCCTCGCTGATATAGCGCCCACCTTTGCCAATCACCACGCCCAACTCAACCTCCCAGTCGGTCTTGACCGAGCCACGCGGAATTTCTACCTGGTCGTCGGGGCCAACGATAGCGCTGGTCCATTTGTTAAACACCACCGGCTCGGGCGGCACCTGCATGCCGCTCTCGGCCGCATGGTCAGAATAATTGAGTCCAATACAAATGAACTTGCCTACCTGGCCTACACAGGCGCCTAGACGTAAATCTTTTTGCGCAGTGCCTGCCACCAAGGGCAGGCTGTCCATGTTCAAGCCACGCAAGCGCGCCAAGCTGTCGGGCAAGAGTGCGGCACCGGCCACATCAGCAATTTGCCCCGAGAGGTCGCGCACGCGGCCGTGGGCATCTAACACACCGGGCTTTTCCTGACCTGGTAATCCATAGCGTACTAATTTCACAGTCTTGTCCTTGCAGTAAAAACGAAAACAGGGCGAGCACGCTGCTGCCTGAGCAGCAGCGCACTTGCCACAGGGAACATCAATCGTAGAGAACCGCCGCGATCTTGGCATCCTTCATATTGCTCTTGTCGTAGTAGTAGAAGCCGGTGTCGATGATTTTGGGCAACTTCTCACCCTTCAAAGCCTTAACAGCCGCTTCCACAGTCTTGTAACCAATACCCACCGGGTTTTGGGTGATCGCACCAGCAATGGTGCCGTCATTGATCATGTCCTTCTGCGCCTTGCCGGAGTCAAAGCCGATGATGATCACGCCGGTCTTTTTAGCTTCTTTCAGACCTTTGCCCGCGCCAATAGCAGAACCTTCGTTGGTGCCAAAAATGCCTTTGAGTTTAGGGTGGGCTTGCATCAGGGTTTTGGCAATTTCAGCAGACTTGAGGTGGTCGCCACCGCCGTACTGAATATCTACTACCTTAATTTTGGGGTACTTGGCCTTGATCTGGTCTACAAAACCATCGCGGCGGCCCGTACCGGTTGTGCTGGTCTGGTCATGCCCAATTACTGCTACTTCGCCTTCGCCACCGATCTTCTCTGCCATCTTGTCCGCCGCCATAGCCGCAGCAGCCCGGCTGTCGGTTTGTGCCGTGGTCAGCACGATGTCGCTATCGACACCCGAGTCAAACGCGATAACAGGGATCTTGGCAGCCTGGGCTTTTTTAAGCAGCGGAATAGCAGCCTTGCTGTCCAGCGCAGCAAAGGCAATGGCGGCTGGTTTTTTGGCCAATGCTGCCGACAGCATGTCGATCTGTTTGTCCACTTGCTGTTCGGTCTCAGGGCCCTCGAAGGTGACTTTCACCTTGTAGTCTTTGGCAGCTTGGTCAGCACCTTGCTTCACAGCTTGCCAAAACTGGTGCTGGAAGCCTTTGGAGATCAGGGGTATGTAAATTTCCTGGGCAGCTGAAAAGCTGGAAAAGCCCGCCAGTGCCAAGCCAGCGGTCAAAGCCAGCAGTTGTCGTTTTGCGTTCATGGTTGTTTCCTAATATAAAAATAATGTGTTGCGTAAAATCACGGTGAGGGAAAATGAAAACCAAAGTAGGTACATGGGTGTCGTGCGGTCTCCTTATTTTTTATTACGGCGCAAGTTGTCGGTGTAGACCGCCAAAATAATGATAAGACCGGTAAGCACCATCTGCCACTCTTGGGCGACCGACATAATGCGCAAACCGTTGATGAGCACGCTCATGATGAAAGCGCCAATGACAGTGCCCATAATGGTGCCCACACCACCACTGAGCGAAGTGCCACCAATCACTACAGCGGCAATCGCGTCCAGCTCGTAGCCTTGGCCCAGTGCAGGCTGTGCAGAGTTCAGGCGTGAGGCAATCAACAAGCCAGCGATACCGCAAATGCCGCCAGAAAAGGTGTAAATGATGACCTTCCAGCGGTTCACATTCACACCCGACAGCCGCACCGCCTCTTCGTTACTGCCCAGTGCAAATGTGTAGCGACCCAGTGCAGTTTTATTTAGCACCACTGCGCACACCAGTGCCACCACAAACATGATGAGAACACCGTTTGGAATGGGAAGGCTGGGTACAAGGTCACCGATCAGCGAGCCCAACGCTATTTGGTCAAAGCCTGCTACATCGCTGAAGTAAATCGGCCGGGTGTTGGTAATGATGAGCGACACGCCCTTGAGCAGCATCATCATGCCCAGTGTAGCAATGAACGGCGGCACTTTGAGCTTAGTGATGGCCAAACCCGAAATGCAGCCCGACAACGCGCCCATAGCCAAAGCACACACGATGCCCAGGGGCACAGGCATGCCCAAGTTCACCATGAAAACGCCCGCCATCACAGCGCAAAACGTCATCAAAACGCCCACAGACAGGTCGATGCCCGAGGTGATAATGATAAAAGTGCTTGCAATGGCCAGCACGCCAATGACGGTAGTGGACTGCAAGATACCGATAATGTTATCCCGCGTCATGAAGGCATCGGGCTTGAGCACAGTGAACACCAAGATCAATGCAATCAGGCTGGCAAAAGCCAGCAGCTTTTGCTTGGCCTGGCCGCCCGATAGCAGGGCTGCCCAATAAGTGAGAGAAATAGTGTGTGCCGTTGCCATGCTGTGCCTTTTTTTAATTAGTCGCGCTGTGTAGCCAGGGCCATCAGGCTTTCTTGGGTGGCCGTGTCGCCCCGCACCTCCCCTGTGATGCGGCCCTCGCACATCACCACAATGCGGTGACTCAAAAGCAGCACCTCGGGCAATTCGCTAGAGATGACGATGATGGCGCGGCCCTGGGCGGCCAGGTCATTGAGCAGCTTGTAAATCTCACTCTTGGCACCCACGTCAATGCCGCGTGTGGGTTCGTCGAAAATCAACACCTCACAGTCTTGCACCAACCACTTGGCGATCACCACCTTTTGCTGGTTACCGCCCGACAGCAGCTTGACCGTTTGGCTAAGCATTGGTGTTTTGATGCGCAGCTTGTGCACCATCTCTTGGGAGATGGCCCGAATTGCCGTAAGATTAAGAAACACGCCCCATTTAAGCCAGCGTTTTAAGCTGGGCAAAGTGATGTTGGATTGCACATCCATTCCTGTGGCAAGGCCAAAGTGCTTGCGGTCTTCGGACAAATAACCAATACCTGCCTGCACTGCGTCTTGCGGCGAAGTCAGGCGAATCACTTGCCCGCGCACCCGCACTTCACCCGACTCAACCGGGTCAGCACCAAACACCGCGCGCGCCACCTCTGTGCGGCCTGCGCCCATGAGGCCCGCAAAACCCAGGATTTCACCACGCCGAACCGTAAAGCTCACATTGCGGATGGCGCGCCCGCGGTTCAGTCCGCGCACCTCTAGTAGCACTTCGTTGGCTGAGGTGTCAGGCACTGTCTTTTCAAATTTGTCCAGCTTGCGCCCTACCATCATGGCGACCACTTCTTGCATGGGCGTAGCAGCCGGCACGGTGGCTATGTACGCTCCATCACGCAAGACGGTAATGCGGTCGGCAATGCGCTGGATCTCATCCATCTTGTGCGAGATGTAAACAATGCCCACGCCCTCCTGCTTGAGCTGGCGGATGATGCGAAACAACTCCTCAATTTCTGCATGGTTCAGTGCGGCTGTAGGCTCGTCCATGATGAGTATGCGCAAGCGAAACGACAGCGCTTTAGCAATCTCTACCATCTGTTGGCGTGCTACGGTCAGATCGCCAATGGTGACAGTAGGGGCCAGCTGCAGGTTCAACCGGTCAAACAGCGCCTGGGCATTGCGGTTCAATTGCTGTTCGTCCAGCAGCAAGCCTGCAGCCTTGCGTGGTTCACGGCCCAAAAAGATGTTTTGCGCCGCCGTCAAGTGCCCCATAAGGTGCAGCTCTTGGTGAATAATGCCAATCGCCAGCGACTGCGCATGCGCAGGGCTGTCGATCTCTACTTGCTTGCCGTCTAGCAGTACTTCTCCGCTGTCTTTGCGGTATACGCCTGCTAGAATTTTCATCAAAGTGGACTTGCCCGCTCCGTTCTCCCCCATCAGAGCATGCACCTCGCCCGCAAGCAGATCAAAGCGCACGCTGTCTAGTGCGCGCACACCTGGAAAGGACTTGCTAAGTTGGTTGACGCAGATCAGTGCAGCCACATTCAAACCTTGCTTGTACCGGTCATCAGATAGTGACACCACCATCTACCAGCAGTGTCTGCCCCGTCATGTAGCGGGACTCGTCGCTGGCCAGGTAGACCACCATGGGCGTAATGTCGTCCACGGCGGCCAGGCGGCCCATGGGCTGGCGCGCAATAAAGTCTTTTTCAGCCTGCACCGGGTCGGCGGCACTGGCAATACGCCCGCGCAGCGAGGGCGTGTCCACAGTGCCTGGGCAGATGGCGTTGGCGCGCAAACCGGCCTTCACGTAGTCCGCCGCCAGCGATTTGGTCAAGCCGATGACTGCGGCCTTGGTGGCACCGTAAGCGCAGCGGTTGGCAAAGCCCTTGATGCTGGACGCCATGGATGCCATGTTGATGACGGATACTGCGCAGCCCTGCGTTTGTGCCTTGGCCAGCATGGCAGGCAAGAAGGCGCGCGTCATGCGGAACATGCTTTTTACATTCAGCTCAAAGCTTAAGTCCCAGTCGGCTTCTGTGCTGTCCAGCAAGCTGCCATTGGCAACCATGCCAGCGCAGTTAAACAGCGCGTCCAGCGCAGGGGTGCGTGCCGCAAGGGCCACCACGGCGGCGGCATTGCACACATCTAGCTGCTGCACCTGGATGCCAGGGTAGTCCTTGGCCAGACTGTCCAAAAGGGCTTGGTTAATGTCGGTGGCAATCACCTGCGCGCCTGCTGCTGCGCAGGCCACGGCGCTGGCCCGGCCAATGCCTTGGCCCGCTGCGGTAATGAGTACTGTTTTACCTTGCAAACGACCTTGACCCATGCTGTAAACTCCGGTTTAATGATTCAAATATAAACAGATGATTCATTTGTGAATTTTAATGATACGGAGTTTTAGCGCACTTAGACCTAGAACTTACCCCTAGCATGTACCTCATTGCAGTAAACCCCCACACCGAAAGCCGCACCACCCATGGCCCCCTTAGACTCCTTAGCCCGTAGCACCCCCGGCGCCGCCCTGCTTGGCGCTCGCCGCAGCCAACCGCAAGCCCAAGACGAAGCGTCTGCGCTGCCAGAAAGCCGCTACCGCGCGCCCGCACTAGACAAGGGCTTGGACATTCTGGAGTTACTGGCCACCCAGCCAGAGGGCCTAACGCGTGCAGAGATCGTCAAAGAAATGGACCGCAGCGCCAGCGAAATCTACCGCATGCTAGAGCGCCTGGTGGCGCGCCAATATGTCATGCGCAGCACCTCAGGAGATCGCTACGCGCTAAGCCTCAAACTGTTTGCGCTAGCCCACATCCACCCGCCCATGAGCCGCCTGATTAACCAGGCACTGCCAGCGATGGATGACTTTGCGCGCAAAGCCGAACAGTCTTGCCACATGGGCGTGTACGACCGCGGCAATGTGCTGATCAGTGCGCAGATCGACAGCCCAAGGGGTTGGAGCTTTTCGGTGCAGCGCGGTGCGCGCGTGGGCCTGCTGGACACCGCCTCAGGCCACCTGCTGCTGGCCTACGCCGATGCGGGTAACTACCAGCGCATGCTGGCCGAACACACCGCCCTGGACGGCGAGGTGCCCATCACCGAGGCAAAGCTGCGGGCCACCCTTGCCGCCATCCGCAAGCTAGGCTACCTGGAGCGGGACAGCGCGCAGTCTTTTGGTGTGGTGGATATTTCTTTTCCCATCCTCGGCCCCGACAACAGCGCGCTGGCCACGCTGACCTGCCCTTACATTCGCCGCATCGACCGCCACGTAGGCCCCGGCATGGCCGAGGTGCGCGAGTACCTGCGCGAGACGGCCAAAGCGCTGTCACTGACCTAGGCTAATGCACAACAAAGCATGGCTTGCACACACTGGCTGGGCCGCACAGAACTGGACCTGCCAGACCCTGCAAACGCTATCAAGCGCGGCCTAGAAAAGCCCCTTGCGCAACGCCCTGGTATTGATCCCATATTTTTAATCAAACAGGCCTATCGCCCAAGGAAATACTACATAAGTAGCTATTAAATTGGGAGTGCCACTAAATCATGCCCATCGGTGCCGACGATGCGGGCCTTGGTAAATTCACCCACTTTAAGCTGCTTGCTTATTTTCTCAGGGGGCAGCAGTTTTACGATGCCGTCAATCTCTGGTGCATCGGCATAGCTGCGGCCCAGACCACCCTTTTTGCCCATCGCGGGCGCACTGTCTACCAGCACTTGCATGGTGGCGCCGATGCGCTGGCGCAGTTTGGCGGCAGAGACTGCTTCGGCCACCGCCATGAACCTGGCGCGGCGTTCTTCGCGCAGTTCTAGTGGCAGCATACCGGGGATGTCGTTGGCCGCAGCACCTTTTACGGGGCTGTAGGCAAAGCAGCCAGCGCGGTCAATTTGCGCCTGGGCCATGAAGTCCAGTAGATGGCTAAACTCTTCTTCCGTCTCGCCCGGAAAGCCTGCAATAAAGGTGCTGCGAATGACAATCTCGGGGCAGGCATCGCGCCAGCGGGCAATGCGGTCAAGGTTTTTCTCGCCGCTGGCAGGGCGCTTCATGCGTTTGAGCACATCGGGATGGCTGTGCTGGAAGGGCACGTCAAGGTAAGGAAGCGCCCTGCCCGCCGCCATCAGCGGGATAACCTCGTCCACGCTGGGGTAGGGGTACACATAGTGCAAACGCACCCACGCGCCAAAGGGTTCGGCCAGTTTGCCCAGCTCGTCTACCAGCTCAAGCATGCGGGTTTTGACTGGGCGACCATCGAAGAAGCCGGTGCGGTATTTGGTGTCCACACCGTAGGCGGAGGTGTCTTGGCTGACCACCAGCAGCTCTTTGATGCCACCTTCAAACAACGCGCGTGCTTCTTTGAGCACATCGCCCATCGGTCGGCTGACCAAGTCGCCGCGCATGCTGGGGATGATGCAAAACGTGCAGCGGTGGTTACAGCCTTCGCTGATTTTGAGGTAGGCGTAATGTTTGGGGGTGAGCTTGATGCCGTAGGCAGGTACCAGGTCTACAAACGGGTCGTGCGGTTTAGGCAGGTGCAAGTGCACCGCGTCCATCACTTCTTGGGTGGCGTGGGGGCCGGTGACGGCCAGCACGCTGGGGTGCATTTTGCGCACCAGGTTCTCGTTCGTTTTGCCACCGCTGGTATCGGCACCGCCATCTACCGTTTTAGCGCCCAGGCAGCCCGTGACAATAACTTTGCCGTTGACTGCCAAGGCTTCACCAATTGTGTCCAAGCTTTCCTTAACGGCATCGTCGATAAAGCCGCAGGTATTGACGATGACCAGGTCTGCGCCCTCGAAAGTTTGGGACGTGAGGTAGCCCTCGGCGGACAGTTGGGTAAGAATCAACTCAGAGTCGGTCAGCGCCTTGGGGCAGCCAAGGCTAACGAAGCCGACTTTGGGGATGGAATTGGAAGTGGAAGTGGGGGGGGACAGTACAGCGCTCATAAGCTACATTGTCTCAGACTGCAGCTTAGGCAGCTAAAAGAAACCTAGGCTGGCAGAACTACAAGGCGTTATTTAGCTCGGCAGTCAAAAGCGCCTTGGTCTAGGGTGTTGTTGTTAATGTCGATAAATTTCCAGCCCGCTTTGCCGTCGGTAAGCGACAAACGCATCACGCCGTACGATTCGTGTTGCTTTTGGCTGTTGGCACGCACCGTCGCAAAACCGTATTTTTCCGCGCCGCCGCTGCCCACCACAAAAGAGCGTATGCCGCCGCCTGCCACCACTGCGCCCGAGGAAGTCATGGGGGCAAAGCGCTCGTAATGGTGTTCGTGAGCTGCAAGGATAAGGTCAGCCTTGACTTGGTCTAGTATCTCCCATATGTCTTTCATCAAGGCGTTGTCTCCGCGCGAAGCCGAGCTAAAGCGGGGGTGGTGCCACGCAGCGGCAATGCAAGGCTTGGCGGTGGCCAGCTGGGCCTTAAGCCACTGCGCTTGGGCAGATGCTGCGCCTGCCTCTATATTGCTGTTGAGGGTAAAAACGGTCCAGCCATTTTGGTCAATGCGGTAGTAGCCACTGCGGTCAGGGCCGAAACCAGGGCCAGGGGAGGCCTTGGCACCGAAATAGTCAAAGTATTCGTTTTGGCCGCCGTTTTCGTAGTCATGGTTGCCAGGCACCATGAAAGTCTTGTCTAAAAACCGGCCCCAGGTGGGCTTGTAGCACTGGGTGTAGCCAATGATGGTGCCCTTAAAGTAAGCGTTGTCGCCCAGAGTCAGCACATTCGCATTGGCCCCTGCGCTGGCCAGTTGGCGCTCTACCAGTTCAGCAGTTTTTTGTGCGTTGGAGCCCGACGAAGAAAACAACAGGCACTGGGCTATGTCGCCCGCCGTCATCAGCTCCCATGTGGGGCCAGCCTGCACGGTAGGCGGTGTGGTGCCGCCCGCGTTACCGCCACCGCAGGCCGACAAGCTGCTGGAAATAGCGAATGCGGCCAAGCCGTATCCAACGAAGGTAAGACCTATTTTGCGAATTTGCGGCATAGTGTCAGGTGTTTCATAAGAACTGCCCATTGTGGGCTAACAACTAGCAACAACAATGGAAGGGCAGTTTAGCTTGCCATATTCATATTATTTAACGTTGCATGCCCAATGCGGTAAACATTTGTTCGGTTTGTCTTTGCATTTGCTCTTGCATTTGCGCAAACATGGTTTGGGACTGCTCGGCATACGCACCCATCATGCCGGGCATAGAAGGCATGGCGGCGCCCAAACCAGGGGCAAAAGCCTTGCCTTGTTCGGTCATTTTGGTTTGCATGTCAGTAAACGCCTGCACATTTTTTTCCAGGTAGCTGCCCATAAACCCCTGCATGGCGTGGCCATAAAAACGGATCATGTTGGCTAACGCCGCTTCGGTAAACATGGGCAAACCACCAGACTCTTCTTCTAAAATAATCTGCAGCAAAATGCTGCGGGTAAGCTCTTCGTTGGTCTTGGCATCCACCACCACAAAAACCTGGCCTTGCAGCACCAGTTGCTTAACTTCTGCCAGCGTGATGTAGGCCGAGCTGTCGGTGTCGTACAAGCGCCGGTTGGGATATTTTTTAATGACGCGCAAGCCTAGATTAAGGCCAGCAGTAGCTCCTTGACTGCTGCTTTTGCTGCTTTTGCTGCTTTTGCTACTGCTTTTAGTCTGTGTTGTCGGCAAATCGGTTCTCCTGGCTAACCTGTTGGGCTGCTGTGTGGGCTGCAGTGCACTGCCAGAGGGCTTGGGCCGCTTGCTGGTTCAAGCGCAACGCAATTTTGATGCGCTGCAGCACATTCTAGACATTTGCCAGTTAACGCGGTCTCTAGGTATACCCTGAAACCGAAATTAGAACAAAAAAAGCACCGCAAGGGTGCTTTTCAGGATTTTTGGTAGGCGGTACAAGGGTCGAACTTGTGACACCCTGCACGTCAAGCAGGTGCTCTACCACTGAGCTAACCGCCTAAGATATAAATTTTATCACAGGTGCTAAGAGACAACGGCTAAGAAGCAAAAAGCGACTAAAAATTTACCTGCGCCGAGCCAAGTGCACACCGGCCACCTGCCCCACCGCTGCCAGCACTTTGGCGAGGCGGCTTGCATCGGGAACCAACACCGTCATGGCCATCCACACGGTGCCTTGGGTGGACTGCGACTGCACACTTTGCACATGCGTTTTTTCTTTGCTAAACACCTCTGCAATGTCGCGCAGCAGGCCCGGGCGGTCGCCTGCCTGCACCGTCACGTCCACCGCATAGCTGGGCTGCCCGCCAGCGGCACTGGGCTTGGGTTGGCCCCACTGCACCTCAATGCTGCGGCCTGCGTCTTTTACCAGCAGTTGGCGCAAATTAGCACAGTCGGCGCGGTGAATGCTAACCCCCTTGCCACGCGTAACATAGCCGCCAATTGCGTCTGGTGGGGCCGGTTTGCAGCACTTGGCCAGCTGGGTTAGCAGCGAATCAACACCCACCACCAGCACGCCACCTTTGCCGTGGGTGGCTTGGAACTTTTCAGCGTTGCGCGCTTGCTTAAGCAGCAGTTGCGCACCGTCATCTGCTTCGGTCTCGGCAGGGCGAAATAGTTGCTCGATAGTGCGCAGGGACAGCTCGTCTTTGCCCACCACTTCAAACAAATCGTCAGGCGTTTTAAAACCCAGTTGCTCGGCTATATCGGCAAGTTTGAGGGCCGTTTTACCTTCGCGCTGCAGCAGTTTTTCTACCGCTTCACGGCCTTTGGCTATGGTGCTTTCAATGACGATAGCGTTAAACCATGCGCGCACTTTGGATTTAGAGCGCTGGCTGGCCAGATAGCCTAGCTCGGGGTTGAGCCAGTCACGCGATGGGCCACCCTCTTTGGCCACAGTGACCTCAACGGTTTGGCCGTTTTTAAGCGCTGTGTTCAGGGGCACCAGCGCACCGTCAATCTTGGCACCACGGCAGCGGTGGCCTAGGTTGGTGTGCACGGCATAGGCAAAGTCTATGGGGGTGGCTCCAAAGGGTAAATCGACAATCGCCGCATCGGGCGTGAGCACGTAAATACGGTCGTCCAGCAGTGCCTGCATGCCAGCAGGCACTGCGTGGCTCTGGCCCACTGACACGTCATGCTGCCAGGCCAGCAACTGGCGCAGCACAGCAACTTTGGCATCGTAGGCCCCATTAGCACTCACGCCAGCATAGCCTTTGCTGCCCGCCTCTTTATAAGCCCAGTGCGCGGCCACGCCGGTCTCGGCATGGTCGTGCATGGCTTGGGTGCGGATTTGAATCTCTACAGGTGTGGCAAGGTCCAAAGCCCTAGCGCCAAGGCTGCCTGCCAGCACCACCGTGTGCAGGCTTTGGTAGCCGTTGGCTTTGGGCTTGGCAATGTAGTCGTCAAACTCACCCGCCATAGGGGTAAAGTGTGCGTGCACATACGACAGGGCAGCATAGCAGTCGGTCACACCGGGCACAATCACGCGCATGGCACGCACATCTAGCACTTGGTCAAAGCCAAGCTGCTTGCCACGCATTTTCTTGACAATGCTGTAGATGTGTTTGGGCCGCGCTTGTACGGTGGCTGGCACGCCCGCGTGCTGCAGCGCGCGCTCTACATCAGCGCGCAGTTGCGCCATGGCAGCTTCACGCACCATGCGTTTTGCGTCCAGCTGTTTGGCGATGGCCTGGTAGGTGTCTGGCTCCAAAAAACGAAAAGCCAAGTCTTCCATCTCCCACTTGATTTGCCAAATACCCAGGCGGTTGGCCAGCGGCGCAAACACCTGCAGCGACTCGCTGGCCAAGGCCAGTGGCACGGGCAGTTTGGTGGCGGCGTAATGGCGCAGGGTTTGCAGGCGCGAGGCAAGGCGCAGCATCACCACGCGCAGGTCACGGCTAAAGACCAGCAGCATTTTGCGGATGTTTTCTGTTTGGCTCGCACCGCCCGGGCTGGTAGGGTTTGCGCCTTGGGCCGTCTTTGCGCCGCCTGCAGCGGCCCGCGACAGTCTTTGCACTTTAACCAGCTTGGTGGTCTCTACGGCCAAGGTGGCGTAGCTGGCACCAAAAGCTTTTTCAATCACTTCTTGCGGCCGGTTAAGGTGGTCGCAGGCGTACACCAAGTAGCTGGCGGCTTGCATGGCCTCAGACCCGCCGATGCTGCGCAAAATAGCGGCTACGGCGTCGGCATGGGCCAACGTGTTTTCGCCCGTGTCCAGGGTTTCATGGGCAATCAATGGCTCGGCAAATGCGCGGGTGCGTTGCACAGCTTGGTGCAGGGCATGTGCTTGTGGCGAGAAGCCTGCTGCGGCTACTTCCAGTGCCGCAGAGGGGCTCAGAATTTCGGCTTGGACGTGCTTCATTGCGCATCACCCCTTCTGTGCCTTCTGCGCCTTCTGGGTTTGGTCAATAGCTTGGTGGCTTGGTGCTTGTACCGGCGATGTGGCGTAAAAGCGTAAAACATCGGCAAAAACTACCCAAACAAAAACGAAGTCACTGCTGCAACTTGATCGGCAGCCACTAAAGTAGGCGCGTGCCCAACCCCCGCAAACTCCACTAAATGCGCCTTTGGCCCACGCGCCTGCATGGCTTGCGCGGTAGCCGGGCTGATCAGGTCAGACTCTGCACCACGGATCAGTAAGGTGTCGCAGGTAATAGCGTCATACAACTGCCACAGCACCGCCTCGCCCTGCGCTGCCAGTTCAGGGGTGGTGGCTTTGACTGGGATAGAAATGGCCGGGTCGTAATGCAGCTTGAAGGCACCGCCACTGCTGCCAGCTGTAGGGGTCACAGGCCGCAGCATGGGTTTTGACAAAGCCAGCCACTGCTCGGGCGTGTGCGGGCCAAAACTGGTTGACAGTTTCCACATCGCATCAGCGCCTTCTTGCTCAGAGGCAAAGCGTGGGTCGGCACCAATGTAGCTGCTAATGCGCTGCAGCGCAGACCACTGCACCACCGGGCCTACGTCGTTAAGCACAAGTTTGCGCAAACCTGCACCTGCAAGCATGGCCAGCTGGGGTGCCACCGCAATGCCGATCAGCCCGCCCATGCTGGTGCCCACCCAGTCGATGGTTTGCGCGCCGTCCTGCGCCCGCAGGTGGGCCAGCAGTGCCAGCATGTCAACGGCGTAGCTGGGCACCACGTACAGGCTGGGGTTGGTGTGCCAGTCGCTGTGACCCCGGCCTGCAATGTCTACACTGACCACGCGGCAGCGCTTGCCATCTGGCCCTACCAAGGCGCGGGCCAGGGTGTCAAAATCGCGGCCCTGGCGGGATATGCCGTGCACACATACCACCACATGGGCGTGCGCCGGGTTGCCCCAGCTCCAATAGGCCATGCTGCGGCTGGTGGAGACGCTGGCCCCGTTGGCCACGCTGGCCCCCTTAGTCACGTTGGCTGTGCCAGGCGCAGCGCCAAGTGTTACGGGCTGTGGACAAACCAGATAGTGCAAAGTCGGCTCAAAGGTCATCAAATTTCTCATACAACAAGGGATAATTAGCATCATATTAAACCCATCGCAACAGGAAACACCCATGCTCCACGGAAAAACTGCACTCGTTACAGGCTCTACCAGCGGCATTGGCCTGGGCATTGCGCTGCAATTGGCCCGCCAAGGTGCCAACATTGTGATCAACGGCTTTGGCGACTACGCTGCAGCGCAAAAAGAAATTGACGCACTGGGCGTGCAAACCTTGTACCACGGCGCAGACATGGCCCAACCCGACCAGATCGAAGCCATGGTGCAAGCTGCCAGCGCGCGTTTTGGCACTGTAGATATCTTAGTCAACAACGCTGGCATCCAGCATGTGGCCAGCGTACAAGACTTCCCGGTAGAGCGCTGGGACGCGGTGATCGCCATCAACCTGAGCAGCGCCTTCCACACCACCCGCTTGGCGCTGCCGGGCATGCAAAAAGCCCATTGGGGGCGCATTATCAATATTGCCTCTGCCCACGGCTTGGTCGGCTCTGCCCACAAGTCGGCCTACGTAGCGGCCAAGCACGGCCTGGTAGGCCTGACCAAAGTGACGGCCCTGGAAAACGCCACCACGGGCGTTACCTGCAACGCCATTTGCCCCGGCTGGGTGCTGACCCCGCTGGTGCAAAAGCAAGTCGACATGAAAGCCGCACAGTTCAAGGTGAGCAACGAGGAGGCTAAAAAAATGCTGCTGGGAGAAAAGCAGCCATCGATGCAGTTCACCACGCCCGAAGAGCTGGGCGACCTGGCCGTGTACCTGTGCAGCGCGTCGGCCCGCAACGTGCAAGGCGTGGCCTGGCAGGTAGACGGCGGCTGGACCGCCCAGTAACTGGCGCAAGCACCGCAGCCTGAATCCAACGCCCTGGCCATGCGACAGCAACCGAGCTTTAAACTGCCTTGGCTAGAGCCCGGTGCTGCCTTTCCGCCCGTGGCGGATGCCCTTGGCGATGCCAGCGAAGCACCCGGCCTGCTGGCCGCTGGCGGCGGCTTGAGCGTAGCGCAGCTCACCCAAGCCTACAGCCAAGGCATATTTCCGTGGTATAGCGCAGGTCAGCCTATTTTGTGGTGGAGCCCCAACCCGCGCATGGTGCTGCAGGTGGCCGACTTTAAATTGCACCGCAGCCTGCGCAAAAGCCTGGCCAAGTTCATCATCACCCCCGGCTGCGAGCTGCGCATTGACCATGATTTTGCAGCCGTCATACAGGCCTGTGCCCAATCACCACGCAGCGGCCAAAACGGCACTTGGATTGTGCAAGACATGGTTGAGGCATACACCGCGCTGCACGCCGCAGGCCACGCGCACAGCATGGAAACCTGGGTCGATGGCGCGCTGGTAGGCGCTCTGTACTGCACCAACGTAGGTGCGGCGGTGTTTGGCGAGTCTATGTTCAGCCGCGCCAGCGATGCCTCCAAGATCGCCCTGGCTGCCTTGGTGGCGCTGTGCCGCGCACACGGCGTGTTGCAGATTGACTGCCAGCAAAACACCCCGCACCTGGCCAGCCTAGGCGCTTGCGAGATGCCGCGCACCGCGTTTTGTGCCAGCTTGGCCGCTGCCGCTGTGCGCCCCGCGCCTGTTTGGCAATTTGACCCTGCTTACTGGAGCCTGCTGGAACCTGTGGGCACACCTTGCTAAGACCATCCTGCTAAGATCATAGATGTGACCCAGCTTAAAGACCTGCCCCTGCAAACCCTGCAGTTTTATGCCACTGCCGCATACCCCTGCAGCTACATTACCGGCAAAACCGCCCGCAGCCAAGTGGCCACGCCCAGCCACCTCATACACAACGACGCATACTCTGAACTGGTTGCCAACGGCTTTAGGCGCAGCGGCATGTTCACCTACCGGCCCTATTGCGATGGCTGCAACGCTTGCATTCCCCTGCGGGTAGATGTCGCCCAGTTTGCCCCCACCCGCAGCCAGCGCCGCGCCCACAAGGCGCACAGCAACCTGCAAGTGCGGGTGATGAACTTGGGCTTTGTGCCCGAGCATTACCAGTTGTACCTGCGCTACCAAAACAGCCGCCACGCAGGCGGCGGCATGGACCAGGACAGCATCGACCAGTACACCCAGTTTTTACTGCAAAGCCGGGTTAATTCGCGCATGGTGGAGTTTCGCGCACCGCCGCTTGCAGACGCGCCCGCGGGCACACTGGGCGCACTCAAAATGGTGTCTATCTTGGATGTGCTCAGCGCCGGTTTGTCTGCTGTCTACACCTTCTACGAGCCCGAGCCGCGCTCCCAGTATGGCATTTACAACGTGGTGTGGCAAATCCACCAGGCACGGCTTTTGCAGCTGCCCCATGTGTACCTGGGCTACTGGATCACACAAAGCCCCAAAATGGCCTACAAAGCCTTATTCGGCCCCAGCGAGGTGCTGCGCGACGGTCAGTGGATTTCACAGTGTAAAATACAAGGGTTACCAGCCACCCCGTCTTAGGTTCGCCTGCCATGAAAAAGCCCCTGCCCCAGCACAGCACCCCCGCTATCCAAGTGATGGAGCGCATGTTCAGCCTGATCGACGTGCTGGCCTCCCGCGAGGAGGCTATTTCGCTCAAAGAAATCAGCGCCAAAACTGGCCTGCACCCCAGCACCGCGCACCGCATTTTGAACGACCTGACCCTAGGCCGCTATGTAGACCGGCCCGAGGCAGGCAGCTACCGGCTGGGCATGCGCCTGCTAGAGCTGGGCAACCTGGTGAAAGCGCGCCTGGATGTGCGCGACGCAGCACTGGCCCCCATGCGCGAGCTGCACAAGCTAACCCAGCAACCTGTGAATTTGTCCATGCGCCAAGGCGATGAAATTGTCTATGTAGAGCGCGCCTTCAGCGAGCGCAGCGGCATGCAAGTGGTGCGCGCCATCGGCGGCCGAGCGCCGCTGCACCTCACCTCCACCGGCAAGCTGTTTTTAGCCGCCGACGACAGCCCCCGCCTGCGCGCCTACGCCACACGCACCGGGCTGGCAGGCCATACCAAGAACAGCATCACCCAGTTGCCCATCCTGGAACGCGAGCTGTCCAAAGCCCGTCAGTATGGTGTCGCGCGCGACAACGAAGAGCTGGAACTGGGCGTGCGCTGTATGGCAGTGGGCATTTACGACGACACCACCAAACTGGTAGCCGGCCTGTCCATTTCTGCGCCTGCAGACCGCCTGGACGAGGGCTGGCTGCCTAAGCTGCAAGCCACTGCGGCTGAGATTTCTAAAGCGCTAGGTTACCGGGTGGTTGCAGGAGCTTAATATACGGTGTAGCGCAGTTTTCCAAGCGTTTTAGCCCTGTCGCCCAAGGAAATGCTTAATTAGTAGCTATTAATAAAGTAGCATGCTGTATTTTTACAAAGTTACCTTTTGTCCGGTTATTTTGTATTTGCTGGGGCATACGGGGTAAAAATAACGCCCTTTTTAATCAGAAAACAACCGTAAGCGCGCGGATCTCCGGTAGCAACTACCGCAAAAGCCTGGCGCGCTGCCTCGTAAAACGCAAAGCGCTCTAACGAACCCATGGCGCAAGACGGCCCTGCGTGCTCAAAGGCCAACGCCTGCACCTCGTGCTGAACATCAGTCCACTGCGCGGGCTCGCCCACCACCTGCATGCGCAAGACAGGTGCATCTACAAATGTGTCCAGGGGCAAAACTGAAAATATGGCACTGGCCGCAGCGCCCATGGCCACACCGTCCATGCGAATCAGGGGTTTTGTTCCAGCGATAGCCTGGGCAGGAAAATTCCCATCCACAAGGCACACCGTATCGCCATGGCCCATGGCGCGTAAAACTTCCAGCAATGGGGGGCTTAACAAGGGGTTGATATTTTTGAGCATGGCCAAGCTTACCTCACTGGACAAGCTTAGGATAGATAGCGTTCGGTAATGCTTTTCAGCTGGTGCATCACCTCTTTGGACTATGAGGAGCGATAGCCAAAGACTTGTCCATTGGCTCTGATGAACAGCAAGCCGCGGTCAAAATACTGGTGGGGGCAAATTTAGTGATTAGAAACAGTGTGCTGCCCCATGCAGGTTAAGTGCATACACAACGGCGCGCACTGGGGGCGTGGTTAGCAGCGCAGCGTACTATGCTAATGATAGCTGCATATGCAGCATTTCCTTGGGCGACAAGCCTATTCTGCATTAAAAAAGAGCCCAAAATCCCTGTGCAGTAAGCTGTGCAAAACTAGCCCGGTAATTACTAACCCACTAATCACTAGCCCGGTGTTCACTAGCCTGACACAGGCTTGGTCAGCACGCTGACGGGTACTGGCGCAGTTAAGCTTTTGTTCTCAACCCATTTGCGCACACGCTCCGCGTCACCCAGGCGGCTGAGCTTGCCTGCGGAGTCTAAAAACACCATGATCAATTTACGGCCCGCAATTTTGGCTTGCATCACCAGGCACTGCCCAGCCTCAGAAATGTAGCCCGTTTTTTGCAGGCCAATCTCCCATTCGGGGTTGCGGATAAGGCGGTTGGTATTGACAAAATTAAGGGTTTTTTCGCCAATGGCAATTTGGTGGTCGGGTGCAGTGGACAACTGGCGCAGTTGGCTGTTGTTTGACGCGTAGCCCACCAGCAGGGCCAGGTCTTGGGCGCTGCTTTGGTTGTTGCTAGACAAACCTGTTGGCTCTACATAGCGGGTGCCCAGCATGCCCAGTTGGACTGCCTTGGCGTTCATTTGCTGCACAAATTTGGCCATGCCGCCGGGGTAAGTGCGGCCAAGCGCGTGGGCGGCGCGGTTTTCGCTGCTCATCAGGGCCAGCAGCATCAGCTCGCCACGGGGCAGCTCGGTACCAACGCTTATACGCGAGCGGCTGCCTTTTTCAGTGTCCACATCGTCTTGGGTAATCGCAATCAGCTCGCTCATGTCCAGGCGCGCTTCGCTAACCACCACGCCGGTCATCAGTTTGGTAAGCGATGCAATAGGCAGCACTGCAGCGTCATTTTTACTGAAGAGTACTTCGCGTGTGTCTTGGTCAATCACCAAGGCCACACTGGATTTCAGGTCTAGCTCATCTTGCATGCCGTGCAGCCCTGCCAGCTGGCCGAATGAGAGCTTGGGCGGCGCGGCTGCTACCAGCACCATAGCGCGCGATGCACGCACAGGCCGCATCACCACCATGCGTTTGCCGTTTTTACCGCGAATAACTACGCGCTGCACTTCCCGCTCAACCAAGCCACGCTGGCCGCGCACTTTGACCAAAATGGTTTTTTGCCCGCGCAGTTGCTGGGCGGTGGTGCGCTGAACTTTGCCTTTGGCCAGCTTGCCGCTTGCAGGCACCTTGGCAGTGGCCTTTGCAGACAGCTTGGATGCACCGCGCTGCCCAGCCGCCAGCACGGGCTTCTTGCCTGCAGATTTACCTGCCACTTTGGCTACTGCAGCTGGCTTTTTAGCCCCGGTTTTTAGTGCTGTGGCCTGCGCATTGACTGCACCCAAAGCCGTTGCCAAGCCCAGCACACAGATACATTTAGCGACGATATTCAACAACGGATTCAAAACACATCCTTTAGATACAGCCATTTTGAACGCTCCAACATGGGTTTCAGATGACTTTGAAGTGTATACACAGTCGGAAAATTATGCAATATCAAACACTTGCGAGCGATAGTTCAAATTAAAGTTACATACTAGTAATTACCCTTGCTACTCTGCAAAAATATAGCAAATAAACGAGGTAAATGCTTGATTTTATTGATTAAAGTAGGTATTTTGTTTACTTTAAAAAGATAAGAACAGGCTAAAACAGGTTTGAAGGGGGCGAACTTATTTTTGCTGAGAAATTTCATGGGAAAATGACAATATGCTGTCAGCCAACGTGCTAGCACCCCTCTTTGCTCTTCCCCCACACCATTTATGTCCAGCAATCTGCACCCCATGCTTAACGTGGCCGTGAGCGCCGCTCGCGCCGCAGGCGCCATCATCAACCGCGCCGCACTGGACATCGAGTCTGTTCGCATTGCCCAAAAGCAAATCAACGACTTTGTCACCGAGGTAGACCAAGCCGCCGAAGCCGCCATCATCGAAACCTTGCTCACCGCCTACCCAGGCCACGGCATTTGGGCCGAAGAGTCAGGCCGTGAGCATGGTGCCAAAGACTCCGAGTGTGTCTGGATCATCGACCCACTGGACGGCACCACCAACTTTATCCACGGCTTTCCGGTGTACTGCGTCAGTATTGCGCTGGCCGTCAAAGGCAAAGTAGAACAAGCCGTGGTGTACGACCCCACCCGCAACGACATGTTTACCGCCACCAAGGGGCGCGGTGCCTACCATAACGACCGGCGCATGCGGGTGTCTAAACGCACGCACATGAAAGACTGCTTGATGTCCACCGGTTTCCCATTTCGCCCCGGCGAAGACATGCCCAAGTACATGGCCATGTTCAGCGATGTCATGAAGCTGACTGCCGCCCTGCGCCGCCCCGGCGCAGCAGCACTCGATTTAGCTTATGTAGCGGCGGGCTTTAGCGATGCATTTTTTGAAACTGGCCTGCAAGCCTGGGACGTAGCCGCTGGCTCGCTGCTGGTGCAAGAAGCGGGCGGTTTGGTGGGCAACTTTACCGGTGAGGCCGACTTTTTAGACCAGCAAGAATGCATGGCCGGCAACCCGCGCATTTACGGCCAATTGGTTACGGTGCTGGGCAAGTACAGCAAGTTTGCCAGCGCCGGTGAAAAAGCCGCACTGCGCCAAACCGCCGCCCTGCGCGGTGACAGCGGCCCCGACTTTAGCGAGACTGTGCAGCAAGTTGTTTTGTAATGATGCCAGTGACTGAGCACTCCAGCGCCCCCGGCAATCGCAGACACAAACCCTGTTGTGCTTAGCCCGCTTGCATTGGGTTACGTAGCGCTTAGTTTATGACAACAGAACCCGCCCACACGCCGATGATGGCCCAGTACTGGGGCCTGAAAAAAGACTTCCCAGACACGCTGCTGTTTTACCGCATGGGCGACTTTTACGAAGTCTTTTATGCCGATGCCGAAAAAGCCGCGCGCTTGCTCAGCATCACCCTGACCCAGCGCGGCCAGTCGGGTGGGCAACCGGTGGTGATGGCAGGTGTGCCGTTTCATTCCCTGGAGACTTACCTTGCACGCCTCATTAAGCTGGGTGAGTCGGTGGCCATTTGCGAGCAAGTGGGCGAGGTGGGTGCCAGCAAAGGGCCCGTGGAACGCAAGGTGATGCGCGTAGTGACCCCAGGCACCCTCACCGACACTGAACTGCTCAGCGACAAAACCGAGTCTGTCCTGCTGGCCGTGCACCAAGCCCCACGCAACCAGCTAGGCCTGGCCTGGCTGTCCGTCACACAAAGTGAAATTGGCTTGGCGCAGGGCAGCCAGGGCGACTTGGCCCAATGGGTAGCCCGCATAGCGCCCAGCGAGCTGCTGTACAGCGGCGACGTAACCCCAGCGTTTGAACAGCAGATCAAAGCGCTGAAGTTTGCCAGCAGCATCCCACTGACCATCCGCCCGGCTTTTCAGTTTGACGCCAGCCTGGGCAATACCAAGCTGTCTGCGCAACTGCAAGTGGCCAGCTTGCAGGCCTTCAGCGCAAATGAGGCCGTGCACGCCCATGCAGCCGCCTCTGCCCTGCTAGCCTATGCAGAGCACACACAAGGCAAGGCACTGCCCCACGTGCGCAGCGTGCGGCTGCAGCGTGCAGACGATCTGATTGACCTGCCCCTGACCACGCGGCGCAACCTGGAGCTAACTGTCACCCTGCGCGGCGAAGACACGCCCACCCTTTTCTCGCTGCTGGACACCTGCCAAACGGGCATGGGCAGCCGCGCCTTGAAAAGCTGGCTGCTGTCACCGCTGCGCGAGCGCAGCGTGGCCGCCAGCCGCTTGCACACCATCGCTGCGCTCAGGCAAGGCCATGCCCAACAGCTTCGCGCGCAGCTCAAGGGCATGAGCGATATTGAACGCATTACCGCCCGCATTGCACTGCGCCAGGTGCGCCCGCGCGAGCTGGTGGCGCTGCAGCTTACACTATCAAAATGTGAGCTTCTTATTCAGCATTTCCTTGGGCAAGAGGGTGATTTGGCATCGAAATTTAGCCTGTTAAAGCCACCTGTTGGTTGCGCGCAGCTGCTGCACAGCGCCTTGGCACCCGAGCCCGCCGCCTTGGTGCGCGACGGCGGTGTCATGGCCCACGGTTTTGATGCCGACCTGGACGCGCTGCGCAATATAGAAAGCACCTGCGACGCATTTTTGCTGGACCTGGAAGTGCGGGAAAAAACCCGTACCGGCATTGCCACCCTGCGTGTGCAATTTAACAAAGTGCATGGTTTTTACATTGAAGTGTCACAAGGCCAGGCCAGCAAAGTGCCCGACGACTACCGCCGCCGCCAAACCCTGAAAAACGCCGAGCGCTTTATCACCCCCGAGCTCAAAGCCTTTGAAGACAAAGCCCTGAGTGCGCAAGAGCGCGCGCTGGCCCGCGAGAAGTTTTTGTACGAGCAACTGCTAGACCAGCTGCAAGGCTTCATACCGGCTTTGTCCCAGTGCGCGCAGGCTGTGGCCACACTGGACGCGCTGTGCGCGCTGGCCGAACGCTCGCTCACCTTGGGCTGGTGCGCACCGGTGTTTACCAAAGAGCCCTGCATCGACATCAGCGGGGGCCGCCACCCTGTCGTAGAGGCGCGCCTGGCCGAACTGTCTGCCGGTGCCTTCATGGCCAACGACACAGCTTTTAACGCCAAAACCCGCATGCAGGTTATCACCGGCCCCAACATGGGCGGCAAATCTACCTATATGCGCCAGGTGGCCATCATCACACTGCTGGCCTCTGTGGGCTCGTATGTGCCCGCTACGGCCTGCCGCTTGGGGCCTATTGATGCCATCCACACCCGCATTGGCGCAGCAGACGATTTGGCCAACGCGCAGTCCACCTTCATGCTGGAGATGACCGAGGCCGCACAAATCTTGCACAGCGCCACGGCGCATTCGCTGGTGCTGATGGACGAGATAGGCCGGGGCACCAGCACCTTTGACGGTTTGGCACTGGCCAGCGGCATTGCCGCGCATTTGCACAAATCGCAGGCCTTTACGCTGTTTGCCACCCACTATTTTGAGCTAACCGAGTTTCCCCAGCAGCACCACGGGGCGGTCAACGTGCATGTCAGTGCCGTAGAAAGCGGGCGCGATATTGTGTTTTTGCACACCCTAGAGCCCGGCCCCGCCAGCCGCAGCTACGGCATTGCGGTGGCCAAGCTGGCGGGTGTGCCTGCAGCGGTGGTCAACCACGCCCGCCACGCGCTAGAGGCCCTGGAACTGCAGCAAAGCACCGCACAAGCCCAGGTTGATTTATTTGCAGCGCCACCTGCACAAGCGGCAGACACCGCAACCGGTAGCGCCCTAGAATCAGCCTTGGGCAACATCAACCCCGACGCGCTCAGCCCGCGCGAGGCACTGGATGTGCTGTACCAGCTGAAAAAATTAGCTGGCACTACAAAAACCTCAACAAGTTAACGGAACCACCATGACCTATTGCGTCGCCATCAAACTCAAAGCAGGCTTGGTCTTTTTGTCCGACTCGCGCACCAACTCGGGCCTGGACCAGATCAGCACCTTTCGCAAAATGATTGTCTACGAGAAGCCCGGCGATCGCTTTATGACCCTGCTGTCTGCTGGCAACCTGAGCATCAGCCAGTCGGTACGCGAGATTTTGCAGGTTGAGCAGCTCAAGGACGATGCAGGTGAATCCATCACTATTTGGAACGCCAAAAGCATGTTTGACGCAGCCCGCATCCTGGGCTCCGCTGTGCGCCACGTGTACGAGCGCGATGCAGAATCGCTGAAAAAATCTGGCGTGGACTTTAACGTGGCGTTGATCTTTGGCGGCCAGATTGGCGACGAGCCGATGCGCTTGTTTCAGGTGTATTCTGCGGGCAACTTTATTGAGGCCACCCCCGAGACACCGTATTTTCAAATTGGCGAATCCAAATACGGCAAGCCCGTGCTCGACCGCGTTATCACGCCAGACACCCCACTGGACGAAGCCGCCAAATGCGCGCTGGTGTCGATGGACTCCACCCTCAAATCCAACCTGTCGGTGGGCCTGCCGCTAGACCTGGTGGTGTACGAAGCTGGCGCACTGGCCACAGACAAAATAGTCTGCATTGAAGAAAACAACCCCTACCTGAGCATGCTGCGTAGCGCCTGGGGCCAAAAACTGCGCGAAGTATTTGACAGCCTGGACGACCCGGTATGGAACGGCAGCCAAACCGACACACCCCTCAAAGCCCCCACCGTGCGCAGCAGCGCTCTGCGCAAAATCAACACGCCGCAAGACAAGTTGATATAAAGCGGAATGGCGCTGCAAAAAAAGCGCATGGTACTTACATAAAAAGCGCATGGCACTTTTAGTTTTCTCACACGGTAACAGCTTTCCTGCCAGCACCTATGGCGCCATGACGGCCTCGCTAGAAAAGTGCGGCTACAGCGTCAAAGCCATTGAAAAACTGGGCCACAACCCAAACTACCCGGTTACCAACAATTGGCCCCGCGTGGTACAAGAGCTGGCTGATTTTGTGCAGCACCAGGTAGCCCACGCGGGCCAGAGCGCCTACTTGGTAGGCCATTCACTCGGCGGCATCTTGAGCCTGATGTGCGCCGCCAAACACCCTGGCCTGGTGCGGGGTGTCGTGCTGCTAGACTCGCCTGCCATGGGCGGCTGGCGCGCCACCGCGCTGGGTGCCATCAAGACCGTCAACCTGGTGGGCCGCATATCGCCTGGCGCTGTCAGCCAGCACCGCAAGCACATTTGGCCCAGCGCAGAGGCTGCCTATAGCCACTTTAAAAGCAAACGCGCTTTTGCCCTGTGGGACGATGCCGTACTGCGCGACTACATTGCCCACGGCACCCACGACGCTACGGACGCACACGGCACTACGGTGCGCCACCTGGCCTTTGACCGCCAGATAGAAACGCACATTTACAACACCCTGCCTGACAACATCGAGCGGCTGCTCAAACAGCACCCGCTGCAATGCCCCGTGGCCTTTATAGGCGGTTTGCAGTCCAAAGAAATGAAAACGGTAGGCACTGTGCTTACCGAAAAAGTCACCCAAGGCCGCATGGTGTGGCTGGACGGAACGCATCTTTTTCCCATGGAAAAACCGCTGGAAGCAGCGGCAGCGGTGGCAGCGGCAATCCAAGGATTTAAGCCGCCCACTTCACCCAACCTGTCATTGCGGTCAACAACACCACCAGACCGAAGGCGATGCGGTAGTACGCAAAGACAACAAAGTTATGGGTAGAAATGTAGCGCAGCAGCCAGCGCACACACAGCCATGCACTGATGAAGGAGAACACCAAGCCTACGGCAAACATGGGCAGGTCGGCCAGGCTGAGCACGGCGCGCTCTTTGTACAAGCTGTAGACACCGGCGCCAATGAGGGTGGGTATAGCCAAGTAAAACGAAAAGTCAGTCGCGGCCTTGCGCGACAAGCCCAGCAGCATGCCGCCAATGATGGTGGCACCGCTGCGGCTGGTGCCGGGCACCATGGCCAAGCACTGCACCAAGCCTACTTTGAGCGCATCCATGGTGGTCATGGCATCGACATCGGTCACGCGCACGGCAGACGGATTGTTGGTGTGGCGTTTTTCAGCCCATAGAATAATCAAGCCGCCCATAATAAAGGTAGTGGCCACCACCACGGGCGTGAACAAATGCGCCTTGATGGCCTTGCCAAACAGCAGGCCTAATATGACCGCTGGGATAAAGGCAATCAGCACGTTCAGCGCAAACTGTTGGGCTTGCTTTTCGGTGGGCAATGCGACCAGTGTGTTGCGAATTTTTTGCCAGTACACAATAATCACAGCAAAAATAGCGCCGGTTTGGATGGCAATGTCAAATACCTTGGCTTTTTCGTCGTCAAAGCCCAGCAGTGCGCCTGCAAGTATTAAGTGGCCGGTAGACGAAATTGGCAAAAACTCGGTCAGCCCTTCGACCACGCCCATAACGGCGGCTTTGATTAACAGCGTGATGTCCAAACCATACTCCTGGGTAATTTTTGCCAGGCAAGGCAAAGCCTGTATTGTGCCTTTGATCTTTAGCAGCCAAGCGCTGCAGCGCCGCGCAGCCTGCGCATGACCTCACAGCGCACCGCCTCGGGCGCGCTGTGCAACAAGCCAGGCCACAGCGCTTGGGCGGCAGCCACGGTGGCTTTGGCCACTTTAAGCAAGGGCTTTGCGTTCAAAAAACCTGCGCCTTTGATCATCTCTTCCAGCATGCCCATGTCCACTTGGCACATGCTGCTGTCGATCACACGGTTGATGGCGTAGTCGGCGCTGGAAACTTGGGCAAACAGCGCTGTGACGCACACCGGGTCGTACAGCGGTGCCAGGCGTGCAGTGGTGCCGCCCGGGTACAGCAAAGCCCAGTTTTTGGCATGCGCGTCGGTATTGCCCATCAACACGAAGGCTACAAAACGGCGCACGACTTCACTTGCGTCGATAAACGCGGCGCCAGAGGCCGCATTGACCGTGGCCATCAGCATGGTGAATTCTGCAGCCAAGTTGCTGCCGTACTTGTGCATAGGCTCGCGGTTGTAGGCTTGGGTAAATTCTTCCATGTGGATGCGGGCACCGTTTGCTGTGCGGTCAAAGCGGTCAACCACCAAGGCATGCGCAAACGGTACATGCTCAGGCAAGTCCAGCAAGCTGCGCGGCACCACGCGCGCCTGCGCGCAGTCAATGCCCACCGCAGCGCACAGCTGGTAACCCACCATTTCGTTGTGCACCAGGTCGGGATGGCGCGTAGAGGGCAGCTTGATGATGACGCTTTGGCCCGAGCCCTGCTTGCCATTCACCACCTTACTATTCACCACATACCTGCGCCCATCTTGCATAGCAGAAAATTTAGCCACCACACCCGGCAGCGACATGGCACTTTGCATTGGCGTGTCGACAAAGCCTGCGCTTACAGGCTCGTAGCTAAAACCTGTGACGTGCGCACGGTGCACCTGCGGCGCAATCTGCTCACCCGGCTCTAGCGGCCCGGCTTGCAGCGCGCCAAAAAAGTCATGCCCTGCCGCAGCCAGCAGTTCAAACTCATCGTCTACCGCGCAGCCGCGCTGGCTGGCCAGGCGCTCTTTGTTATGGCCCTCGGGCAGTAAATTCCTAAAATAATTGGGGGGTCGGTTAATGCTGAACACACGGGAGTCGGTAGCCGCACTCAAAATGTCGCGTGTGGCCTGGGGCGTGCTGCCCACATAGGCCTGGCCCAGCACCCAGCGCTCTGGGTTGTCGATGTACTCAGGTGTAAAGCTCAGCTTGTACAGATCGCCATACTGCGACAAGTGGCCGATGTGTGCCTTCGGGCCGCTTGGGCCATGCAGCCAAAGTTTAAGGTAGCGGATTTCAGCCATCAACGGCCTTGCGGCTTGGCCAAGGCGTTTGCAATAGCCTGCTCTACCGCTGACATGGGGGCGTTGTACTGCGCCGGCAACGGCACCAGCCGGCCTTGGCTGGCCAGTACATCACGCGCAAACCCAGCCTGGGTTTGGGGCACCACCATCAGCACCAGCTTAAGCGCCTTGGCCAACGCCAGCACGGTAGAGTACTGGGCATCGGCACCGTCTTCAACACGCTCAATCGTTTTGGCCGATACGCCAGACTGCAGCGCCAGCTCGGCGCGCGAATAGCCTAAACTTTGGCGCGTTTGGGCTACCCATTGGTTTAGGGTTAAATTTTCGGGTGAATTTAAGACACTCATGCCTTAAATAGTACATTAAATAGACATTAATGTCTAAAATATTTATTTCCATACGGCCCTTGACTTGGGCAGTGGGCCATTTTTAACGCACTACGCTGAGCATGGCCTGTGCGTTGGCACGCAACTGCGCGGCTTCAAAACGGCTTTGGCCGCGCGCATGGGTGGCGCGTTCAAACAAAGCACGCGCGGTGCGCACAGACGCGCCGTGGCGGTTGGTGGTGAAAAAGCTGGCAATTAAATGGACAAAACGGTTCATGGAACAGTCCTTTCTGGTGGCTAAGGCATCAACACGATGCAGTACCCATAGATTAAGGGTAAACCCGTGGTTTGTACAGACCCATCTATGCAAAGCACGCATAAGGCGACTGTACCGGGGCATAGTCGGCGCTTTTAAAGGCCTTACCCTAAAGCGGTGTGCGAAATGCCCGCTTTAGGCTCTAAAAGGGTCATTTTTAAGCGTTTTAGGCTTATCGCCCAAGGAAATGCTACATGAACAGCTATGTATTTTGTAGTGTGGTGGTTTGTTTGGCTTGGGCTATTTAACAGCCCGTATCCATGCAGTCATAGTTCTATGTACCTCGGTCGGGCGACGGGACAGGTTGGGTAGTTGAAGGCACGGGGGGCAGATGCGTGTGAGAGCAACCGAAATCTTGACTTTCTACGCACGCAATGTCCCCAAACCAAACCGACAAAGCGCTGATGGAGTGTGGCCTTGATGAAAATCTGGAGAAAGGCGCGCGGTTCAAAAGGTAGCCTTACATGCCCTGATTTCGCGCGTGTTTTTGGAAGATTTTGCAGCAAGGCCACACTCAAGCGGCGCAAACGTACAAAAGGTAATCAAGCAATCTTCAAAGGTTTAAAAAACAATATTTTCAAGCAAAAAAGCCCTATCGCCCAAGGAAATGCTAAATAGTTAGCTATATTATTCGTAGCGAAGTGCCTGAATAGGCAGCAGTTTAGAGGCGCGCCGTGCAGGGTAAAAACCAAAGAACACGCCCACCACGGCAGAAAACACCGTGGCCAGTACGATGGAAGCAGCCGTCATGCTCACCTGCCAGCCCGCAAAGTAGCCTACTGCCCAGGTAGCAGCTGCGCCCAGCAGCACGCCAATGGCACCACCGATCAAGCTTAAAGTCACGGCTTCGATTAAAAACTGCATCAAAATATCTTTGCCACGCGCGCCCACGGCCATGCGCAAGCCGATCTCGCGGGTGCGCTCGGTCACGCTCACCAGCATGATGTTCATGATGCCAATGCCGCCAATGATCAGGCTGATACCGGCCACAGCGGCCAGCAGCAAGGTCATGATGCGACTGGACGCCTCTTGGGCCTGCAAAATCTCGGTCAGGTTGCGCACGCTGAAGGGTTCTTCACCGCCGCTCTGTACTTTAAGGCGCTGGCGCAGCAGGTCTTTGATGTTTTCTTCAGCCAACTGCATGCTTTGCCCTTCCTTGACCTTCACGCTGATCGAGCCTACCCGTTTGGTTTTGCCGCTGTTGCCACCCTGAATGCGGTTGCGGTAAGTGCCAATCGGCACGATGATAATGTCGTCTTGGTCTTGGCCCAGCATATTTTGGCCTTTTTTGGCCAGCACGCCCACGATGGTCATCGGCACTTTTTTGACCCGAATCACCTGCTCTAGCGGGTCGGCATCGCCAAACAACTGCTGGGCGGTGGTCAGGCCAATCAAGGCGACTTTGGCAGAGCCTTGCATTTCAGCCGCTTCAAAACTGCGGCCACTGCCCAGCGGCCATTCGCGGGCTTCTAAATAGTCGTTGGTGGTGCCAAACACGGTGGTGCTCCAGTTGCTGTTGCCCGCCACCACCTGGGCACCGGTGCGCATGCTGGGCGCGGCCACTTGCACTTCGGGCACCTCTTTGGCGATGGCCAGTGCGTCGTCCTCCGACAGCGCTTGGCCGGTTTGCGCACCCAAGCGCACGCCGCCTGTGGTAAGCCCGCCGGGCAGCACCAGCATGATGTTGCTGCCCAGGCCCTTCATTTGGTCTTGTACCCGGTTGGTAGCGCCTTGGCCCACGGCAATCATGGTGATGACCGCAGCCACGCCGATGATGATGCCCAGCATGGTCAAAATACTGCGCAGTGTGTTGGCGGCCAAGGCTCGCAAGGCGCTGCGCAGGGCAGAGAGGAAGTTCATACAGCGCTATTAGCCCCCACGCTTGCCACTGCGTGTGCTGCGCTGCCCCCCAAGGGGGCCCTCGCGCCTTGGGGCGGCCCGGCGACGCTCGCGTTACTAACCCCCACGCTTGCCACTGGACGAGAGTCTTCCACGATATGCCCATCTTTGAACACGATTTTGCGGCGCGCCCAGGCGGCTATGTCGGCCTCGTGGGTGACCAGCACCACGGTCATGCCCTGTTGGTTCAGGTCGGTTAGCAAACGCATGATGTCTTCGCTGGTTTGGCTGTCCAGCGCGCCGGTGGGTTCGTCGGCCAAAATAAGCTGGGGGCCGTTGACCAAGGCGCGGGCAATCGCCACGCGCTGCTGCTGGCCGCCCGACAGTTCTGAAGGGGTGTGGCCCATGCGCTGGGCCAAGCCCACTTTGGCCAGTGCCGCAGTGGCTTTGTCGCGCCGCTGGGCCGATGGGGTGCCGCTGTAGACCATGGGCAGCTCCACATTTTCCAGCGCGCTGGTGCGGGGCAGCAGGTTGAACTGCTGGAACACAAAACCAATGCGCCGGTTACGGATGGAGGCAAGCTGGTCGGAGCCCATGTTTTGCACGGCTTCTCCGGCCAAGCGGTACGCGCCTGCGGTGGGCAGGTCAAGGCAGCCCAAAATGTTCATGAGCGTGGACTTGCCTGAGCCAGATGCGCCCATGATGGCGACAAATTCGCCCTCGGCAATGTCCAGCGAAACGCCGCGCAGCGCGTGCACGGTCTGGTCGCCCATGGCGTAGGCCTTAGTGAGGTTGCGGGCTTCGATAAGTGCCATGGTGGTTTTGCTTAAAACGGCATGTGTAGGTAAGGCATGCCTAAAACGGCATGCGCGGGCCAGCGGGCCGCTGGGCACCTGCACCTGCACTACTACCGCTGCCACCACCGCTACCACCACCCGCAGCGCCGGTAAGTGTGCCGATGATGACCAGTGTGCCTTCTTTGAACAGCTCTGCGTTGGGCGCGTTGGGCATCACCAGCAGCTCGGTGCTGGTGCCGTCGGTAATGCCCAGGCGCACGCTGTAGGCCACCGGTTTGCCGTCTGCGCCCTGCAGGTAAATGCGGCCACGGGTGCTGGTGCGGCTGCTGGCTTCTGCCTGCAGCGCGGCATATTTGGGCTTTTGCTCTGTGGTGAGCAGTTCGCCAATTTGCGCGCGGGTATCCGCCATGATGCGTTCGCGCGCTTTGGGGCGGTCTGGCGCAGCCATATCGCGCAGTGCAGCCAATTTGGGCCGCGCCTGGGCATAGATGGCATCCACTTTGGTTTGCTGGTCGGGCGAGAGCTGCAGCTCGGTTACCAAACGGTTGCGAAACTCTGCCGGCGTGCCCCCCACTGAACCACCAGTTTGGCTATCCGTTTGGCCACCGCCTTGCTGGGCAGATGCGGCAGGTTTAGCAGGCGCACTTGCAGCAGAGGATGTAGCAGCAGGGGGTGCGGCGTTGGCACTGCGGCTGGGTGCGTTGGCTGCTATGTCCTGGTATTTGCTGCGTTGCTCAGGGCTGAGCATGGCGCTGATCTTTTGGCGCATCTCGAGCATCACTTTTTCACGCGCTGGGGGGCGCTCCTCCTCAGGCAGGTCGCGCAAGGCCATAAACTTGGGGCGCAGCGCGATGGAGATGGCATCTAGCGTGTTTTTTTGTTCGTCGGTCAATTGCAGTTCTGTGGCCAAACGCTCACGCATGGCGCCCATACCTGCGCCGCCACCAGCTTGCGCAAATGCCTCGCCCATCCAGCCAAAGCGCGACGGGCCTGTGGCCGCGCCCGACGCTGCGGGTGCTGGGCTAGAGGCCCCTTGCGATGCTGACGATGCACCTTGCGCGGCTGATGATGCACCTTGCGATGCAGGCTCCACCCCCGCTATGCGCACCCGCAGCGCAGCGTTAGGAACTTTCAGCACATCTTGGCGCACGTCGGTAATCAAACGCACATTGGCTGTCATGCCTGGCAGCAGCTTATTGCCCACATTGGTAAACGCCACCACCGCCACATAGGTCACTACGTTGGCTACGTTTTGCGCAGCTTTGCGCACTTGGCGCACCTCACCGTCAAAGGTTTGGCCGGGGTAGGCATCTACCGTAAAGCTGGCCTTTTGCCCGTTGCGAATGCGCCCTACATCGCTCTCGTCGATGCTGGCATCTACCTGCATGTCCGACAGGTTTTGGGCTATTACAAACAGCTCTGGCGACTGCAAACTGGCGGCCACGGTTTGGCCTTTTTCTATCGCACGCTTGATCACTATGCCGTTGACAGGCGAGGTAATTTTGGTGCGCGACAGGTCAATGCGGGTCTGGGCCAGTGCCGACTCGCGCTGCTGCACATTGGCCTGCGCACTTTTAATCTGCGCCTGGGTAACGCCCAGCTGGGCTTGGGCTGCTTTGACCGACTCGTTGCTAGAGGCCAGCAGTGCGCGGGCTTTGTCGGCCACGCTTTGCGCTACAAACTGTCTGTCTACCAAAGACTGTTGGCGGTCTAAATCTCTTTGCGCTTCAGTTTGGTCCACCTGCGCGCGCGACACTGCTGCGTTGCTGGCGGCAATATTGGCCTGCGCGGTCAGCACCGCTGCCCGGGCTGCATCTACATCGGCCTGGGCCGAGCGCACACGGTACTCAAAGGTTTCGGGGTCGATGGTGGCAATCAGCTGGCCGGCTTTAACCTCCGAATTAAAGTCCACCAGCAGTTCTTTGATCTGCCCGCTCACCTGCGTGCCCACCGACACTTGGGTCACAGGGTTCACCGCGCCGCTGGCCGACACCGTGGCCTGCAAACTGCCGCGCTCTATTTTGCTGGTGCGGTAGCCCACGTCGTCCGCCTTGGCGCGCTGCGTCCACCACCAGCCGCCTGTGGCCAACGCCACAAGCACAGCACCCGCTACCCAAGTCACTTTTTTCATAGCTTGCATTGTATGAATCTGCCGCGCTCGCTAGGTGTCTGGCAGGTAAATAGGCCTTAAAAATGCATTTCACACTGCCAAATCTGCACTTTGTCGCAAGCCGCTGGGCGAAGACTGCGCTTTGGTGGACATTACAAACTTCCAGTTTTTAGGATTTTGTCATGTTCAACACCCCTTTGAAGTTTCTTCGCCCACCAACATGCGCAGCACTGCTGCTTGCAGCGTCTGCTGCGTGCGCTTCGTTCGCCGTGCATGCCGCAGACTTAACCATCATTGTTAACAACGTACAACAAGATGCCGGACAAGTCATGCTGGCACTATTTAACAGCGCAGAAGCTTTCCCTAAAACCATCAGCCAAGGCACGATGGCCCTGGCCAAAGGACGCAGCCCAAGCGGGCAAGTGCGCTTGGCCTTCAAAGGCTTGGCACCCGGTCAATATGCAGCCTCGGCCTACCACGACTTAGACGGCAACAGCAAGCTCAATACCAACCTGATGGGAATTCCCAGCGAACCCTACGGCTTTTCTAACAAAGCACGCGGCAACTTTGGCCCACCAGCCTTCAAAGATGCGGCCATCACTGTCGGTGAGCAAGACTTGACGATTGAAATATCAGTTAATTAAGGAGCCATCGCAATGCCCTACCCCGTGCCCACCAGCCTGCACCGGCGCCGCTTGCTCCAAGGCTTGGCCTGGGGCGGCGCAGGTGCCGCAGGCCTGCTTGGGCCTTTGGCACGGGCTTGTGCTACAGACCGCGCAACTGCCTTTGCACATGCGTATACCCCCTACGATGGCCCGCTTGACACCACAGCAGGTGGTGGGTTTAACGGCACACTGGCGACCACTAACATACCCGTACGCGGCAAAATTCCCGCTGGCCTGCGCGGCACGCTGTACCGCAACGGCGCAGCCCGCTTCAAGCTGGGCAGCACGCGCTATACCCATTGGTTTGATGGCGACGGCATGGTGCAGGCCTTCAATTTTGCGGACGGCAGAGCCAGCCATCTGGGAGTGTTGCTGCGCACGCCCAAGCTGGTTGAAGAAGAAGCAGCAGGCCGCTTTTTGTATGCAGGCTTTGGCACCGAGATGGCCGATAGCAAACCCGTAGACCGGCCCGACGTGCTCAACACCGCCAACATCAACTTGCTGTCCATGAACGGTGGGCGCGACCTGTATGCGCTGTGGGAGGGCGGCTCAGCCACCCAGCTCAACCCCCAAACCCTGGCCGTACAAGGCTTTAAGGCTTGGTCGCCCGAGACTGCGGGGGCTTCGTTTTCAGCCCACCCACGGCGCGCACCTGATGGCACGCTGTGGAATTTTGGCTACGCACCGCACAGCGGCAAGCTGATCATCTACGAGATCAGCGCCCAAGGCCAGCTCAAGCGCCAGGCCGCCATTGCCGCCCCGCAGGCAGATATGGTGCACGACTTTGCCATGACCCAGAACTACCTGGTTTTTCTGCTGATGCCCCTGCACACCAAGCCCAACGCGCCTGCTGCCGGCAGTTTAGAGCGCTACACATGGCACAGTGATGCCCCCTTGATAGCCATGCTGGTGCGCAAAAGCGACTTCAGCGCCCGGCACATTGACCTGCCCAACGGGGGTTTATTCCACCTGGGCAATGCTTGGGAAGAAGGCGGCATGGTGCGACTGGGCTACGCCCGGTATGGCAAGTTTTTAGAGCATCTGAAAAACTTGGTGCTGCCCACACCCCAATCGCCACCAGACCAATTGGCCCGCTGGACACAGGTGGAGATCAACCCAACCCAAGGCACAGCGCGGCAGATCGACACCGGACTGCAGGGCACAGAGTTTCCCAGCTTCGATACGCGCCGCACCGGCGAGAAAACTGACTTCACTGTACTCATGCAAAACACCCACTCACAGGCAGATGCCTCAACAGGCAACGACACCGTGCTGGCCTTGTCAAACGACAAAATACAGCGCTACAGCTATGGCAGCCATTGGCTTGCCGAAGAGCATGTGCTGGTACCTGCACCTGGCAGCGCAACGCAGGTTGGCGGCTGGGTACTTGGGACGGCTTTTAACACCACCACCGCTAAAACAACGCTCAGCATATTTGAGGCCAATGCACTTGCCAAAGGGCCTGTGGCGCAGTTGTCGCTGCCCTACGGTTTGCCGCTGGGTTTGCATGGGCAGTTTGTAGCTGCTTGACCACCATCTACCGGGTCTTGCGTTGCGGGCCCATCACATTTACCAAGGCCCATGCCAAAGCCACAATTTACCTGGAATCAAGCTATGCAAACCACTCTCAAAACCCTGCATTTACTGGGCGCTTTTTTATTCATAGGCAACATCATTGTCAGCGGGGTTTGGAAAGCCGTGGCAGACCGGGGGGATGATGTGGCCGTGGCCCGCTTTGCCACGCGCTTGGTTAACCTGACCGATGTTGTGTTCACGGGCCTGGGCGCACTGCTTTTGCTCGCGGCTGGGCATGCGCTGGCGGGCAGACACGGCGGCATTATTGCAAACCCCTGGATTGTGTGGAGCTACGCCGCCTTTGGGCTGTCTGGCCTGGTGTGGGTGGCCGTGCTGGTGCCGATTCAAATGCGCCAAGCACGGCTTTTGCGCAAGGCACATGGCAGCATCCCCAACGAATACAAGCGTTTGGCACGCCTGTGGTCTGTGGCTGGTATTTTTGCCACGCTGGTCACACTGCCGCCCATTTATTGGATGGTAGCGCGTGCCGTTTAAGCGCTTATTTTTAACTAGCCTAAAAGGAATAACTATGACCCCCCAAGAAATTGACCAGCTTGCCCGCAAACGCGCCAACGCCAAGCTGGGTTGGCTCATGCACGCCAGTGTTTACCTGATCGTCAACGCATTTTTAATAGCCCTGTCGCTGTGGCACGGCAAGGCCTGGGCAGCTTTTCCGCTGCTAGGCTGGGGGCTTGGCTTGGCCGTTCACGGCGCAGCAGTGTGGTTTGCGGGGGCAGGCAGCGCCCTGCGCGAGGGCTTGGTAGAGCGCGAGCGTGCACGGCTTAGCGCGCAGCGCGACGCTTGGTAAAAAGTCAGCTGGCGCGCAACCAGTGCAGCAACTGCGGCATACTGCTGTAATGGCAGATTCACCACCCGAACCGGTAACAGTCCAAGCCCCACAGCTGCCTGCACCGCACACCCAGCGCTTTCCGCTGGGCCGGCTGGCCAAGCATATGGGCCTGGTGCTGCTGTTTAACGTGGCATTGGCCGTAGCCATTACTGTATTTGGCAACGATTCTTTTCAACACAACTTGCTGTACTCCCTGCTGATAGGCCTGAGTATTTGGTTTTTAATCGATGTAGGGCGGTTTTACTTTTACGCCGACGGCTGGGGTGACCCAGGCCCTATGACCGTGCTGGTCTTGGTCGGCGTGTTGGTGGGCTATTTTGCAGGCTCTGCTGCGGGTGATTTGCTGCGCGGGGCTGCGCCTTTGCAAGGCATTACCAGTCGACCCAAAACCATGCTGGGCTTTTTATTGATGTCGCTGGCAGCAGGTACCGTCATCACTTTTTACTTTTTCAGCCGCGAGAAACTGGCCAGTGCCAACCTGGACCGCGAAGAAGCACAGCACCAAGCCAGGCAGGCACAGCTTACCCTGCTGCAAAGCCAGCTTGAGCCGCACATGCTGTTTAACACCCTGGCCAATCTGCGCGCCTTGATAGCCACTGACCCTGCGCGCGCTACCCACATGCTAGACCGCTTAAACGACTACCTGCGCAGCACGCTGGGTGCGTCGCGCGCTACAGAGCACCCTTTAAGCGCTGAGTTTGACCGCCTGCGGGACTACCTGGAACTGATGGCCATCCGCATGGGGCCGCGCCTGCGCTACACGCTAGATTTGCCTGCAGGGTTAGCAGGGGTACGCGTGCCGCCCCTGATTTTGCAAAGCTTGGTAGAAAACGCCATTGTGCATGGGCTAGAACCCCAAGTAGCTGGCGGTGAAATTCACATCAGCGCCCATAGCGACCCCACGGCGCTGGTGCTGCAGGTGCGTGACACAGGCCCAGGTTTTGATGCAGCGCAAACGCCAGAAGGCTTTGGCATCACCCAAGTACGCCAGCGTTTAGCCACCCGCTATGGTCCTCACGCTACTATAGAATTAATAGCTAACTATTCAGTATTTCCTTGGGCGATAGGCACAAATGGCATAAAAAATGGAAGCGGCATTGATGTTCCCAGCGGTACCGTCGTCACGCTGCGCATGCCGCTTACCCCACTGCCGTCTGCCTAAGCTTACACGTCACCATGTCTGCAGCCCTGCCCAGCCACTATCCCACCGCCCTGATTGCTGAGGACGAGCCCCTGCTGGCCCAAGCCTTGGCGCGCGAATTGCAATCTGTATGGCCCGCGCTGCAGATTGTGGCCAGCGTGGGCGACGGCCTAAGCGCCGTGCGTGAGGCGCTGCGCCTGCTGCCCAATGTGCTGTTTTTTGACGTGCGCATGCCCGGCTTGAGCGGGCTTGACGCTGCGGCTGACATTGCCGACCAATGGCCACAGCACACTGCGCTACCGCAACTGGTCTTTATTACCGCTTACGATGAATATGCCGTAAAGGCGTTTGAACATGCCGCTGTAGACTACCTGCTCAAGCCCCTGCAAACCGCTCGGTTGGTGCAATCTTTAGAACGAATTAGGCCTATCGCTCAAGGAAATGCTGAACGGGAAGCTATCAAAAACGAAGTAAGCCACACTGCAGGCGTGGCCTCTGCTATTGCTGTTACGGCTACTACCGCAGCTGATACCGCTGCCGCCGCTGCTACTGATGCAAACGCGCTCGACCAATTGCGCTATTTGCTCAGCGCACAAAGCGCAGCACTTTCTGCGCAGCCGGTGCCCCGGCTGCAGCGCCTGCAAGCCAGTGTAGGCAGCAGCATTGTGATGGTGCCCATCAGCGACGTACGGGTGCTGCAAGCGGCGGACAAATACGTGCGGGTGCTGACGGCGCAAAAAGAATTTTTAATCCGCACACCTATTAAAGATCTGCTGCCCCAGCTAGACCCCGATGTGTTTTGGCAAATCCACCGCAGCACGCTGGTGCGCGCCAGTGCTATACAAGAGGTACGCCGGGACGATACGGGGCGTTTGCGGCTGCATTTGCAAGGCACTGACAATCCAGGCAGTGTGCTGGAAACCCTTGTGGTGAGCCGGTTGTTTGCACATCTTTTTAAAGCGATGTAGTTTTTGCAGTGTTAATTTGCTATGGCTAATTGCCCTAGCAAAATCTTCTTCTCGAATTTTTACCTGCAAGCTACCCTATCGTCCGGCACATTAAGACAGGAAAGTTAAAAAGCTTCTTTTGTCACGCCGTCAAGCTAGCTTGGCGCACCGCCAAGTCCCAGCGTGCCATCAACTCAGCTGCGCGGCGCTGGTCCAGGGTAGGTAAAAACTTGCGTTCAGCGCGCCACAGGTCAGCTAGCTCGTCGGTGCTTTGGTAAACCCCTGTGGACAGCCCCGCCAAATAGGCGGCACCTAGTGCGGTGGTCTCGGTCACCATCGGCCGCACCACCGGTATGCCCAGCAAATCGGCCTGAAACTGCATCAGCAAATCATTCACGCAGGCACCGCCGTCTACCCGCAGCTCAGCCACGGCCGCACCGCCTGCGGCCACGGCATCGCGGCCCATGGCTTGCAGCAAGGCTGCACTTTGGTAGGCAATGCTTTCTAACGCAGCGCGGGCAATGTGCGCCACGGTGCTGCCGCGCGTAAGGCCCGTGATAGTGCCGCGTGCTTCGGGTTTCCAGTAGGGAGCGCCCAGGCCCGTAAAGGCAGGCACCATCATCACGCCGCCAGAGTCTGGTACGCTTTGCGCTAGCGCCTGCACCTCGCCGCTGCCATCAATAGCGTGCAAACCGTCGCGCAGCCACTGCACCACAGCGCCACCTACAAACACACTGCCTTCTATAGCAAATTCGGGCTGGGTGGTGGCCTGGGCGGCGCTGGTGGTGATCAGGCCGTTAGCCGAAGTTTGAAAATCACGGCCTGTGTTCATCAGCATAAAGCAGCCGGTGCCATAGGTGTTTTTTACCATCCCTGCTTTAAAGCAGGCTTGCCCAAACAGCGCGCTTTGCTGGTCGCCCGCTACCCCACCTATAGGAATGGCGTGGCCTAACAGGTCGCCGCTGACTTCACCATACAGCGCACTAGACGGCTTGACGCTGGGCATCATGGCAGGCGGTATGTCCAGCGCCGCCATCAGCTCGGGATCCCACTGGTTAGTGTGCACATTAAACAGCATGGTGCGCGACGCATTGCTCACGTCAGTGGCATGCACCGTGCCATGGGTTAGCTGCCACATGAGCCAGCTGTCTACCGTGCCAAAGGCCAGCTCGCCGTCCAGCGCGCGCTGGCGCGCACCGGGCACGTTGTCCAAAATCCATTTGAGCTTGGTAGCCGAAAAATACGCGTCCACCAGCAAGCCAGTTTTGCGCTGAATCTCGCCTGCCAAACCACGCTCGCGCAGCCGTACACAGGTAGGCTCAGCCCGGCGGTCTTGCCACACAATAGCGTGGTGCACAGGCAGCCCTGTTTTGCGGCTCCACACCACCGTGGTTTCGCGCTGGTTGGTAATGCCTACCGCGCGAATTTGCTGCGCAGTAATGCCGGCTTTGACCAGCACCGCTTTGGCTGTGGCCAGCTGGGTACGCCAAATCTCTTGCGGGTCATGCTCTACCCAACCCGGCTTGGGGTACATCTGGGGCAGTTCCATCTGTGACATGGCCACCACCTGGCCCGACGGGTCAAACACAATGCTGCGTGAACTGGAGGTGCCTTGGTCAAGGGTTAGGAGGTAGGTCATAGTGCAAGCCGTGGTGAAGTATTCGGTATGTTGCGAACGTGTTCTTTTATGTTTCTAAATGTAGGTGTTTAGCTGCGGTCTGCCACATTCAGCACCACACCAGCCTCTTTCAAGAGCGCTGGAAACGGCTCGGGCGGTTGCTTGTCGGTGAACAGACGGTCAATTTGCTCTAGCGTTGCCAGCTCTACCATGGCGGGGCGGTGGAATTTGTTGTGGTCTGCAGCCAACCAAACTTCACGCGAATGCGCAATGATGGTTTGCGCCACTTTCACCTCTCGGTAGTCAAAATCGCGCAGCGTGCCATCAGGTTCAATGCCAGAGACACCGATCAAGGCGATGTCTACTTTGAACTGGCGAATAAAGTCTACCGCTGCCTCTCCCACAATGCCTTGGTCGCGCCCACGCACTACACCACCCACCACAATCACTTCGGTATGCACGTTGGCACTGAGGATGGTGGCTACGTTCAAATTATTGGTAATTACACGCAAACCTGTGTGCTGCAATAGCGCTCTTGCTATCGCTTCTGTAGTGGTACCAATATTCAAAATTAACGAGCAATCATTGGGCACGGCTGCAGCTACGGCACTGGCAATGCTGTTTTTGCCTTCGGCGTTCAAATTAAGCCGCTGTTGGTGGGCCATGTTTTCTACCGTAGAACTTGGCACACGCACGCCACCATGAAATCTTGCCAGCAAGCCCTCATCCGACAAACGCTGCACATCGCGGCGCACGGTTTGCAAAGTTACGCCCAGTTTATCTGCCAGTTGCTCTACGCTGGCCGAGCCTTGGCTGCGCACCAAGGCGAGCAATGTGAGTTGTCGTGGGTTGGGGTTCATAACGTGATTGTGATCTAGGAACGCTTGCTAATAATATAAACGAAAAGAAAATTATTATTTTCAGGGTATGTACCGAGCTAAAAAGAAAAGAAACGAACAACAATGCTCGTAACGGAAAATAAATGTCAAGCAAATTACGGCAAAAAATGAGGGAGCGCAATGCAGCTTAGTTTAGAAGGTATCAGTAAAAAAGTAGGGCCGCAAACTTGGCTGTACGCGATGGGAATTGCGCCCAGCCCCAGCACGGTTACGGTGCTGTTAGGCGCTACGCAGGCTGGCAAAACCAGTTTGATGCGCATCATGGCGGGCCTGGATGTGCCGACTACGGGCAAAGTGATGGTAGATGGACATAACGTGACCGGTATGCCCGTGCGCGAGCGCGATGTAGCCATGGTGTACCAGCAGTTTATTAACTACCCCTCGCTCAAAGTGCGCGACAACATCGCCTCGCCACTGCGCCTGCGCAAAGAAAAAAATATTGACCAGCGGGTAGCCGAGCTGGCCAGCAAGCTGCACATAGAGATGTTTTTAGACCGCTACCCCGCCGAGCTGTCGGGTGGCCAGCAGCAGCGCGTAGCGCTGGCCAGGGCGCTGGCCAAGGGCGCACCGCTGATGCTGCTGGACGAGCCGCTGGTCAACCTGGACTACAAACTGCGCGAGGAGTTGCGCGAGGAACTCAGCGCACTGTTTGCCGCAGGTGAATCTACCGTTATTTATGCCACCACCGAGCCCGGCGAAGCCCTGCTGCTGGGCGGCCACACCGCAGTGATGGACGGTGGAGAACTCCTGCAATACGGCCCTACGGCTGAGGTGTTTCATAACCCCAAGTCGCTGCGGGTAGCGCGCGCCTTCAGCGACCCGCCGATGAATCTGGTGGGTGCAACCGGCGTAGAACAAGGTATCCAACTGGACAGCGGGCCTTTGATGGCGCGCAATGCACCCGCCAATACCTCTCGCACGCTGACAGTAGGCGTGCGCGCCAATGTGCTGCGCACACTACAGCACCCAGGTGATATCGCCATCGCAGGCAAGGTAGAGCTGGCCGAAATTTCGGGCTCAGACACTTACGTGCACGTGGCCACCTCGGTAGGCGAGCTGGTAGCACAGCTCACGGGCGTGCACTACTTTAACTTGGGCAAGATGGTGACTTTGTACCTGCAGCCGTCCCAGGTGTATTTATTTGACGCGCGCGGCTTGCTAGTGCAAGCGCCCACACACAGCACAGGGCGTTGATATGGCACGCATTGAACTAGATTTGGCACACGCCTACCGCAATAACCCCCAGCAAGACAGCGATTACGCGCTGCTGCCACTGAAAATGACCTTTGAAGATGGCGGTGCCTACGCGCTGCTGGGGCCTTCAGGTTGCGGCAAAACCACCATGCTCAACATCATGTCAGGCCTGGTCGCACCATCGCAGGGCAGTGTGCGCTTTGACGGCAAAGACGTCACCCGTGCTACGCCGCAAGAGCGCAACATTGCGCAAGTGTTCCAGTTCCCGGTGATCTACGACACCATGACAGTGTTTGAAAACCTGGCCTTTCCGCTGCGCAACCGCAACGTGCCAAAAGAAAAAATTAACAAGCGCGTAGGTGAAATTGCCGAGATGCTGGAGATGAGCGACCAGCTCAACCAGCGCGCTGCGGGCCTGGCCGCCGATGCCAAACAAAAAATTTCTCTGGGCCGCGGCCTGGTACGCCCCGATGTATCTGCTGTGCTGTTTGACGAACCTCTCACGGTGATTGACCCGCATTTGAAGTGGAAGCTGCGCCGCAAGCTCAAGCAAATTCACCACGAACTCAAACTCACGCTGATCTATGTGACGCATGACCAGATTGAAGCGCTGACCTTTGCCGACCAAGTGGTGGTGATGACCCGCGGCCGTGCCGTGCAAATGGGCGCAGCAGCAGATTTATTTGAACGGCCTAGCCACACCTTTGTAGGCCACTTTATTGGTTCACCAGGCATGAATTTTTTGTCCGGCCGAGTTGAGATGGACAGTGTGCGCCTGACGGGAATGAGCGCAGCGGGCATTAGTGCAGCAGACATCAGCGCAGCGGGCATCAGCTTGCCACTGCCCAACGGGCGCAGCATGCCCGATGACGACATCAAGCTGGGCATCAGGCCAGAATATGTGCAGCCCGTAGCGCCGCACACCGCAGGCGCACTGCCCATGGTGCTAACACAAGTGCAAGACGTAGGCACCCACATTATTTTGACCGCCAGCGCGTCAGGCCATACTGTCAAAGCGCGCTTACCAGCCGGCACCGCACAGTTCGCAGCAGGCCAGACGCTTTGGTTGCGTGTGATGAGCGAGCACAGTTGCATTTATAAAAATGAGGAGATCGTGCCGTGAGCACCACAACCAAACCCGTTAACCAAAAAGCCTGGTTCCTCATACTGCCTGTGCTCATTTGCGTGGCTTTCTCGGCCATCGTACCGCTGATGGTGGTGGTGAACTATTCAGTGCAAGACATTATTTCGCCCGAGCGGCGGGTCTTTGTAGGCACCGAGTGGTTTGCCAACGTGATGCGCGACGAAGAATTGCATGGTGCCTTGCTGCGGCAAATTACTTTTTCGCTCGCTGTCCTGCTGGTAGAGCTGCCATTGGGTATTTTGCTGGCGCTGTCCATGCCTGCGCAGGGCTGGAAGTCATCGGTTACGCTGGTGATTGTGGCGCTGTCGCTGTTGATTCCGTGGAACGTGGTGGGCACCATTTGGCAGATCTTTGGCCGAACCGATATTGGCCTGATGGGCGCTGCCCTGTTGGGCCTGGGTATTGACTACAGCTACACAGGCAACGCCACGCACGCATGGCTTACCGTGCTGTTGATGGACGTGTGGCACTGGACACCATTGGTAGCCTTGCTGGGCTATGCGGGTCTGCGCTCGATTCCTGACGCTTACTACCAAGCCGCCAGCATCGACGGGGCCAGCAAACTGGCGGTATTTTGGTATGTGCAGCTACCTAAAATGCGCGGCGTGCTGATGATCGCGGTGCTGCTGCGTTTTATGGACAGCTTCATGATTTACACCGAGCCTTTTGTGCTCACAGGCGGCGGGCCAGGCAATTCCACCACGTTTTTGTCGCAGTTTTTAACGCAAAAAGCAGTCGGCCAATTTGACCTTGGGCCAGCAGCAGCCTTCTCGTTGATCTACTTTTTGATTATCCTGCTGTTTTGTTTTATTTTGTACAACTGGATGCAGCGCGTAGGCACTGCAGAAAAGGAAGGTGGCCATGCATAAGCCCAGATTTCAAAAACGCACACTGTTTTTAATTGCCTACATCATTTTCGCTTTGCTACCCATTTACTGGATGGTCAACATGTCGTTTAAGACGAACAACGAAATAGTTGCAGGCTTTTCGTTGTTTCCTAACCAGTTTACGCTGGAGAACTACAAAACTATTTTGACCGACCCGGCATGGTATTCAGGCTACATCAACAGCTTGATCTATGTGGCCATCAACACCGTTATTTCTCTAACCGTGGCCTTGCCTGCGGCGTATGCTTTTTCGCGCTACAGCTTTTTGGGTGACAAGCATGTGTTCTTTTGGTTGCTAACCAACCGCATGACCCCACCGGCTGTGTTTTTACTGCCGTTTTTTCAGCTGTATTCGTCAGTAGGTTTGATGGACACCCACTTGGCGGTGGCTTTGGTGCATTTGCTGTTTAATGTGCCGCTGGCGGTGTGGATTTTAGAAGGCTTTATGAGCGGAATTCCACGTGAGATTGACGAGACGGCCTATATCGACGGCTATTCGTTTCCCCGATTTTTTGTCACCATTTTTCTGCCGCTGATCAAAGCCGGTGTTGGTGTGGCGGCTTTCTTTTGCTTCATGTTCAGTTGGGTTGAGCTTTTGCTGGCGCGCACCCTCACCAGTGTGAACGCCAAGCCCATTGCCGCCACCATGACGCGCACTATTTCTGCCTCGGGCATGGACTGGGCCACTCTGGCCGCTGCGGGTGTGCTCACCATAGTGCCCGGTGCCATTGTGATTTGGTTTGTACGCAATTACATCGCAAAAGGTTTTGCGATGGGCCGTGTTTAACAGGAGTTGGCAATGTTTGAATGGATGGCTTGGACGACACCTGTCGCGGTATTTTTTGGCTGCATTGTGCTCATGCTGGCAGGTATGACGGCTTGGGAAATGAAGTCGCCCACCGTCATGCGCAAGGGCTTTTTGCCGCTGAAAACTACGCGCGGTGACCGTCTGTTTATTGGGCTGCTGTCTGCTGCCTATGTGAATTTAATTTTTATTGGCATCAGTGGCAAGCTGGCCGTTTGGCTCAGCTTAGAGGCTGAGCCTTCGATCTGGATTAGTTTTGGTGTCTCTATGCTAGTGCTCGCTTTGATTATGCGCAAAGGCTAGACAGCCCACAAGAATCAAGGATCGGCTCATTCCCCCTGGAGCCGTAGCAGCCTTGCAATCAGGGGTTATAACTGTATTTGGAGATAAATCATGAAGTTACGATATAGCGTACTTGCAGTGGCTGTGGCCTGCGCGTTGGCAGGCCATGCAGTGGCCGATGAGGCAGCAGCCAAGAAGTGGATTGACAGTGAGTTTCAGCCTTCTACCTTGACCAAAGACCAGCAAGCCGCCGAGATGAAGTGGTTCATCGACGCAGCAAAAAAATTGCAGGCCAAAGGTGTGAAAGAAATTTCTGTGGTGTCAGAGACGATCGCCACGCACGAATACGAGTCCAAGACTCTGGCTAAGGCCTTTGAGGAAATCACCGGTATCAAAGTTAAGCATGACATCATTGGTGAAGGCGACGTAGTAGAAAAACTGCAAACCTCCATGCAGTCTGGCAAGTCTATTTATGACGGCTGGATTTCGGACTCCGACTTGATCGGTACCCACTACCGTTACGGAAAAATCTTAAATCTGACCGACTACATGACCGGCAAGGGCAAAGAATGGACTAACCCCGGTATTGACATCAAAGACTTTATCGGCACCAGCTTTACCACCGCGCCCGACGGCAAAATGTACCAATTGCCTGACCAGCAGTTTGCCAACCTGTACTGGTTTCGCGCTGACCTGTTTGAGCGCAAAGACCTGAAAGACAAGTTCAAAGCCAAATATGGCTACGACCTAGGTGTGCCGCTTAACTGGAGCGCCTATGAAGACATTGCTGCGTTCTTTACCGAAGACGTGAAAAATATCGATGGCAAAGCGATTTATGGCCACATGGACTACGGTAAAAAAGACCCGTCGCTGGGTTGGCGCTTTACTGATGCATGGCTGTCCATGGCGGGCGCAGCAGACATTGGTATTCCTAACGGCAAACCCATCGATGAGTGGGGCATTCGCGCTTCAGCCGACGGCTGCCACCCACAGGGTGCGTCGGTCTCACGCGGTGGCGCAACCAATTCACCTGCTGCTGTGTATGCGCTTACTAAGTACATCGACTGGATGAAAAAGTACTCGCCCAAAGAAGCTATCGGCATGACCTTTGGCGAAGCCGGCCCAGTACCTGCCCAAGGCCAAATTGCCCAGCAAATCTTCTGGTACACCGCCTTCACCGCCGACATGATCAAGCCCGGTCTGCCGGTGGTCAATACTGACGGCACACCGAAGTGGCGCATGGCCCCAGGCCCTAACGGCCCTTACTGGAAGCAAGGCATGCAAAACGGCTACCAAGACGTAGGCTCATGGACTTTCTTTAAAGACCACGATGCCGACAAAGTAGCCGCTGCATGGTTGTACGCGCAGTTTGTGACTGCTAAAACTACGTCATTGAAGAAAACGATTGTGGGCCTCACCCCTATTCGTGAGTCTGACATTCAGTCAAAAGCAATGACCGACATTGCACCTAAACTAGGCGGCTTGGTTGAGTTTTACCGCAGCCCTGCGCGTGTGGCATGGACACCCACAGGTACCAACGTGCCTGACTACCCCAAGCTGGCCCAGCTATGGTGGAAGAACGTAGCTGTTGCAGTGACAGGGGAGAAAACCCCACAAGCCGCCATGGACAACTTGGCTGAAGAAATGGACCAAGTGATGGTGCGCCTAGAACGCTCGGGCATGGCCAACTGCGCGCCCAAGATGAACCCCAAAGGCGACCCCAATAAGTACCTCAGCGACAAGGCCGCCCCTTGGAAGAAACTGGCCAACGAGAAGCCAAAGGGTGAAACCATCGCCTACGACACGCTGCTGACCGCGTGGAAGAACGGCAAGGTACGCTAAGCCAGGCTGTATGTGACGAGACCGTGCGTGCATATGGCTGGCACGGTCTCGTACCTTACTAGTTTCAACTTCGACACACAACTGCAGTGCCGAGCAGTGCACTGCAGTTTAGGATGTTGTCATCCACTGTGCTGATTGTTGCCATAGCCAGTCATTTCAAGAGACATACCGTGAAAAAAATAACCTGCATCTTTTCAGCCGTTTCCTGTGCTTTGTTTTTATCAGCATGCGGTAAAAAATTAGAACCCCCAAAGCCCCCCGTTGCCGCCGCTGCAGCGGTGCCCGTGTCAGACCCAGCTGTGCAATGGATTAACTCTGAATTTCAGCCTTCTACATTGTCCAAGGCGGAGCAGATTACAGAACTTAAATGGTTTGCAAACGCAGCGGACAAGCTCAAGGCCAAAGGCGTTAAAGAAATCTCCGTGGTGTCCGAGACTATTGCCACCCACGAATATGAGTCCAAGACGCTGGCCAAGGCATTTGAAGAAATTACAGGTATAAAAGTTAAGCACGACATCATCGGCGAAGGCGATGTGGTGGAAAAGCTGCAAACTTCCATGCAGTCCGGGCAATCCATCTACGATGGGTGGGTATCTGACTCAGACCTGATAGGTACCCATTACCGCTATGGGAAAATTATGAGTTTGACAGATTACATGGCAGGGGTTGGCGCTGAATTTACCAACCCCAATTTGGACTTGAAAGATTTCATCGGTACCAGTTTTACGACCGCTCCGGATAAAAAACTTTACCAACTGCCAGACCAGCAATTTGCCAACCTGTATTGGTTTCGTGCAGATTTGTTCGCCAAACCAGAACTGCAGGACAAATTCAAAGCCAAATATGGATATGAACTGGGTGTACCGCAAAACTGGTCGGCGTATGAAGACATAGCCCAATTTTTCACCAATGATGTCAAAACCATAGACGGCAAACCGGTCTATGGCCACATGGATTACGGCAAAAAAGATCCTTCATTAGGCTGGCGTTTTACGGACGCTTGGTTGTCAATGGCGGGCACGGCTGACAAAGGCATTCCCAATGGAAGGCCTGTGGATGAATGGGGCATTAAAGTTGCTGAAGATGGCTGCACGCCCGTAGGTGCGTCTGTAGAGCGCGGTGGTGCAACCAACTCCCCCGCTGCGGTGTACGCCTTGACCAAATATGTTGATTGGATGAAGAACTATGCGCCCAGAGAGGCTATGGGTATGACCTTTGGGGAGGCTGGCCCCGTGCCAGCACAAGGCCAAATCGCGCAGCAAATATTTTGGTACACCGCTTTTACGGCAGATATGACTAAAAAAGGGTTGCCGGTGATGAACGAAGACGGCACGCCCAAATGGAGAATGGCACCCGGCCCGAACGGCCCCTATTGGAAGGATGGCATGCAAAACGGCTACCAAGATGTAGGCTCATGGACTTTTTTCAAAGACCATGATGCAGATAAGACTGCGGCAGCTTGGTTGTATGCGCAATTTGTCACCAGTAAAACTGTTTCGCTCAAAAAGTCCATTGTCGGCTTGACGTTTATTCGCTCTAGCGATATCAACCACAGCTACTTTACGCAAAATGCTGCTAAGTACGGTGGGCTGATTGAGTTTTATCGCAGCCCCGCGCGCATAGCGTGGACACCTACAGGGACTAACGTTCCAGACTATCCCAAGCTTGCGCAGCTGTGGTGGAAAAACGTCGCCGTGGCGGTAACAGGTGAAAAAACACCTCAACAAGCCATGAATAATTTGGCTGAAGAAATGGACCAGGTGATGGCCCGTTTAAGTCGTGCGGGTATGGTGAACTGTGCCCCCGTATTGAACGCCAAGAAGAAACCAGAAGACTATTTGTCCGACACCAAGGCACCTTGGAAAAAACTGAGCAATGAAAAACCACCGGGCAAAACGGTCTCTTACGACACTTTATTGCAACGTTGGCGCGAAGGATATGTTCGTTAATTCTCTAAAATTCAATGAAAATTGATAAAATCGCAAATAAACGAATCATATCGCGCATTTAAGAAAAACTATCGAATACTAACCATCTACTTACTGCTACACGCAGTTAACACAGGATGCCCCATGCAACGTGAACAACTTATCGCCCGACTAGCCCTGCCCATCACTTACGATGTTGCCGTAGTCGGCGGTGGTGCCACGGGCTTGGGGGTTGCGCTAGATGCAGCAGCGCGCGGCTTTAGCGTGGTGCTGTTTGAAAGCCACGACTTTGCCAAAGGCACCTCGTCGCGGGCCACCAAGCTGCTGCATGGCGGTGTGCGCTACCTTGCGCAGGGCAATATCAGCCTGGTCAGAGAAGCCCTGCACGAGCGCACTACGCTGATGCGCAACGCACCGCACCTGGCGCAGCCGCTGCCGTTTGTGATGCCGTCGTACCGCTGGTGGGAGACCCCTTTTTACGGCATTGGTCTGAAAATGTACGACCTGCTGGCAGGCAAAGCGGGCCTGGGCAAAACACAGTTTCTGCGCCGCGCAGACACGCTCAAGCTACTGCCTACCGCCAAACCCCAGGGCTTGACGGGCGGTGTCAAATACTGGGACGGTCAGTTTGACGATGCCCGTTTGGCCATCACGCTGGCCAAAACAGCCGCAGCGCGTGGCGCTTTGCTGTTGAACTACTGCAGCGTTACCCAGCTGGTGCACCAGAACAACCGCGTAACGGGCCTGCAGGTGCAAGACGTGGAGACGGGAACGCCTTACACTGTCAAAGCCAAGTGTGTGGTGAACGCCGCAGGTGTGTGGGTGGATGCCCTGCGCCAGCAAGACGGCGACAGCACCCAGCGCCCGGTAAAAACCATGGTGGCGCCCAGCCAAGGGGTGCATATGGTGGTGGACCGTGAGTTTTTCCCCACCGACCACGCTTTGCTGGTGCCTAAAACTGCCGATGGCCGGGTGCTGTTTGCGGTGCCTTGGCTGGGCAAGGTTATTTTGGGCACCACCGACACCCCGCGCGACGACCTGGCACGTGAGCCCACACCGTTTGCCGAAGAAGTGCAGTTTATTTTGAGCGAAGCCGCCAAATACCTTACCAAAGCACCCCAGCGCAGCGATGTAAAGTCAATCTGGGTGGGCCTGCGCCCTCTGGTTAAGCAGCAAGACGACGACGCAGGCAACACCAAGGCCATTAGCCGCGAACACACCATTTTGGTCAGCAAGTCGGGCCTGCTGACGGTAACCGGCGGCAAATGGACCACCTACCGCGCCATGGCAGAAGACGTGCTGCTGCGCGCATTTGAAGCCCAGCTGCTACCCGCACGCACCGGCGGCGTGACGGAAACACTCAGCCTGATGGGTGCCCAGCCCTCTAGCATCCCCATGACAGCGCCCGCCGGGCTGCATTCTTATGGCA
>JAYSRE010000185.1:0-3158 GCA_043721235.1 Polaromonas sp. | reverse complement strand
CAAATCCAGGAAGAAGCGGTGGTGCAACTGGCCGATTTGATCCAGCAAAAAACCCAGCCCGATGGCTTGGCTATCGTGATGGAAGCCAGCCACTACTGCATGGGCTGGCGCGGCGTCAAAGACATGGACAGCAAGATGATTAATTCGGTCATGCGCGGAAGTTTCTTGAAAAACACTGACCTGCGTCGCGAGTTTTTGTCGCTGATTCCGCGCCAAAACAGCGGCGTACAGTAAGCCGCACTGCACCAACGATCCGCTTTGGCCACCTCTAATAACTACCGCAAAATACTACAAGGCATACCATGCTAGTTCGACTCCTCTACGTTAGCCGCTTAGCCGACCCCAATAAGCCAGAGCATATCGACGAAATACTGGCCACCTCGCGCACGCACAACCCGGCCTCCGGTATCACGGGCATATTGTGCTACGGTGCAGGGCTGTTTTTGCAGGCGATTGAAGGGGGCCGCGGCTCGGTGAGCGAGCTGTACAACCACATCTGCAAAGATACCCGCCACAAAGACGTAGTGCTGCTAGATTTTGAAGAAATCACCGAACGCCGCTTTGGCGGCTGGACCATGGGTCAAGTTAACTTGGCCAAGCTCAACACGTCGATCGTGCTGAAGTATTCAGAAAAACCCGAACTCAACCCCTATGGCGTAAGCGGCAAAGTCAGCCTGGCTTTGCTTGAAGAACTGATGGCTACCGCCAGCATTATCGGCAGAGCGTAAGCCTTGCCGCTGGCGGCAGTCGGCCTGGTGCTGCTGGGCGCTCTTATTCATGCTGGCTGGAATATTGCTGCAAAAAAAGCCCACGGTGACTCACGCTTTACTTTCTTCAGCGCCGCCATCATGTTTGTGGTGTGGACTCCGCTGTGCCTATGGCTAGGTTGGGATGTGGTACCCACGTGGGGCGCTAAAGAGTGGGGTTTGATCGCGCTGAGTGGTTTTGTGCACTGGGTGTACTTCTACTGTCTGCTTACTGGCTACCGCAAAAGTGACCTCACTATCGTCTACCCGCTGGCACGCGGCAGCGGGCCACTGATGTCGTCGTCGGTTGCGGTGATTGTCTTTGGCGAGCAGTTATCCAGCCTGGGCGTGCTGGGTATCGCGGGCGTTGTCGTTGGGGTGTTTTTAATTGCGGGCGGCCCTGCGCTGTTTAAAGCTGCGCACGATCCTGCAAAGAAAGAACGCGTTAAAGCCGGCGTGTTTTGGGGCCTGCTAACGGGTGCGCTGATTGCCTGCTACACCGTGCTCGACGCTTATGCCGTCAAAGTTATCGCCATTTCGCCTATCTTGTTTGACTACTGGTGCAACATGCTGCGCCTGCCCTACGCCGTAGTACCCGTGCTGCGCAACATACCAGAGGCCAAGCGCCTATGGAAGCTGCAGTGGAAGTACGCCGCTATCGTGGCCATCTTCAGCCCCATCGCCTACGTGTGCGTGTTGTACGCCGTGCTCATCGCCCCTGTGAGCCACGTGGCTCCTGCGCGTGAGGTAAGCATGCTGTTTGCCGCGCTGATGGGTGGGCATTTGCTGGGCGAGGGGGGCCGCGTGCTGCGCACCATTGGCGCAGCGGCTATTGCGGTGGGTGTGATTGCTTTGGCATTGGGATAGCTTCATGCAAGTGATTGGATGTGATTTTTCTAGCAGCCCAGGTAAGCGAAAACCTATTGTTTTTGCTGTGGGCAGTGTTGACAAAGGCCGCGTGCAGTTGTTGCGCCTAGACCGCGTAGAAACTTTAGACGGCTTTAGCGACTGGCTTACTGCGCACACCGATTGGATTGGCGGCTTTGACCTGCCCTTTGGCCTGCCGCGCGAGCTGGTAGAACATTTGCATTGGCCCACTGACTGGACGCAGTGCATACACCACTACGCCAGACTATCGCGCGCCGACATTCGCGTCACTTTCAAAGCCTTTTGCGATGCCCGCCCCATAGGCGGCAAGTTTGCCCACCGCGCTACCGACCTGCCTGCAGGCAGCAGCCCCAGCATGAAGTGGGTTAACCCACCTGTAGCCTACATGCTGCATGCCGGTGCGCCGCGCTTGTTGGCTGCTGGTGTGCATTTTCCGGCGCTGCATGAGGGCGATGCCGCTGACAGAGATGCTGCAGGCTACCCCAGGCGCGTCGCGCTGGAAGCCTACCCCGGCCTGCTAGCCCGCGAAATTCTGGGCAACCGCAGCTACAAATCTGACGACAAGGCCAAACAAACCCCCGACCGATTGATCGCCCGCAAAGACCTGATTACCGCCCTAGAGCACGGTCAAACCCGTTTAAATCTGCGCCTCAAACTCACCCACGCCCAGCGCGACACGCTAGCCGACGATGCCAGCGGAGACAGCCTAGACGCCGTGCTGTGCATGCTGCAAGCGGCGTGGGCTAAAGGGCAACACGATGCAGGACACGTGTGCTATGGCTTGCCTAAGAAGGTGGATGCACTAGAGGGTTGGATTGTCACTTCGTGATGCATTTTATCCCTGTGGCCGAAGAAAATACTGAGTAAGCAGCTATTAAATTCATAGTCAATAACATACTTTAAAAGCCGCCCGTAGTAATGTTTCCAGAGTATTTGGCTTCCAAGCGCTGAAGTTCACGCCGTTCTTTAAAACACACTGGCGCGATGGAGAGGCTGAGGTTTCAATGCGTATCGTCTGGACAAATCAATACAAGAATTGTGTTCTGCTTGCAGCACACTTTTGTCAACTAAGGCGGCGCCTAACTTTCTGTCTCTACATCCGGTATCCGGTTAAACGCAATCCGCATCGGTGCGTTGTTCAGTGAGTTGTGGGCGGTGGCAAAGTACAGCGCGTTTTTGCCTTGAGTTTTGTTGATGATGTCCATGGCCGCTAGCAGGCGCGCGGGGTTGCGGATGGCCTTGGCGTTTTGCACGTGGGCCGACGTGTGTACCAGTGTGCGTGTGGGTGTTGTACTGGGTGCCGTTTCTTTAGTCGTTGCGGCTAATGTAGACAGCGTGGCTACAGTGGGCTCCTCGTCTACTTCGTCAAACAGCGACAGCGTATGCATGGCCGCAGGCACCAGGCCGTGCAGCACCATGCCTACACCTTTGGGGTGTTGCAGGTGGCACAAGCCGCTGCGCCACAGTGTGTCCAATGTGTGCAGTAGAAATTGCGTGTCTTGCGTCTCGCCAAAGCGGGTGTCG
>JAYSRE010000184.1:0-24698 GCA_043721235.1 Polaromonas sp. | reverse complement strand
GCAGCTGGCAGCGTGATCGCCGCCAATGTCGTGTTTACCACCGGCCAAAAAGTCGATGTGCAAGGCACCACGATTGGTAAGGGCTTCGCGGGCACTATTAAACGTCACCACTTCAAGTCGCAGCGCGCGTCGCACGGTAACAGCCGTTCGCACAACGTGCCCGGCTCGATTTCGATGGCGCAAGATCCAGGTCGCGTGTTTCCAGGTAAGCGCATGTCTGGTCACCTCGGCGTTGACTTGGTCACCACACAAAACCTCGACATTATCCGTATTGACGAAGCGCGTCAGTTGTTAATGGTTAAAGGTGCAATTCCAGGTTCCAAGAACGGTTTTGTGACTGTGCATCCTGCTGTTAAAGCCAAAACCGAAGTGAAAGGTGCTAAATAATGCAACTCGACCTTCTTAATGACCAAGGTCAGGCTTCGTCCAAAATGGATGCCCCTGAGACTGTATTCGGTCGTGACTACAACGAAGCGCTGATTCACCAAATAGTCGTGGCCTTCCAGGCTAACGCACGCCAAGGTACCCGCGCTCAAAAAGACCGTGAACAAGTTAAGCACTCGACCAAGAAGCCTTTTAAACAAAAAGGTACGGGTCGCGCTCGCGCAGGTATGACATCTTCCCCGCTGTGGCGTGGCGGTGGTCGTATTTTCCCGAACATGCCTGACGAAAACTTCACGCAAAAAATCAACAAGAAAATGTACCGTGCCGGCATGGCCAGTATTTTTTCGCAATTAGCTCGCGAAGGCCGCATTTCTGTTGTGGACTCCATGAAAGTTGACAGCCCTAAGACGGCCTTGTTTGCTGCTAAGTTGAAAGCCATGAACCTGCAATCCGTAATGGTGATTGCCGATGAGGTCGATGAAAATCTGTACCTTGCATCGCGCAATATTCCTAATGTATTGGTGGTTGAGCCCCGCTATGCTGACCCCGTGTCACTGGTGCACTACAAAAAAATCTTGGTAACCAAGGCTGCTGTAGAAAAACTCAAGGAGATGTTCGCATGAGCGTTTCTAAAGTAAACAACATCGCAAAATTCGACGAAGGTCGTTTGATGCAAGTTCTGGTTGCGCCTATCGTGTCTGAAAAGGCAACGATGGTCGCTGAAGCCAGCAACGCTGTCACCTTTAAGGTGCTGCAAGATGCGACCAAGCCTGAGATCAAAGCCGCTGTGGAGTTGATGTTCAAAGTGCAGGTCAAGGGCGTATCTACCGTTAACATCAAGGGTAAAACCAAGCGTTTTGGCAAATCCACAGGTCGTCGCGACAACCTGCGTAAAGCCTATGTGCGCTTGATGCCCGGTCAAGAACTGAACCTCTCTGGGGAGGCTGCGTAATCATGGCCGTCATCAAAATGAAACCGACCAGCCCCGGCCAACGCGCCGTGGTTAAGGTCACGCGCGACCACCTGTATAAGGGCGAGCCCTTTGCAGCGTTGCTCGAGCCGCAAATTCAAAAAGCGGGTCGCAACAACAACGGCCATATCACCACCCGCCACAAAGGCGGCGGTCATAAGCACCACTACCGTGTAGTAGACTTTTTGCGCAACAATAAGGACGGCATTCCGGCTAAAGTAGAGCGTATCGAGTACGACCCTAACCGATCAGCCCATATTGCGCTGATCTGCTACGCAGACGGTTCACGCGCCTACATCATCGCCCCTCGCGGTGTTGAGCCAGGTGCTACGCTGATGAACGGTGCAGAGGCTCCGATCCGCGCTGGCAACTGCTTGCCAGTTCGCAATATCCCTGTGGGTTCAACCATCCACTGCATCGAGCTTAAAGTGGGCAAGGGTGCGCAGATGGTTCGCTCAGCGGGTACATCTGCTACCTTACTGGCCCGTGAAGGTACTTACGCTCAGGTGCGCATGCGTTCAGGCGAAGTGCGTAAGATTCACATCGAATGTCGCGCCACTTTAGGTGAAGTTGCCAACGAAGAGCATAGTCTGCGCCGTCTAGGCAAGGCGGGTGTCAAGCGTTGGATGGGTATTCGTCCTACCGTTCGCGGTGTGGCAATGAACCCAGTGGACCACCCACACGGCGGCGGCGTAGGCCGTACCGGCGAGGGTCGCCATGCAGTCGATCCGTGGGGTAACCTGACCAAAGGCTACCGTACCCGTAACAACAAACGCACGCAAGTCATGATCGTCTCGCGTCGTAAGAAATAAAGGGGAACCACAATGACACGTTCCTTGAAAAAAGGCCCCTTTGTTGACCACCATTTGATGGCCAAGGTTGACAAAGCGATTGCCACCAAAGACAAGAAACCACTTAAAACATGGTCACGTCGCTCAATGATCTTGCCCGATTTTATCGGTCTGACCATTGCAGTGCATAACGGCAAACAGCATATCCCTGTATACGTGACAGACCAAATGGTCGGCCACAAGCTGGGTGAATTTGCTCTAACGCGCACTTTTAAAGGCCACCCGGCTGATAAAAAAGTGGTAAAGAAGTAAGGCCCGCACATGGAAACTAAAGCATCTCTGCGCGGTGTGCGCCTCTCGGTCGATAAAGGCCGTTTGGTAGCTGACCTGATACGCGGCAAAAAAGTTGACCAGGCGCTCAATATCCTCACGTTTACGCAGAAAAAAGCTGCGGGCATCGTGAAAAAGGTGGTTGAGTCGGCTATTGCCAACGCTGAGCACAATGATGGTGCTGACATTGACGATTTGACGGTGAAAACCATCTACGTTGAACAAGGCACTACATTAAAACGTTTTACCGCCAACGCCAAAGGCCGTGGCAACCGTATCAGCAAGCCCACCTGCCACATTTATGTGGTTGTTGGTAACTGAAAGGACTGAACTACTATGGGACAAAAAATCCACCCAACCGGTTTCCGTCTGTCGGTGAGCCGTAATTGGTCTAGCCGCTGGTACGCAAGCAATTCTGATTTTGCTGGCATGCTGGCAGAAGACATAAAGGTGCGCGAGTACCTGAAAGCCAAGCTGAAAAACGCCGCTGTGTCACGTGTGTTGATCGAGCGTCCTGCTAAAAATGCCCGCATCACGATTTACTCGGCACGTCCGGGTGTAGTGATTGGCAAAAAAGGCGAAGACATCGAGAACTTGAAACGCGACCTTTCCGCTAAGCTAGGCGTGCCAGTGGCAGTGAACATCGAAGAAGTGCGCAAGCCCGAGATCGATGCCAAACTGATCGCTGACAGCATCACACAACAGCTGGAAAAGCGCATTATGTTTCGCCGCGCTATGAAGCGTGCCATGCAAAACGCAATGCGTTTAGGCGCCCAAGGCATCAAGATCATGTCCTCAGGTCGATTGAACGGTATTGAAATTGCGCGTTGTGAATGGTATCGCGAAGGTCGTGTGCCACTTCATACTTTGCGTGCTGATATCGACTACGGTACCTCGGAAGCAGCTACAACCTACGGTATCATTGGCGTGAAAGTTTGGGTTTATAAAGGTGATACCTTGGGCCGCAACGATCTGCCAGCAGTGGAGACACCTCGCCCCGACGACGAACGCAAACCACGCGGCCCCCGCCGCGATGGTCCAGGTGGCCGTCCTTCTGGTGACCGTCCACCTGCACGCGGTGCACGCCGTCCTGCAGGCACAAACACTGGCCCGGCCGATGGCAGTGACAAACCTGCTGAAGCCACCCCCACTACTACCGTTAAGCGCGTACGTAAAGTCGCGCCAGCAGACAGCACGAGCGCTGTAGCCGCTGACGGAAAAGGAGAATAATTATGTTGCAACCCGCTCGTCGGAAATACCGCAAAGAGCAAAAAGGCCGTAACACTGGTGTCGCTACACGTGGCGCAACAGTAGCCTTTGGCGATTTCGGTCTTAAGTCCACAGACCGTGGCCGCCTCACGGCGCGCCAGATCGAAGCTGCACGCCGCGCGATTTCTCGCCACGTGAAGCGTGGTGGTCGCATTTGGATTCGCGTCTTCCCTGACAAGCCAATCTCCCATAAGCCTGCGGAGGTGCGCATGGGTAATGGTAAAGGCAACCCCGAGTACTACGTGGCTGAGATTCAGCCAGGTAAGGTGATCTATGAGATCAATGGCGTGCCCGAGGCGCTGGCCCGTGAAGCATTCACCCTGGCGGCTGCAAAGCTGCCTCTGCGTACCACGTTTGTGGCCCGCTTGATTGGCCAATAATTCAGGAGAATAAGAAATGAATGCTACTGAACTGCGTCAAAAAGATGTTGCTGGTGTGCAAAACGAAATCAAAGAGCTACAAAAAGCCCACTTCGGTATGCGCATGCAAAAAGCCACGCAACAATTGAACGATACATCCCAGCTCAAAGTGGTTAAACGCAGCATTGCCCGCGCTAAAACCATTCTTGTGCAAAAGCAAGCCACTAAATAAGGAGCACCCAGATGACTGAAGCAATATCTCTGAAGCGCACCATGATTGGTAAAGTGGTTAGCGACAAACGTTCCAAAACCGTCACGGTTTTGGTCGAGCGCCGAGTCAAGCACGAGCTGTACGGCAAAATTGTTGGTAAATCCAGCAAGTACCACGCCCATGACGAAAAGGGCGAGTACAAAATGGGCGACACCATCGAAATTACCGAGAGTAAGCCAATTTCCAAGACTAAAAACTGGGTGGTAACCCGTTTGGTGCAAAAGGCCGAATTGGTTTAATTCAACACAACGCGCCTTTTTGGCATCCTTAAAAACGGTCCACTGTGTGGGCCGTTTTTATTTTGTGCATTAACGTGTAAGGCATACAACGCTGCCCAATACGGCAGATAGCAGCCCTTAGCGTGCGCTTACTGCCAAGCGCGCGTAAAATCAGTTTTAATTTATGCCTGTGCAACAGCACAACAGCAACCAACACATTACAGGACTTCTGACATGCTCAAAATTGGCGACACCGTACCCGCAACCACGTTGATGGAATACTCTGAGGTAGAGGGCGGCGGTTGCAGCATTGGCCCTAACGCAGTGGATGTGGCCAAAGCCACCGCTGGCAAGACGATTGCACTGTTTGCGCTGCCTGGGGCGTTTACGCCACCTGCTCTGCAAAGCATGTGCCTGGCTATACAGAGAAATTTAGCGAACTTAAAGCCGCTGGCGTGGACGAGATTTGGTGCGTGAGCGTGAACGATGCGTTTGTGATGGGTGCTTGGGCGCGGGACCAAAAAACACAAGGCAAAGTGCGCATGCTGGCCGACGGTGACGCTGCATTTACAAAAGCCACAGGCTTAACGTTGGACCTTACGGGCAAAGGCCTTGGCTTGCGCTCTAATCGCTATTCCATGCTCATCAAAGATGGCAAAGTCAGTACTTTGAACATTGAAGGCCCGGGTAAGTTCGAGGTGAGTGATGCCGCCACAATTTTGGCGCAAGCACAGGCTTAAATTAGATCGCCAAGCCTGTTACTTTAGCCCTAAAAAATAGAGCACACGCAGTTATTGGTCCAGTAGCGAACAAGACTTCAGTGCAATAACAAGCCCAGTGCCGCACAAGCCGCGATCACTGCCATGGTATTCGCGCTGAAGCGAAACAACGCAACTGCTGCGGCCAAAATCATCAATATCGCCACGGGGTCAGGCTGGTAGATTCCGCCAGGCTCTTTGGGCAAGGCCACATGCACGGTGAGCAATAGTGCCAGAGTTGCAATCACCCCGACTACTGCCGCCGTAATAGCTTTGAGTGGCGCAGTAAAACCTAACTTACCGTGGGTTGCTTCTATCAGCGGGCCACCTGCCAGAATAAAAATAAAGCTGGGCAAAAACGTAAACCAAGTAGCAACACAAGCACCCGCTGCCCCCATTAAGGCTGCGGAAGGACCAATCAGCGCAGTGCCTGCACCGTGGCGCAAGGCCTCTTGCGCTTGGCCTACGTAGCCAATGAAAGCCACAATCATAATTAGGGGGCCAGGCGTGGTCTCGCCCAAAGCTAGGCCATCCATCATTTGCTTGGCCGTAAGCCACTGGTACTGCTCTACCGCCGCTTGGTTCACGTACGGCAGCACCGCATAGGCTCCGCCAAAGGTCACCATAGAGGCTTTACTGAAAAACCAGCCCATTTGCGTGAGCGAGTTGTGCCACCCCAGCGTATTTACCAAGGTCAGCATAGGCAGCGCCCACAGTACCGCACCCAGCGCCAAAATCGCGCACAGGCGTTTGCGCATAAAGCGAGCATGCAAAGGGGTAGGTGTGTTATCGTCAATCACCGCAGGTAGCGCGCCCAGTTTGGCTTCGCCTGCGTGGCTGCCATTTGCAAACTGCGTGGGCGCTAACTTGGCACCCAGCCAGCCGGTGAATGCGGCAGCCATTACGACCCATGGGAAACCGACACCTAAAAACTCAACCGCTACAAAACTGGTTAATGCTACGGCCCACAAAATAGGCGACTGCAGCGGGCTTTTGAGGGTTTTGCTGCCCACCCGCCACAGCGCGTGCAGCACCAGTGCCGCCACTGCACACTGCATGCCGTAGAACAGCGATACCACCCATGGTAGGTTGCCATAGCTAATATAAACCGCACTAAGCGCTATCAAAATAAATAGCGATGGCAGCACAAACAGAACGCCTGCTGCAATGCCCCCCCGTGTGCCGTGCATCAGCCAACCTATATACGTGGCCAGTTGCTGCGCCTCGGGCCCGGGCAGAAGCATGCAGTAGTTCAGCGCATGGTTAAAGCGTCCCTGGCTGACCCAGCAGCGTTCATCTACCAGCTCGCGCTGCATGATGGCGATTTGTCCGGCCGGGCCACCGAAGCTGATGAAGCCTAGCTTGAGCCAAAATTTCAGCGCTTGCATGAAGCCCACGGTTTGGGGAGTGGTACGGACTGTGTTTGTGTTCATTATTAATAATGTTGCGCAGCTTTTATAGTTTTAGTTTCCCAAATAGTGACCCGTCTTGTCAAAGCCGCCAAAGCTGCAAAAGCTATTAAAGGGTCGCTAAGCGACGTCATTCATGCGAAATTCCAGTGGCGCGCCTCATCTTGAGCACAGGCTTTATCAAGGCACCAAGCGTATAAGGCATCGTACAGCGGTATAGCGGTGGCCAGCATGGCGTGGTCATCTGCAGCATGCAGGCGCGACAGACCTAAAGACATGGCCAGCAGACCGGATGACTGCGGTGCTAAGTCTAAGCGGTCGGTATCCGCACCGCGTACTATGCGCGCCAAGATATGGAGTGCCGGATTATGCAAATCAAACCCTTTCAGCAGAGCGTCAAAGCTGCACAAATCACCCTCATGCGATACTGGCGCACCGGGCATGTCATAGGCCACGGCGTTCAGTCGCGCGGCCTCGGAAAATACCTGGTCGTGAGGTGTGTAGAAAAATTCTGCGCGAGGGTCGATAAAGCGGCGAATCAACCAGGGGCAGGCGATGCGGTCAATTTTGGGACGGGCCCGGGTGATCCAGCGCGAGGCCCGCTCACCCGTTACACCCCAATCACTGCGTTTAAAAATGGTGGGCAAGGCTTGGGCACGCCACGCAGCAATATTGGCGGCCGTGTCGGCATCTGCATCCGAACCTTCTTTGCCGCCCTCAATGCCGCCTGATAGCAGCCGCGCGTTCCAACCGGTTTGGTTCAGCTGCGCTACCGCATCTTCGCTGACGATGTGCCCATACACGCAATAGACCACCACTTCGCGCGGGCTATAGCTGCGGGCAAACGCCTCGACCTGCTCAGGCGCGCAGCGCAGTGCCCCGCAGACGATGCGCGGGCTGTCAGTGAATTTTGCTTCGCGCCGTACATCCAGAATCAAAGGCGCATCGCAGTGGCCTATCACTTTGACCAGATCAGCTGGCGAGATAGAGGGGGGCGTGGAAAAGGTAGCGTGAGCATCTATAGCGGTGTCCATGGAAATCTCCAGTAAGAAGTTTCAGCGCTTGGACGGGACACCGTCTATCTATAAGAGATTCGGGAGGCTGCTATCCCAATAAGTCAATACTAACGCATTTCGGGATGCAGGTGTTCTTGAGCATCTGGTTTTACATGCCTACCATTCCAGCGCCCTGCGCGACGCGCTGGAACGCAAACACCGCTGTACTGGCGCGTGCATTGGGCCACCAGCGTACTGCAGCTTTACCGTGCATGCCAAAAGCATCGGTAATGTGCAATTGATTTTTAGCCGCCAATTGTGCAAAGTCGGCAAATGTGCCTACGCGGATGTTGGGCGTGTCGTACCACTGGTAGGGTAGTGCCTTGGTCACAGGCATTTGGCCCATAAGCACTTGTATGCGGTTGGGCCAGTGCGCAAAATTAGGAAATGCCACGATACCTTGCTTGCCCACACGCGCAGTTTCACGCAGCATGACTTCAGCATTGCGCAGGTGCTGCAGCGTGCCAATTTGAAGCACGATATCAAAGCTGCGGTTTTGGAACATAGCCAAGCCTTCTTCCAAGTTCAGTTGCACCACATCAACACTGCGGGCAATGCACGCATGCACATTGGCATCGTCGATTTCTACACCGTAGCCAGTGCATCCGCGCGTGCTTTGCAAGTGGGCCAGCAAAGCGCCGTCTCCGCAGCCTAGGTCAAGCACGCGTGCATTGCGAGGCACCATGCGCGCTATCACTTCATACAAGGCGTTATCGCTCATAGCGTGATGTCCTTGGCCACATTAGAAAAATAGGAGCGCACTATATTCATATAGCGAGCATCGTCTAACAAGAAAGCATCATGCCCGTGGGGCGCGTCGATCTCGGCATAGCTGACCGTGTGTTTGTTATCTAGCAATGCCTTCACAATCTCGCGGCTGCGCGCCGGCGAGAAACGCCAGTCGGTGGTGAAACTGATGATTAAAAATTGGGCCGTAGCCTTAGCCAAAGCTTGGCTTAAATCGCCACCAAAAGGTTTAGCAGGGTCGAAATAGTCCAAAGCGCGGGTAATAAGCAAATAGGTATTGGCATCAAAATACTCTGCAAACTTATCGCCTTGGTAGCGCAAGTAGCTTTCAATTTGAAACTCTACATCTTGTGTGGAATATTTGTAAGCCAACGCACTCTGCGAAGCAGGCGGCGTAGAGGGTTGCAGCCTACGTCCGAACTTTTCGTTCATCACATCGTCGCTCAAATAGGTAATGTGACCCAGCATGCGTGCAATGCGCAAGCCGCATTTGGGAATAGCTGCATGATGATAAAAATTACCGCCATGAAAATCGGGATCAGTAGCTATCGCGCGGCGGGCTACCTCATTGAAGGCAATGTTCTCTGCGGTCAAATTAGGCGCTGTGGCCACGCCAATGCAGTGGCGCACGCGCTGGGGGTAGCGCAGCGTCCAGTTCAGCGCTTGCATGCCGCCCAAGCTGCCGCCCATCACAGCGGCCAAGGTTTGAATGCCCAGCGTGTCGAGCAATCGGGCCTGTGAATCGACCCAATCTTCCACTGTCACCACCGGAAAATCTGCACCATACACTTGGCCTGTTTCGGGGCTAACATGCATTGGACCGGTAGAGCCAAAGCACGAGCCTAGGTTGTTGACACCTATGACGAAGAATTTGTCCGTATCCAGTGGTTTGCCGGGGCCAATCATGTTGTCCCACCAGCCCTCAGACTTGTCTTGTCCAGGGTACACGCCCGCCACATGGTGAGAGGCGTTGAGTGCGTGGCAAATAAGCACAGCGTTGGATTTTCGGGCGTTCAATATGCCGTAGGTCTCGTAGGCTAGTGTGTACGCGCGAATTGACTTGCCGCATTGCAAGGCAAGCGGTGCGTCAAACTGCATGGACTGTGGCGTAGCGATCAATGTCATTGCACAAATAAAAAACCCAGCGCGCTAAAAACGGACACTGGGTTTGCGTCTTTAGCGGAATTTATATAGCGCCCGCAAGCTGGTGCAAATCGGCGCAATTGACAGTATAGGGGAAAAATTTGATGTTGTGTAGTGCTGCGTGTTTACGCTTGAGAAAGACACAACTGCTACTCAGTGCGCCTTGGCATGCGCCGCCCCAGTCAAAACCAACCCTTCGCACATACAGCCTTGTGCAACCAAGATTAAACTGCATGGCTACTAAACCCAAATAAAGAACGGTTTGCAACCGCACTGCCCTACACGATGTGGCCTGCAGATTGGCCTGATGATGGCGCAGCACCATGTTGGTAACGAGTCAATCCTGGGCGAACCGTTGGGTACCACGTCGCAGCGGGTGCAGACTGTGCTGGCGTTGTTGCAGTATGCTGGTTTTGCGGCTTTCTCGTCAGTCCAAATTCAGCGCGACACTTGGTACAAGCTGCGGGTCAATATGACGATAAAGCGGTTGGCGCGCAATTGGGTATTGAGATTGACCTACAGCCCGAAGACCGCCACAGCGGAACACGCAAACTGGGGGCAACGACAACCTCGATGCTGCAAGACGTGCTAATGTACAGACACATAGCCCGTATCTTCAATCAGCTGTTGGCCCTGTTTGCTGAGTATCCAGTCCATCAACTTTTGGGTCGATGGGCGCGATTGGTTGCTGGTAACCATGTACACGTTTACCGTGAGTGGATAGATGCTTGAGCGAATATTCTCCGTGCTAGGGCTAACACCGTTAACAGACAGCAGCTTTACGGCCTCTTGGTTTTTCATGCGCGTTGTGTAGTACCTGAACGAGTAGCCAATCGCGTGCGCAGAGTTGCGGTACCGTGCTACGTTGCTAACCAAGCCCCCCATGCCTTGCACGACTTCTTCCTTCAAAGCTTGGCGTAAAGGAACGCCTTGCATAACTTTAGCTTTCATAACTGTCTGGCTTCCAGAATTGTCTGGGCGCTGAAAGGCGATGATGGGTGCCTTGGCGCCACCTACGTCGCTCCATTGTTCAAATTTGCCGCTGTAGATCCCTTGTATTTGTTGCAGAGTCAAAGATGCTAATGGGTTGCTCTGACTGACCAAAAATACAAAGGCCTCTTTGGCAATCGGCGTGAACTTCAATTCAACACCTTTTTGTTTGGCGGCTCTTACGTGCTCTTCAGATGCTTGGGCTACAAAAATAATATCCGTTTTCCCGTCAATTAAATTTTTGTAGGCACCACCAGTTTTACTGGCTTGTACCAGCTTTTCAGCCTGCTCGGGGGAATACAAAGCCTGCGCCATGGCCGCGTACACCGGGTAAGCCGCAGTAGCACCGTCAAGGCGAGGTGCAGTCTCATCGTCAAAGCGCAAACTGGGTTGGGGTTGAATTTTTACTAGTACGTTGTTTGCCGCAAACGGCCGGTATTCATCTAGGCTCACTTCTTCGATGAGCGCTTCGCCTTTTAGCTTTCCAGAAATAAAGGCCTTGCGCCTATCGTCTGCCTGCCATAGCAAAACACACAGCAGCACTGACAAAGTAACAGCTGTAGGCCAAAGCCCTCGCAAGCTGACCATGCTGCGCCGGCGGCTACCCAACCAAAAAAATAGCACGGCACTGGCATAAAGTAACGAGGCAATTGACAGCAAGGCCCACATATTGCCCTCCATCATGAACAGAATGAATATTCCAAAATAAGGTAAAAAGACCAAAATCAAGGGACTTTTTATCAGTTGCTCAAAGTCTCCACCGTGAAGAGCCATAGCTAAGGCCCATACCAACCATGTAGCTAAGAGCGCGGCCACAACAGGCAGGTAACGCGCAGAAAAATTGGGAGGCAATTGCGCGCGCCGCGCAAACACAAATGTTAAGCTGCCAACTAAAACTGTGATGCTCGCGTACAGTGCATAAAGTAAAGTAATGCCCAAGCTATTTTTCATGGGCATGGTAACCATAAAAACAGGCAGCAGCAGGCACTGCAAGGCTACCGGTAAGCCGATGATGGTGAGCAGTAAAACTTTGATGGTGTAGCGTGCTGTGTTGGCCATATTGATCGCAGGAGGTGTTACTGCTGCAGGTTGTGCTGCATGGGTACTAAGGGTAACAAGATTTAGCCCCCATGCAATTGCTGCTTGGCCACCGTCACCAGCGCCGCTGTCAGGCTGTTGAGCACGTCAGATTCTAAGTTCCAGCAGTGCCAATACAGCTGCACAGGCAGTACGTGCCACGGGGCCACATTAACCAAACGGCCCGCATCAATCAAAGGCTGCGCCAACAGCGCAGGCACCACGCCCACGCCCCATCCTGCCAGCACGGCGCGCACCTGCGCTTCTGACCCTGGCACAAACACTTGGCCCAGCATCACGCGTTTAAGGCCAAAGGCCGTGGCCACAAACTCGGGCTGCATGTCATCTTTGCGGTTAAAGGCGATAAAGGGCACCTTGCGAAAATTATGCGCAGTGAGCCCTGCCTGCATGCCAAACTGCGCCATCACATCGGGTTCGCTGGCGCACACCGCCACATAGTGCATGGCGCCCAGTGGTATCACTTTGCAGCCGCGCATGGCTTGCTTAAGCGTAGTAACGCAGCCCAGCACTTGCCCCTCGCGCAGCCATTCTTGGGTAAAGTCTTGGTCGTCTACGATAATTTCCAGCGGCAGGCCTTGGCGCACCAAGTCACCCACAGCGCCCATAGCCCAGGTGGCAATGCTGTCGGCGTTGATGGCAATCGAGACACGCTCTTCTTCACGCGCACCGCCCAGCGAGCTGGGGGCCAGCTCTTTCAGGTCGCGTTCCAGGTCAGCGCGCAGCAGGCGCATTTGCTTGGTGTGTTTAAGCAGCAGCTGCCCCGCTGAGGTGGCCTTAAGAGGGCGGCTGCGCACAATCAGCACGGTGCCCACCTGGGACTCTAGCGCGCGCAGCCGCTGGGATACCGCAGACTGGGTGATCGACAAGCGCTGGGCGGCGCGCTCAAACCCGCCCTCCTCCACAATGGCCGCAAGGCATTCCAAAGCGTCAGGGTCAAAAGTACTCATGGTGGGCGGTCTGTTTCCAGTATTAGTTTGCCTGATGATTTTACTAAAACTTTAATTTAGCTGTTAATGTTTTTAGTTATCAAGCACACTGACAATTATGAAAGTTATTGTTTTAGGCGCAGGCATTATTGGTATCAGCACGGCTTGGCATTTGCTAGAGCGTGGGCATGAAGTGGTGGTGGTTGACCGGCAAGATGCCGCTGCTCAGGAAACCAGTTTTGCCAACGCAGCCCAAATATCGGTAAGCTACTGTGAGCCGTGGGCTAATAAAGAGGCTCCGCTCAAAGCGCTGAAGTGGATGTTTTCTGCCGAAGCGCCCTTGCTGTTCAGGCCCCAGTGGCCGCTGGGCAAAGGCTTTGCCCAGTACACCTGGGGTCTGCAGTTTTTGGCTCAGTGCAACGATGCGGCGTTTGCCCGCAACGTGCAGCAGCTGGTTGCCTTGGGCCGCTACAGCCATGCCGCACTTAAAGACGTGGTGCATGCCACCGGCATAGAGTACCAGCGCCTGGAAAAAGGCATTGCCCACTTTTTCACCGACCAAAAATCGTTTGACGCTGCCGCAGGCGAGGCCGCACTGATGCAAAAGTACGGCGTGGGCCGCCGCGTGGTTAGCCGCGACGAGCTGCTGGCGATTGAACCGGCTTACCGTAACTTTAGCCACAGCATCGCGGGCGGCACTTTTACCGCCAGCGACGAGTCGGGCGACGCGCGCGTCTTTACCCTCAAATTGGCCGACCTGTGCGCCCAGCGCGGCGCGCAGATGCTGATGGGACACGACATAGAGCAGCTGGACCAAGTTGCCCACACGGTAGACTCGGTGACGGTGCGGTCGCGCCACACAGGCACGCAGAGTGTGCTGCGCGGTGATGCTGTGGTGGTGGCTTGCGGCAGCTATTCAGCCCCGCTGCTGCGCACGGTGGGCGTGCACGTACCGGTGTACCCTGGCAAGGGCTACAGCGCCACCTTGCCGCTGCTCAAGCCTGATGCCGCGCCCCAAGTGTCGTGCATTGACGGCGGTAAAAAAATAGCCATCTCGCGCTTAGGCAACCAGCTGCGCGTGGCGGGCACCATCGAGGTGGGCGGCTACGATTTGTCGCTCACCTCCAGCCTGGCGCAAAAGCGCTGCCAGATGCTGCTAGACCGCATAGAAGAACTGCTGCCCGGCGTGGCCGACACCCGCAATGCCGCCCAAGGCGGCCAGCCCAACCTGTGGTGCGGCCTGCGCCCTGCTACGCCTACCAACATTCCCTTGATTGGCCGCACCAAGCTGAACAAGCTATGGGTCAATACCGGGCACGGCACTCTGGGTTGGACGCATGGTGCAGGTTCGGGTAAAGCCATAGCCGAGCTGATCAGTGGAGACACGCCCGCAATGCCGTTTAATTGTTATGGCTTTGCGCCCGCAGTGCACCAACACGCACCTGCATTGGCATAAACATCCGTAAACAGTGGCTTAAGCAAGCCACTCACAGCAGGTGCTGGTTACTGTTTACGCTGCACAAACAAATTGCGTTTGGCATCATCAGGGTAGGCAAAAGTCACCGCCCCGTTTTTTACCATGCCCATCACCAGCATGTTTTGGCTGATCGCGTCTTTGTCGTTCAAGCTGAACGGTTTTTCGTAGGTGCCCACCACGCCGTAGTAAGTGCGGGCCATGTTCTCCAGGGCTTTTTTGAGCACCGGGCCGTTAACGGCGCCGTCGCGCACGCCAAACAAGGAATACATCAAAAGGTAGGTTGCGTCGTAGGACTGCGCTGCTGCCATGGGTACGGTAAGGCGGGCACCTTTGTACTTGCGGGCGTAGGCAGTTAAAAAGGATGCGCGGCGCTCGTTGCTAGGCTCGGCAATAAAGGTTTGCGCCATCAGCGCGCCGTCAGCAGCTTCTTTCGCACCGTCAATAAAAAACGGGAACGACAGTGTCCACGCGCCTACCTGCGGCATCTTCCAGCCCAGCGCCTGGCGGCCTTTGGCAATGACCGCGTTCTCCTGGCCTACGGTGTAACTAAACACTACTTCGGCCCCCGCGTCGCGGGCGGCTTTCAGCTCAGCGCTAAGGTCTTTCACTCCAGTGGCAAAGCGGGCTATGTGCACAGCTTTGAGCTTTTTGGCATCGAGCGCTTTCTCTACATCTTTAAGGCCCGCTTCGCCGTAGCCGGTGGTGTCGGCAAACACCGCCACTTTGGTCCAACCGCGCTTGACAATGTCCTCCACCACAAAGGGCGCCTGGATCGCGTCGCGTGCCGAATTGCGAAAAATATAGCTGTCTGGCGCGGGGAACTTGGCTGTCAGTGGTGAACCTGTGGCGCACGGAATCAAGAGCGGCAACTGCGCCGCCTGAAAAATCTCTAGCGACTTGGCCGCCACTCCGGTGTTGCAAAAACCAATCACCACGGCCACCTTCTCGGCCACCAGCGCTTGGCTTTGTTTAAGGCCTTCGTCCGGGTTGGCTTTGTCGTCTTTGATAACCAGCTCAAGCGGGCGGCCCAGGTAGCCACCCACTGCGTTAATCTCATCGACTGCCAACTGAACGCCCTGCAACATCGGCACGCCAAAGTCTGCCGATGGCCCGGTAAAGGGGCCAATCACGCCCACGCGAAACGTGTTGGTTTGTGCAAGGGCCATGCTGGCCGCTAAGCCCCACACCAGCGCGCAGGTGATGCGCAAACATTGCACGTAGGGTTGTTTGTAGTTATATGCCATAGTTAACAGCACTTTAAACCGACGCGCCATTCCATGCTATGGGGTTGCTACTAGGCGCACCAGGCGCTGTCAGCAAGCCGTCAGCGCGTTGGCTTGGGCGGTGGGGCGGCGTGCCCTGCGGGTTTGAAACCGGCCTGTGGGGTGGTTTGCTGCTGGGGCTGCAGCAAACGTTCGCTTTGCCAGCGCACCAGGTCAAGCCACATTTGCCGCATTTCAGAGGCCAGGGGGGTGCGAAAGGCGCTGGGCAGCTCGATGGTCACCACGGGCATGCGTTTGTGCACGCCGCCGTAGTTGCCCAAACTACCCGGAAAAATACCTACTTGGTCCAGGTACAAACGGCCAAGCTTGGCCGGCGGTGTGCTGGGGCCGTCAAAGTCCAGCACGCCGTAGGGCGCGTGGATACTGACAATCATGTGCGGCTTAAAGCGCTCCATCTCGTCGTGCAAAAACTGAGACTCTGGCTCGCTTAGCGGCTTGGGGCCGGGCCAGCGGCGGGGGTCGCGCTGGACTTTGTGCTCCCAGTACTGGGCGGCTTCTTTGTCCCAATTAGGGGTGGGAAAGTTGCGGTTTAAATCAACCCCACGGGCATTGGTGCGCCGCGCTGGGCTGGTAAGCAGGCCGTCGGGGTTGAGCAAGGGCACAAAGCGCCAGTGGGTTTGTGCAGGAATTTCACCTGCTAAGGCAATCCAGTGCAGCGCCAGCGCGGCAGAAGATAGCTCGTCACCGTGGATACCGCCTACCACCAGTACGCGCAGTTTGGCGCCCTCTAGAGGTATGTCGCGCAACCACAGCGGCTGGCCTTTGACCGAGCGGGCGGTAGAGTCTTTAAGCTGCGCGGCCTGGCACAGCGCAGGGCTGACGTTGGGCAGCTTGCGGGCCAGCTCGTCGCAGCCTGCAGCGTGGGCTGCGGTGTACAGCAAAGCCCACGCCACAGCGCAAATGCAAACAAGTGGCCTGCTCAACTGCATAGTTTTTGGCGCGCCGTTTGCAGGGCCGCGTCCAGCTGCGCACCCAGCAAATCTGCCGAGGCTACGCCTTGCATGCGCGGCGCAATTTCAAAGCCCTGCGAGTTTAAAAACAGCACGCTGGGGGTAATTTTGGCTTGGTAGGCGGCGGCTATGTCTGCGCCGGTGCTGGGGCGGCCTTGAAAATTAGCCACCGGACGGCTGCGGTCGTTCACCATAATTTGTACTGCGTGCAAGCCTTCTTGGCGCATGGGGGCTAGGTAGTTGCGCCGCAGCAGTTCGCACCACGGGCAGCCGGGCAGGCTGACCAGCAGCACCAGCGGCGCGCACTGGCTTTGCGCTTGGGCCCCTGCGCTGTGCAGCGAAGCGGGCGTGGGCAGGGCGGTTTCGCCGCGCTTTGGGGCGTCCTGCTGCGCCCAAGCAGTGCCCGCAAAGGCGGCACCAGCCCATAGCATGCCGCGCCGCTTCACATTCACCGCCATTGTTTTGCCAAATTGGCTTTAAACATGCACATTTGTTCTAATCTTAATTTAGAAGCATTTTAGGGCTATCGCCCAAGGAAATGCTGAATAGTGTGCTACATTATTCATAGTATTATTGTGGCACCATGGAACTTAATACTTCCCTTGTATGCTGCCCCAAAGTGGGCGGCGACAGATCGGTGCGCACGGGCGTGAGCGACATTTTGATCGGGCTGGCCACCAGCTGCACCGCCCCGCCCAGTGGGTGCTGCCAAGTGTGCACCATGCCGCGTGCAAGCACTTGGGGGTCGGCAAAAACCTCTGCCAAATTGTTAATCGCACCACAAGGCACTTTGGCAGCTTCCAGTGCGGCCAGCCAGTCATGTTTGGTGCGGGTTTTAAAAATAGCCTCCAGCAAAGGCACCAGTGTGGTGCGGTGGCGCACGCGGCCTTGGTTTTTGGCAAAGCGCGGGTCTGCGGCCAGGTGGGCGCAGCCTGCCACTTGGCACATTTTGGCAAACTGGCCGTCATTGCCTACGGCCAGAATAAAGTGGTCTTTTTCAGCCTTAGTGTTGCCGTTCGGTGGCGCATTCGGTGGCGCAGTGGGTGAGGCTGCTTGCAGTGCTGCGGGCGCGGTTTCAAACACCTGGTAGGGCACAATGTTTTGGTGCGCATTGCCTGCCCGGCCCGGCACGGTGCCCGTCTTGGCCCCACTGACTAAATAGTTTGCCCCCAGGTTGGCCAGCATGGCCACTTGGGTGTCTAGCAGGGCCATGTCGATGTGCTGGCCTTGCCCTGTGCGTTCGGCATGGCGCAGCGCAGCAAGAATAGCGGTGCATGCATACATGCCAGTGAACAAATCGGCCACCGCCACGCCTACTTTTTGCGGGCCACCCCCTAGATCATCGCGCTCACCCGTCACGCTCATCAAGCCGCCCATGCCTTGCACCGCGTAGTCGTAGCCTGCGCGGTCCTTGTACGGGCCGGTTTGGCCAAAGCCGGTAATGCTGCAGTACACAAGTGAGGGTTTGAGCTGGTGCAGGCTGGCAAAGTCCAGCCCATAACGCGCCATGTCGCCCACTTTGAAGTTCTCTACAAACACATCGCACTGCAGCACCAAATCGCGCACGGTTTGCTGGCCCTGGGGCGAGGCTATGTCGCAGGCTACCGAACGCTTGTTGCGGTTGGTGCCCAGGTAGTACGCCGCCTCACTGGTGTCGTTGCCTTGTGCATCTTGCAAAAACGGCGGCCCCCAGGTACGCGTGTCGTCACCGCCCACCCCGCCTTGCATGGGGCGTTCAATTTTGATCACATCAGCGCCCAGGTCCGCCAGTGTTTGGGTGCACCACGGCCCCGCCAGCACACGGGACAGGTCGAGAACTTTAATTCCGTCTAGAGCGTTCATGAGGCTATTGTCTACCAAACTTTAAGCAAAGTACGGCTTAGTGCTGCCCAGACCCACTGTGCAAAGTAGCAGCTGCTGATGACACAACGCTAACCGCCGCCAACCATTGCCCGGCAATCTGAAGGCCGCAATCCATGCGACTGCGTAGCCTACTGATCCCAACGATAATACCTTCATGGTTTATATACAAAATCACCCTATCGCCCAAGGAAATGCTACACGAGTAGCTCACTTTTTAATAGTGATTGGTTTGGCATTGACGGCCCTGGCTTGCACGCCGGCTTTTAACTGGCGCGACGTGGTGTTTGAGGGGCTGCCGGTGGCGGCCCTGCTGCCGTGCAAGCCCGACCGGGGTGAGCGCACGGTGCCGCTGGCGGGTGCGCCGCGCCAGATGGTGATGGCCGGCTGCGAGGCGGGAGGTGCGACGTTTACTGTGGCGGTGGTGAATGTGGGCAGCGCTGCACAGGGTGTGCTGGTAAAAGCTGAGCTGGCTGCGGTGAACAAAGCCACCCAAAGCAAGTACTTTGCCCATGGCGGTGTGGTGGTGCAGGCCAGTGTATACGGTACGCCGCAGGCCGAGCGGGACGGGCCAGGCGCGCTAAGTACGCAGGCCGTGGACACATTTTTTACCGGCATTAAAGTGGCTGGCTTACAGTGACACCGCTGGCCAACAACCCTGCGCACAACGCACAGCCTGGCGCAGTGGCCAGCGCAGCCCTGCACACCACTTTGCCGCGCGGCTTGGCGGTTCAGGTTTTCTTGGCTTTTGCGCTGGCCTACTTTTTGTCGGCGCTGGTGCGCGGCATCACGGCTACGCTGTCTCCAGTGCTGCAAGCTGAGTTTGCTTTGTCGTCGGGCGACTTGGGGCTGCTGGCAGGGGGCTATTTTTTAGGCTTTGCGCTTACCCAAATTCCGCTGGGCAGCTGGCTAGACAGGTATGGCCCGCGTGCGGTGGTGCTTGGCTTTTTAGGCGTGGCGGTGCTGGGCTGCGTGGCTTTTGCACTGGCCCCCAGTTTTAACGGTCTGCTGGCTGCGCGTGTGCTGTGCGGCGTGGGTGTAAGCGCCTGCCTGATGGCCCCGCTAACGGCTTACCGCCGCTGGTACGCACCAGAGCAGCAGTTGCGGGCCAATGCGTGGATGCTGATGACAGGCTCGCTGGGCATGGTGGCCTCTACCTTGCCCGTGCAGTGGCTGCTACCGCTGTGGGGCTGGCGGCCTATTTTTGGCGGCTTGGCGCTGTGCATTGCGCTGTCGATGGTGGTGCTGGCGTGGCGGCTGCCGGTGTGGCGCAGGGCCACAACCTCGCTGGGTCTTGCCCTAAGTCCAGCCCCAAGCCCAGCCTCAAGTCCAGCCCCCAGTGCTGACGGGCGCTATGCCGGCATTTGGCGGCACCCGTATTTTCGCCGCCACCTGTGGGCGGGCTTTTTTAACTACGGCGGCCTGCTGGCTGTGCAAACCTTGTGGGCTGTGCCTTGGCTGGTGCAGGTTAGCGGCAACACCCCCGCACAGGCCGCCAGGGGTTTGTTTTGGATCAACGTGTGCATGCTGGGCACCTTTTGGGTCTGGGGCATGGTTAACCCGGTATTGGTGCGCAGGGGCTGGCACGCCGACGCATTGATTGCACGCGGCATGCCGCTAAGCTTACTGGTGCTGGCCATGATTTGCATCGCTGGGCCTGCAGCGCAGTGGTGGGCTTGGGCCTTGTTTTGCACCAGCTGCACCTTTATGTCATTGGCCCAGCCTGCAGTGGGCATGGCTTTTCCGCAGGCCATGGCCGGGAGGGCGCTGACGGCCTACAACTTGGTTATTTTCAGCGGCGTGTTTGCCCTGCAGTGGGGTATTGGCCTGCTGATTGACCTGTTCAAAGCCCAAGGCTTGGGCACGGTTAACGCCTTTCGCGCGGCGCTAGGGGTATTTTTTATCTGCAGCCTGGCGGCATATCTGCGATTTGTTTTGGATAATAAGATGGTATCGCCCGCCCGCGCCCGTACCGTTGCCTAAACCCTATTGCATGAACCATATTGTCATCATCGCCCACGCACCGTTGGCCTCGGCTTTGCGCAGCTGTGCCTTGCACGTGTTTCCAGATTGCGATGCCTACGTGACTGCGCTGGACGTGCAGCCCAACACCCCGCCCGAAGAAACTGTAGCCCAGGCGCGTGCCATCATGGCCCAAAGCCGCCTGCCCAGCGCCTTGCTGCTGGCCGATATTTTTGGTGCTACGCCGTCTAACGTGGCGCGCGAGCTGACCGACGGCGTTAACACCAAGCTCATTACCGGCGTGAACCTGCCCATGCTGCTGCGCGCCATTACCTACCGCCACGAAGAGCTTGACGCACTGGTCGCACGTGCGCTGGCGGGCGGTGCGCAAGGCGTGATGCAGGTGGCAGTAACCGCGCCCCAAAACCAAGCCAAAAAAGCCCATGATCCAAACCACCATCACCATCAGCAATAAACTGGGTCTGCACGCCCGCGCCTCGGCCAAGCTCACCAAGCTGGCCAGCAGCTTTCCGTGCGAGGTATGGATGGCGCGTGGCGAACGCCGGGTTAATGCCAAGTCCATCATGGGCGTGATGATGCTGGCGGCTGGCATTGGCGTGCAGCTGATGGTGGAAACCAGCGGCGAGCGTGAGCAAGAAGCAAGCGACGCGCTGCGGGCACTTATCAACGACAAGTTTGGGGAAGGCGAGTGAGCCTACAGGCCCCCACGCTGGCCACTGCGTTTGCTGGGCTGTGCGTATGACTTTTTCCATCCACGGCCTGGCAGTCTCGCGGGGTATCGCCATTGGGCGGGCGGTGGTGGTGGTGTCCAGCCGGATGGATGTGGCGCACTACTTTATCAAGCCCGAGCAGATCGAGGCCGAACTGCTGCGCGTGCGCGATGCCAAAGACACCGTGGTGAGCGAGCTGATACGGCTGCAGCACTCGCTGGTAGGCAAAGATGCCAAAGACGCGCCCAGCGAGCTGACTGCCCTGCTAGACGTGCACCAAATGCTGCTGCAAGACCAGACTTTGCAAGACGGCGTAACCCACTGGGTCAAAGACCGGCTGTACAACGCCGAATGGGCGTTGATAACGCAGCTTGAAGTGATATCGCGCCAGTTTGACGAAATGGAAGATGCCTACCTGCGTGAGCGCAAAGCCGACCTGGAGCAAGTGGTTGAGCGCGTGCTGCGGGTCATGAAAGGCGTGGCCTCACCGATGGCCGCCCCGCTTGCACCGCCCCCAGCGCCCCGCAAACGCCAACAAGGCCAGCAAAGCCTGCTGCCGCCGGGCGACCCCGATGTACCGCTGATATTGATTGCGTACGACCTGAGCCCTGCCGACATGCTGCAGTTTAAAACCAGCGTGTTTGCAGGCTTTGTGACCGATGTGGGCGGCAAAACCTCGCACACCGCGATTGTGGCGCGCAGCATGGACATACCCGCTGTGGTGGGCGCGCGCACGGCCAGCCACTTGGTGCGCCAAGACGACTGGGTCATTGTGGACGGCGATGCGGGCGTGATGGTGGTTGACCCATCGCCCATTATTTTGGCTGAATACAGCTTTAAACAACGCCAAGGCGAGCTAGAGCGCGAGCGCCTGCTGCGCCTGTTGCACACCCCGGCCATCACGCTAGACGGTGTCAAAATTGAGCTGCTGGCCAACATTGAAATGCCCGACGACGCAGCCCCAGCCCTTGCCAGTGGCGCGGTAGGTGTGGGCCTGTTTCGCAGCGAATTTTTGTTCATGGGCCGAAGTGGCGTGGGACTGAGCAAGCTGCCCGGTGAAGACGAGCAATACACCGCCTACGTGCGCGCCGTAGAAGGCATGCAAGGCCTGCCGGTAACGATTCGCACCGTCGATGTAGGGGCCGATAAACCGCTGGACGGCCACGGCGAAAAAAGCCATGGCGACAAAGGCCAGTCGCACTTAAACCCTGCGCTGGGCTTGCGCGCTATCCGCTGGAGTTTGGCCGAACCGGCCATGTTCCGTACCCAGCTACGGGCTATCTTGCGGGCTGCGGCGCATGGCAAAGTCAACCTGATGATTCCCATGCTGTGTGCAGCCAGCGAAATACGCCAAACCCTGCGCCAGCTAGACCTGGCCCGCAGCGAGCTGGACAACCGGGGCGTGGCCTACGGCCCTGTGCTGCTGGGTGCCATGATCGAGATACCCGCCGCAGCGCTGACATTGAACCTGTTTTTAAAGTACTTTGACTTTTTGTCGCTGGGCACCAATGACCTGATTCAGTACACCCTGGCGATTGACCGGGCAGACGAGTCGGTAGCGCACCTGTATGACCCACTGCACCCTGCCGTTTTGCAACTGGTAGCGCAAACCATTGCCGCGTGCAACACGCAGGGCAAGGGTGTGAGCGTGTGCGGCGAAATGGCTGGCGACACCGCCATGACGCGCCTGCTGCTGGGCCTGGGCCTGCGCACTTTCTCGATGCACCCGGCCCAGGTACTGGCCGTCAAGCAGGAGGTTTTGCGTGCCGACACCGCCAAGCTGGCGGTGTTTGCCCAGCATGTACTGCACAGTGAAGACCCCGCACGCGAAATACTAATCTAAACCGCGCGCTGCGTTGGCCGATTTAACGGGTGCGGTACTCGCTAGGTGATGCGCCGTAGCGCTGTTTAAAGCGGCGGCTAAAGTGCGCCAGGTCACTAAAGCCCGCGCGATAGGCAATCGTGCTAACCGACTCGCGCTGGCCCGCACCAGATACCAGCAAGCCGCGCGCAAAGTCTAGCCGCATGTCCCAAATGCTGTCGGTCAGCGTGGTACCTTGCACTTTAAACACCTCTTGCAGTCTGCGCAGCGACACATGGGCTTGGCTGGCCAGGCGCGTGGGGGTTAGCGCGGCGTCGTCCAGCTGGCGGCTGATCAGCTCGCGCGTGCGCCACACCAGCGCATCGGCCGACGCGCCTTGCACCTGCACGGGCGCATCCACATGCACGCTAGCGTGTGTAGCCAGCGAGTCCATGGCCAGCGCCATTAGCTCTACCGCAGCATCGCAGGTGCGCTGCGCCATAGCAGGCCGCGGTGCGTTCACCATCTGCAACAGCTGTGGCGCCAGCGCTATGATGGCTTGGGCAAACGGGTTGGCAGCGCTGATGCACTGCGCCATATGGTCCAGGCCGCCAGGCACTTTGCGGTGCAGTGTGTCGTGCGGCAGGTGCAGCACGATCTGGTCAAAGTCGTTGGGCAGCGTGAGGGTGTAGTGGCGCGTGGTGTCATAAAACGCCAAGCAGCCGGGTGTGAGCACCGCCTGCGAATCGCCTTGTTGCATCAGGGTGCGGCCACGCAGCTGCACACTCAGCAGCACAAAAGCTTCGTCCGCTTGGGCTGCATGCTCGCGTGTGCGCTCTACACGCTGGGGCGAGCTTTGCACGCGGGCCACATGCAAGTCACCCAAGGTGCCCGCCTCTAGCCTGCCGCGCATGGGCGCACGCCGGTCAGGCTCGCATTCAAGCCGCACAAAAGTGTCGCACACAGCATCGCGCCAAGCAGCCACGCGCTGGGGAAGGGCGATGTTGTCGACGCTGAAAATGTGAGCCATAGTGATTTAAATGGGCATCGTAATGCTACGTTTGCAGCAACGCAAGCCCCGGTGCGGCGAATGAAAAATACAGCGGCTCTGCACATTGGCGCCATCGTCTTTATCCGCCGCCTTGGCTCCAGCCTAAACGCGCATGTGCATTTTCACGTCTGCGTTCTCTATGGGCTGTTTGAGGAAATACAGGGTAGAGCTGGAATATCCTCACACTCAACATGCAGACCAACCGCTCCCCGAATACACAGACTGCGATCTGAAGTGCCCTTCTAATCTTCCTATGATATAATTATTTATATTCCTATATTAAAGGGGCTGAATATGCAAAATGTCAACGTCTCCGACCTAAAAAACAACCCAAGCGTGGCTCTGCGTCAGGCAAAAATAGCGCCCGTAGTGGTGATGAACCGCAATGAGCCTGATGCGGTGATCTTGTCGTTTGAGCAGGGTCAGGTGTTCAGCGCGGCTGGCACACGCTCGGCTTTGGCCACGGCATTGTTTCGCGATGGCGGCTTGTCGTTGGCTCGCTCGGCCAAATTGGCCAACATGAGCCTGTCGGCATTCATCACGCACGTCTCACGATTAGGGATTGCCGTGGTGGATCAAACACCACCAGAATATTTGTCTGACATGGAAACGCTGGATCGTTGGCTGGCGCAAGCAGCGTGAGCGAGCCCACAGCAGTGCGTCGGTTGGTCATCGCGGATGCCAGCCCGTTGATTGGCTTGACGCGTGTGGGTGGCCTGGCTTGGTTGAATCAATTGTTTGGCAAGGTCTGTCTAACGCCGACCGTCTTGAGCGAAGTCTTGCCCGGCACGAATCAGCGCGGTGAGCCTGAAATACAAGCGGCGCTAGACGCGGGCTGGCTTGAAGTGTGGCAAGAGCCGATTGC